>JBAQHZ010000001.1:0-3270 GCA_049288585.1 Chania sp.
AACGTCAACACCCGAATCTGTGAGTAACGGGCAAATTTTACAATGGGATTGATAACAGCGTGTCAAACTCCGTTGTGGGTGAGATGAGCACGGATGTTGAAGCCATTGAAGGCGCTGAACGCAGACACGGCGCATAAGCGACCGCGCCACGGACGGCGCGTTCATCATATTGCCAATGTGTACACAATATGTTTAGCGACCTAAATAAACACTCATTCCCCTACCTCAAGATGTGAACAAGAGACAGCCCTGATCATCGGGGAGAGGTTTCAACCCTTTTGGTTTTATCCTCGCAACAACCTATATACCCAAGTGACTTCAAGTTGCATGCAGGCGGCCACTGAGCGAAGCCAGCCAACACCCATGCAGCTTGAAGGGTGACGGGTATAGCATTATTCAACTGCCGCTAAAGAGAGTATTCCAATACAAGTAGTGCCTTTTTAGTTGTTTGAATTTTAATCTACCAACACAAGTGCCATTAGCGAGAGTTAATGGTAACTATATGATTTAATGAAATAATTAAATTTATCCGGAATGGCGTAAATGGCGTGATATAGTGCTTTTGCATGATATGGAAGAATGAAAATTAAAAATTTTTACATTTTAGTAACACGACGAGTTTGAATGTCATTATACTGTAATCATCTGGCGGTAGTTTCACACGGTGCACAGCTCGAAGCTGTAAATATCACTGCGGGGATCGCTAATGGTAAAGTCCTTGGTTGGGCTACAAAAGACAAATAACATCTCCCCCCTGATTACTCGTTATAACGAGGGTGCCAACTCCGCCTCTCAATTTCTGACTGAATCCTGGCTTTCCTTTCGCCCTAATCTGGCTGTCACACTCTCTTATTACCTACAAACCGCGTTGTCTTGCGAAGAAACGGCGCATTGCCATGCTGCCGCGTATTCGCGTTATTCATCGGCTTATATTGGCTCTAAAGGAAGCCAAAACCTAATACGTGTGTGAAACATAATCGCGCGACACCTGATGCCGCTGCGGTAGGTGAAACAAACTGTAAGGTGCCAACTATGGGAAGACAAAAAGCAGTGATCAAAGCACGTCGCGAAGCCAAACGCGTTATTCGTCGTGACGCACGTAGCCATCGCCAGCGTGAAGAAGAAAGCGTGACCACGCTGGTACAAATGGGTGGTGTTGAGTCTATCGGCATGGCACGTGACAGCCGGGATACTTCTACCATCGAGGCGAGAACCGAAGCTCAAGGTCATTACTTATTAGCCATAGAAAACAAACAGTTGATCTTCGCCACTGGCGAAGCTGGCTGCGGCAAAACATTTATCAGCGCCGCCAAAGCGGCAGAGGCCCTGATACATAAAGAGGTGGATCGGATCATTGTGACGCGTCCGGTTTTGCAGGCGGATGAAGACCTCGGCTTTTTGCCTGGGGATATCGCTGAGAAATTCGCCCCTTATTTCCGGCCGGTGTATGACATTTTACTGCGCCGTTTAGGATCGTCGTTTATGCAATACTGCCTGCGCCCGGAAATCGGCAAGGTAGAGATCGCGCCTTTCGCCTATATGCGCGGGCGTACCTTTGAAAATGCGGTGGTGATCCTGGACGAAGCCCAGAACGTCACGGCAAGCCAGATGAAGATGTTCCTGACCCGTTTGGGCGAGAACGTGACGGTGATCGTCAATGGGGATATCACCCAGTGCGATTTGCCACGCGGTGTGAAATCCGGCCTTAGCGACGCGTTGGAGCGCTTCGAAGAGGACGAAATGGTGGGTATTATTCGCTTTGATAAACAAGACTGCGTCCGCTCTGCACTGTGCCAGCACACGCTTAATGCTTACGATTAGCCTAACCGCTGTTAATCAACGGGGTGCCAAATTGGCACCCCGTTTTGTCTAGGCTCTAGCAACTTCAAGCATGCAGGGTAGAGACGTCAGGCAAAAATCGTCATCATATAAGCGGCGAACAGCGCCAGGTGCGCGGTGCCGTTCAGCACGTTGGTTCTGCCGGTAGAGAAGGAGATGTGGCACAGGATCAACACAGTCAGCATCACCACCATATGCGGTGCTTGCAGGCCGAAGATCAGCGTCTGGCCGGTGAGGGTGGCGATAATCGTGACCGCTGGCACGGTCAGGGAGATTGTCGCCAACACGGAGCCGAAAAACAGGTTCATGGCGCGCTGCACCTGGTTATTCAGCACTGCACGTAACGCCCCCAGCCCTTCTGGCGACAGAATCAGCAGCGCTACCAGGAAGCCGGTGAATTGCGTTGGCGCATTTAGCTTGGTCAGCAGGCCTTCCAGCGGATTGGCGTTGAACTTGGTTACGGCAATTACCGCCACCAGATGCACGATCAACCAAACCGCATGCCACAGGCTGCTGTGAGAGGAGGGTTTACCGTGATGAGGGTCGCCATCGTCACCGTCATCTTCGTGTTCATACACGAACAGGCTCTGGTGGGTTTTGGTCTGGATCAGCAGGAAGACGCCGTACATCGCCGCCGAAATCGCCGCTACCAGCAATGACTGGCCAACGCTGAAGTTACCGCCCGGTAGCGCACTTGGCAGCACCAGCACGATGATCGCCAACGGGAAAATCGCCATCAGATACTGTTTGATACCACCGAGGTTAACGTACTGGGTGGCGAATTTTCGCCCACCTAGCAGCAAAGCAACACCAACCAAGCCAGCGGTGACAATCATGATGATCGAATACAGCGTGTCGCGCATCAGTGCAGGCGCGGCATCACCGGTCGCCATCAGCGCTGAAATCAGGCTCACTTCCAGAATGACCACCGACAGGCTGAGGATCAGCGAGCCGTAGGGTTCACCCAACCGATGGGCCAGTACGTCAGCATGGCGCACCACGCTGAAAGCACTGCTGAGGATCCCCACCAGCGCCACAATATTAATAGCGACAATCAGCGGAAAACTGCCGGTACCGCCCCACAGGTTGAGCACAACCAGTGCAGCAATAGGAAACATGAGTGAATATTCGGTATGGCGGGACTTGGATCTGCCAGGATCGTTGTGCGACTTCATTTTGGTGATTCTCCTTCTCAAACTGCATGGCCCGTCATCGCAGAACACCCGGCCAAGTGGCCGTTCTGCGTATCCAGAACGTTGTTACACCCCAAGAGCTTCATACCGCAGGCAGGTAGCGACTCAGCGGATCCCCCGAAGCTTGATAAACCAAGTAGCCGGAGCGTGCAAAGGCAACCAACCCCTGCTGCTTGAAAGGCGAAGGGGACAATAATAATAGGATACACCCGGCGTAAGACACCGGGTAATGATGTGA
>JBAQHZ010000002.1:0-1781 GCA_049288585.1 Chania sp.
AAGGCAGCCAACACCCAAGCGACTTGAAGTATGAAGGGTATATACAACAAAATATCAGCCAGCTTTAAAGGTGGTAGTGAGATCTCTCTCATTCTGTCAGTGAAAGCCGAGTGTGATCTCCGCGCCAAATCCCGTAGATAATGCTGACTAAATGTTAACGTATTGTTATTTTAATTCCTCAATCAATGTCAAAAATACCTCAGCTATCGCTTCGCGGTAGTGGGCTCAATCAGCCAGTTTCTCTTTTGTTGCTTATGTTTCAAGGGGTTAATTATGGCAATTTCTACACAGGTCAGGGATGCGCGCTTCGAAGAGTGGTTAGGGCAGATCAATTCTGCCTGCGGTCGGTTTGGTGCCAAAACCTTGGGGCCGGGCTTCAGCGGCGCGGTACAAGAATTCCGTGCCCATGCGCTGCGTCTGAGCGTGGTTGATATTGCCCAAACCCGGCTTTATCGGACCCGACGTGAGATTGCTCAGAGCAGTGACAGTTCGCATTTTTTTGCTGCCTTCCAACTGCATGGTAGTTCGATGATGGAGCAGGGGCATCACCAGACCAGGCTATCGGCCGGGGATATGACTTTTATCGATGCCTCGCAGCCCTGTAGCTTTATTTATCAGCAGGACTCACGCCAACTCTCTCTAATGTTACCTCGCAGCTATATTGAGCAACACCTGAGATTCATCACTCTTCCCTGTGCCCAGCGCCTTGGCACCGAGGCTGCGGCGGCGAAACTCAGCCTACAGTTGGTGTTGGGCAGTATGCAGAATCCTGAGATGAGTCTGGTGGAAAGCGAAGCGGTACTTAACGCAGTGGCGACCTTGCTGCGGCCGGTGCTGGCAGGGGGCGAAGAACAGCAGGATAGCCATGAGCGGATCTTCACCCGTTCGCTGGCGTTTATCGACCAGCATATTCAGTCGGAACAGCTACGGCCGGAGTGGATCGCCAGTGAGATAGGGGTTTCCGTGCGCAGTTTGTACCGCATGTTTGCCCGCAAGGGGCTGGTTGTGGCGCAGTACATCAAAAACCGCCGCTTGGATCTGTGTGCGCAGGCGCTACGCCAGGCAAAAGAGCGGCAAAAGCTCGCCAACATTGGCTATGACTGGGGATTTGCCGATCACAGCCATTTCTCCACCGCGTTTAAAGCCCGCTTTGGCGTTTCGCCAAGCGCGTATCGCAAGCAGTACCAGTAACCCCAACCTTTCCCCGTTCGTGCGCTTGCCGCAGATTGTCAGTAACGACAAACAGGATGGCAAGCACAACAAAATATCCCCGCTTGAGAGTTGCTATGTTGGCATAGGGCCCGGCTGACGGGTTCACCACAACAATAACGGATGTCGATGCTTCTTTGATTCGTGCGGGGGAATGATGAGATCTAAAACAACAATCATGGCGACCCAACGCCTGCCAGCAGCCATTGCGCTGGCATTGGGGTTATTGGTAGGAACGGGTTGGCAGACTGCGGCGTTGGCACACGGTGCTGCGGCCAAGATGGTACCGATGCAAAAAACGCTGGAGGAGTTCGGGGCCAGCGTACAGTGGGATGACTACGCGCGTATGTTTGTGATCGTCAAAGACGGTGCCTACGTGAAGGTGAAACCGAGCGCTCACGAAGCTATCGTCAATGGTAAACCTTTGAAGTTGCCGGTGCCGGTGGTGTTCAAAGGTAAAACTGCCTATATGTCTGAAGGATTCATTAACGACGTTTTTCAGTCTGGGCTGGATCAGACCTTCGCCGTTGAACACCGGGCACATCCGCTGAATCCGCTGAGTGCGGCAGAGA
>JBAQHZ010000003.1:0-1931 GCA_049288585.1 Chania sp.
CACCAATTCTTATTATTTGAGATAATTCTTAAGAAATTCACCTAAGATCCCCATATTCTCTGCTAGTCAATCACTCACCTACCGCTCATTCTGCGGCACGTTAGTATAAAAAAACCCACGCGGCGAACCTGCGTGGGTTATCGAACGGTAAAGGCAATATCAGTGCATTTTAAGGCGCGGGCGGATCACGCGGTTGATCCCCCCCACCAGCATCATCAGGCCAGTTTTGGTATAGCCGTGCAGCGCTACCTGGTGCATGCGGTACAGTGAGATATACACCACGCGCGCCACGCGCCCTTCGATCATCATCGAGCCACGCATCAGGTTGCCCATCAGGCTGCCGACGGTGCTGAAGCGCGAAAGCGATACCAGTGAGCCATGATCTTTATACACATAAGGCTTCAAAGGCTGACCATTTATCAGCGCCAGAATATTGGTAAAGCAGCGTGATGCCATCTGGTGCGCAGATTGCGCTCGTGGTGGTACAAAACCACCGCCTTCACGCGGGCAAGAAGCACAGTCACCGATGGCAAAGATGTTAGGATCGCGGGTGGTTTGCAGCGTGGTCTCTACCACTAACTGATTGATACGGTTGGTTTCCAGCCCGGCAATATCTTTCATAAAGTCCGGAGCCTTGATACCGGCCGCCCACACCATCAGATCGGCATTGATAAACTCACCGCCCTTGGTATTCAGGCCATTTTCATCGGCGCTGGTCACCATGGTATTGGTCAGCACGCGCACGCCCAGGTTATTCAGTTCCTGATGGGCTGCCGAAGAAATACGCGGCGGCAACGCTGGGAGAATGCGCTCACCGGCCTCAACCAGCGTGACTTTCAGCGCGCTGTTGTCCAGCCCTTCAAAACCGTAGCTGTGCAACTGTTTTACCGCGTTATGCAGTTCAGCAGACAGTTCAACGCCGGTAGCACCACCACCCACAATCGCGATATTGACGCTTTCTTTATCGCCTGGCTTGGCCGAGAACTTCAGGAACAGGTTCAACATTTCATTATGGAAACGGTGCGCCTGATGCGGGTTATCCAGGAAGATACAGTTGTCTCTCACCCCTGGAGTACCGAAATCATTTGAGATACTGCCGAGCGCCATCACCAGAATGTCGTAACTCAGTTCGCGCGCAGGAACCAGCTCAATGCCCTGCTCATCGCAGATCTGAGTCAGTTGCAGCGTCTGTTTTTCACGATCGATGTTGGTCAGCGAGCCGAGTTGGAAATTGAAATGGTGATTACGGGCATGAGCCAGATAATTCAGCGCATCAACGCCGTCATCCAGCGAACCGGTAGCCACTTCATGCAGCAACGGTTTCCATAGATGGCTGTGGTTGCGATCCACCAGCGTGATCTCGGCTTTGTTCTTGTGGCCCAATTTATGCCCCAGACTGGTTGCCAGCTCCAAACCACCGGCACCACCGCCGACAATCACAATTTTCTTCATTGGCGTTGTCAAAATAACCCCCTAAATGTGAACCTATTGTTACCTAAGGGTAAAGAATAATATCCTTAGAATACAGTCAGTTCGCTTAAATTAAACCTGCTATCTGAGGCCAGAATAGCATGAGAGGTTATTTGGTCATACCAAAATTGATGTACATCAAACTTTTTTGGTTAAAGGCTGGACGAAGGGATTTTTTGGGGATTGCGATTCAAATAGTTAGCGACCGATCACAATTTCGAATTTTATCGCTAGCCAACAGAAAAAACGCCGAGAAAGCCCCAAAAACAACAATGGCTGCCCTTTGGGGAGCAGCCATTGTCGCCTGCCATAACGTTATAAAACTGTTACGCGAGAGCCTTGAACGCCTTGATGCGTTGCAGATGCGGCGAGATATTTTTGAACTTGTGCGTTTGCTGTTCGTCCCAGACGATCTCGTAGTACTTGCCCAGCAATTCTGCGCTGCGCTGATTGTCTAGCAC
>JBAQHZ010000004.1:0-1754 GCA_049288585.1 Chania sp.
AATTTGATCGGATAAGACCGTAATCAGTGATCGGTTAAGACCGAAATGGGTGATCGGTTAAAACCGTAATCGATGGTCGGATTGGGCCGAAACATGCACGGGGTGCAAGGAATAACCAACATCCCGCAGTTTGACGTTCGGCGTAACCATCTTCCTACAGCTTGAATAACTCATAGAATATTAATCAATCACTTGGGATTGTAAAATTTTTTTACAATTACCTATGAGTGACAGTAACGTAATGAAATCAAACTGTTTTAACACTTTAGAAGTAAGATTGTTGCAGGTGATGCAAAGGTGAAAGTTAAAAAATACATATAAAACAATAAGTTGGTGATATTTGCAAACCATGTGGGAAATCCGCTGTTAAATAATACTTCCTACTACAATCTATTTACGGTCTTGCAAATGGATTTGCTTATTCTTTATCAAAATTTATCCTTTCGAGGTTACCACCATGAATGCAACTATCACTCTGGTTAACAAAGAAACGCATCAGGAAACCACCACATCTGGCCAACACGTTGTTATAAAAGAAGCATCAGTAATCGAGGTGGCTGTAAAACCGAGTGATATTGCCAGTATGGAGAGGCAAGGTGAGTCACTTGTCATTCACCTTAAGTCAGGGGAAACGATTTTTTTAGAAGACTTCTATATAACGCACAAAGGCCACAAGAACACGTTAGTATTACGTGATAATAATGAACTTTGGGTTCAAGCAACTGACCCTGTAGGTCAACCCGTTCTGGATGCTGCAGGCTTCTCTTCAATTGAATCAATTCAACCGCTATTAATTAGCAGCACCAGTCCAATATCATTAGCAGGCGCAGCAACATTACTGGCAGCTGTAGGTGGCGGTGCTGCATTAATTGCTAGCAATAGCCATTCGGGTTCAGATAGCAATAATGAGCCTAGTCCTCCCTCCTCGCTTCCTAGCCCTGCTTTACCCAATATTATCGTGAACGCTGACGGCACACTCAGTGTTTTCGGAAATGCTGGAGCAGCTAAGCCAGGTACAACAATAACAATTACCTTCCCAGACGGTACATCAGCGACTGCCTTGGTCGCCGCCGATGGTAGTTACGGGCCGCTCCAAAGCACAACCCCGCAGACGTCTGGTACGATCACCGCAATTATCACTGATGCCGCGGGTAACTCCAGCTCATCAACCACCGAAAGTTATACCGACAGTACTGCCCCAGTTGCGCCAATTATGCTAGTCGTAGTCGCTAACTCTGATGGCACCCTCAGTGCGTCCGGTAGGGCAGGATCTGCAGAGCCTGGTAGTACTGTCACTATCACTTTCCCTGATGGCAGTACCGGCACCGCCCTGGTGGCGGCCGACGGCAGCTATGGCCCGGTTATCAGTGACGGAGGACAGAACTCCGGCACCGTCAGCGCCATTACCACCGATGTGGCGGGTAATTCCAGTGTACCAGCCACGGTGGCTTATACGGATCGCACCGCACCCCAAAATGTGCAAACGCCAATTGTGGTGGCGAACCCAGACGGCACCCTCAGTGTGTCCGGCGTAGCCGGGGCCGCGGAGGCAGGCAGTACCCTTACCGTGACCTTCCCGGACGGCAGCACCGGCACCGCCGTGGTCGCCGCCGACGGCAGCTATGGCCCGATTGACAGCAGTGCACCACAAACCTCCGGCACCGTCAGCGCCATCGCCACCGATGCCGCTGGCAACAGCAGCCTGCCGACTGATGCAAGCTACACCGACAGCAGCGCGCCAGTGGCTCCAGCCA
>JBAQHZ010000005.1:0-29054 GCA_049288585.1 Chania sp.
CTCGTTAGAGTAGTCGTTGTTCCCGGTCAGTGGAGGCGCATTATAGGGAGTTCTCAGAGCGCCGCAACCCCTAAATTCAAAAAACGTTTCAAGCGCGGATATTTTCAACAAAACGCTGCACAAGGCAGCGCCTTTATCATTTTTCGTAATGGATACGGCTGAATTCCTGAGTAAAACGCTCGACCTGCTGCCAATCTGTATACTCCACTTCTTTACTGGTATCCGTCTCTCCCCCTGTCATCTTCATGATTAAACGAATCATGAAGCGATCGAACCAGCGATAACGCGGATAACGCAATGCGCCGGCAAACACAGCACATTGTTTTGGTTGCCAAGGCGATGACAACAAGAACTTACGAGTATAGGCATTGGTTTGCGGTGCACGCTTCTCCGGTTTACGGGCGGTCAGATTCACCGCAAAGAAGGCACTCGGCATTTGGTTCAACTGCTCAGCATGGCGCTTAACAAACCTTTCCAGCACCGGATGGAAATGGCCGTAACGCACAGAGGCACCAATTAATACCTGCTGGTACTGGTCCAACTCAATAGCATCTGCTTGCAGCAGATTGATAACGTCACAGCTCAGGGTATCCTGCAATTTGCTTGCTATATAAGAAGCAATGGCACGCGTTTGCCCATCACGGCTCGAATAAAGAATCAGTGCCTTCATGGCATTACTCCTTTTATAGGATCACTCACGCCAGAAGGTCGGCGTGAAAAGAACCAACAACGTAAAGACTTCCAAACGACCAAACAGCATGGTCAGCACCAATATCCATTTTGCCGGTGGTGGCATAGTAGTGAAGTTATCGGCAACCACACCGAGGCCTGGCCCCAAATTGTTCAGTGTGGCAGTTACCGCAGCAAAAGCAGAGAAATCATCCACGCCAGTCGCGATAATTGCCAGCATACTGATGATAAACACCAATGCATAGGCCGAGAAGAAGCCCCATACCGCTTCGAGGATGCGTTCTGGCAACGCACGGTTACCCAACTTGATGGTATAAACCGCATTCGGGTGCACTAAACGTTTCAACTCTCGCGACCCCTGCAAATACAGCAACAGAATGCGGATCACCTTGAGCCCGCCGCCCGTTGAACCGGCACAGCCACCAATGAATGCCGAACAAAGTAACAACATCGGCAGGAACAGCGGCCATTTAGAAAAGCTGTCGGTAGTGAAACCCGCCGTTGTAGCCATCGAGACGACCTGGAAGAAAGCCTGGTTGATGGTTTCCATACCGCTTTTATAGATGCCATGCCACCACAGAATCAGAGTGCATACTGCCACTAGGGTAAACTGCACGGCGATGAACATGCGGAATTCTGGATCTCGCCAGTACACTTTCAAACTACGCCCGCTCAACACGGCAAAATGCAGACCGAAATTACAGCCAGATATCAGCAGGAAAACAGCGACAATCGTGTTGATTGTCGGGCTGGCATAGTAACCAATGCTGGCGTCATGCGTGGAAAACCCACCGATGGCGATGGTTGCGAAGCTGTGACCAATGGCATCAAACGCCGACATGCCAGCCCCCCACAACGCAAGCGCACAGGCAATCGTCAGTAACACATAAATCAGCCACAAGGTTTTGGCGGTTTCAGCAATACGCGGGCGCATCTTGTTGTCTTTCAGCGGGCCCGGCATTTCCGCACGATACAACTGCATCCCCCCAACGCCAAGAATAGGCAGTATGGCTACCGCAAGAACAATGATCCCCATCCCTCCCATCCATTGCAGCATTTGGCGGTAGAACAAGATCGCCTTCGGTAAAGAATCCAACCCCACCAGCGTAGTGGCACCGGTTGTGGTTAAGCCGGAAAAGGATTCGAAGAAGGCGTCGGTGAGAGAGAGATTTGGCCGTTCCGCAAACAGGAAAGGTAATGCCCCGACGCTACCCAATACTGTCCAGAACAGCACCACAATCAGGAAACCTTCACGGGGTTTTAATTCATTCTTCTGTTTACGGTTCGGCCACCACAGCATCAGGCCGATCGTCACCGCAACAAAGAAGGTCTGACTGAATGCCCGTCCTGCTCCATCGCGGTATATCAATGCCACCAGGCCGGGAATAAACATCGTCCCGGAAAACAGGATGACTAGCAGGCCCACAATGCGGGTTATGGCGCGAAAATGCATTTCAGCACGATCCTTAGCGATTCAGTTGGGGGAATTATTACGAAATAGGGGTTAATTGCAAATTACCACGACTCAGATCACGTAATTTATTCCCAAATACCTCAACACCTGTTGCTGGTAAGGCCAGATGCAGCATTACTGCGGCACCATATTCCCCATGTACAATCCGCCCTTCACTTTGCTGCAGCAAATTCTCTACCAGCGCCAACTGCGCATAGTCACACAGCAAAGTATATTCGGCCTGTGGAACCTTGCTACTGACAACCAATTGTTTCAGTGCCTGCTGAACACCACTACCATAAGCTTTCACTAACCCACCGGTTCCCAGTTTGATACCGCCGTAGTAACGCACTACCACAGCGGTTATCTCACCAATCCCACTGCCCATCAACTGGGCAAGGATCGGTTTACCCGCGGTCCCCGAAGGTTCACCGTCATCAGAGAAACCTAATTGCTGTGAATCATCAGGTGCCCCGGCAACAAACGCCCAGCAATGATGCCGAGCGGTGGGATGTTCCTCACGAACCTGCTGGATAAAGGCTTTGGCCGCATCGACTCCGCAGGTTGGTGCCAGCAGAGTGATAAAACGGCTCTTCTTTATCTCTTCACTAACGCTGATCACAGCGCTAGGGATCGGGTAAGGCCGCATCAGGCCAGATTCAGATCGCGCGTCATGTTCTCAATACGCTTCTCATGAATCACGATATTGTCCTCAATGCGGATACCACCGTAGGGTTTCAGCGCATCAATGCGATCCCAGGCAAAGTGTTTACTGAACTCACCACTACGCCATGAAGCCAACAGTGATTCAATAAAATACAATCCTGGCTCAATAGTCAGCACCATACCCGGTTGCAACACTCGGGTACAACGCAGGAAAGGATATTTTGCCGGTGCTGGCAGATAGGTACCGTGTTCATCCTGCATAAAGCCAGCAGTATCATGAACCTGCAACCCAAGAGGATGACCCAGACCATGCGGCAGGAATGGGCAGGTAATGCCCTGCTCAACCATCGCCTCTTCGCTGATGCCACTCACCAGCTTATGGTTTTTGAGCAGCTTGGCAATACGCTGATGCATTTGCACATGGTAATCGGTATAGCGCACCCCAGATTTTATGGTGTCAATCAATGCCAGCTGCTCGTCGTTAAGATCTTTCACCAGATGAGCGAATGCATTACCACTCTGGCCCGCATAAGTGCGCGTCAGATCGGCGGCATAGCCGTTGTACTCAGCCCCGGCATCGAGCAGGAAACTCCGGGCTTCAGCAGGTGGTTGATGATCCAGCTTGGTGTAATGCAGTACCGCCGCATGTTCATTCAGGGCGACAATGTTGTCGTAAGGGACATCGGTATCGCGGTGACCGGTTGCCGTCAAGTACGCGAGATTGATATCAAACTCGCTCATGCCAGACATAAAAGCCTCATGCGCGGCGCGATGGCCCATCACGGCAGTTTTCTGCGCTTCACGCATGCAAGCCAGTTCATAGCCGGTTTTGATCGAGCGATGGAAATCGAGGTAATTCAGTACCGCTTTCGGATTGATATTCTCAGAAACAATACCGAGATCGCGTGCACGCTGCTGGGCATAGCCGATATAGCCTACACGTTCGCGCTGTGATGGCAGCTTACTGGCGATATCGTCAGCATTAACCAGCGGCTGCATTTCGACAGATTGGGTCCAGAAACTGTCCGGCAGTGGCTCGACACTGTGCCAGTAATCTACCGGGGAATAGAACCAGAGCTTCGGTTTGTTAACACCGTCCACCCACAGCCAACAGTTCGGCACGGAAGTCACCGGCACCCAGGCTTTAAAGTTCGCATTCACTTTAAACGGATAGTGGTGATCATCCAAGAAAACCCGTTGCAGTTCCCCGGAGTGGATCAGCAACGCGTCCAAGTTATTGCGTTCTAACACTTCACGCGCCCGCTTTTGCAGCGTTGCCAGGTGCTCGTTATACAAAGAAGCCAGCGTTTCCATCACAGTACCCTTATACCCTCAAAACGGAATGCGCCATCTTAACACACTGCATCGGCGCTCCAACCCCATCTCCGCTGGCATGCGGAGAGCTTCGCAAACCTGCTGCAAATGCATTGCATCTCGCGTTCAGTCTTTTAGCAACGCGTTTTAACTTACGTATTTATCGTTCTCAGCAGGAAAAATAACCTATATTTATATCAATGGATTACTCATCTTCCATGTGATCAATCTTGCAAATACGCAATCTTTTATTTGCATATTATTAACATAAAAACCACACTCCTCACCATCTGGTCATACCAGATCATCCGCGCTGATTCAGGAGATAGACATGCTCTACCAAGGCGAAACATTACAAGTACACTGGCTCGAAAACGGTATCGCCGAGCTGGTGTTCAACGCACCTGGCTCGATCAACAAACTGGATACCAGCACCGTTGCCAGCCTAGGCGCGGCACTTGAGGTGCTGGAAAAGCAAACCGAGCTGAAAGGGTTGCTGCTGCGTTCTTCCAAAGCCGCCTTTATTGTCGGCGCTGATATCACCGAATTCCTTTCGTTATTTGCCGCACCGGCTGAAAAACTGCATGAATGGCTGGTATTTGCCAACAGCGTTTTCAACCGCTTGGAAGATTTACCGGTGCCGACCATTGCAGCCATCAACGGTTATGCACTCGGCGGGGGTTGTGAATGTATCCTGGCGACTGACTTTCGTGTTGCCTCTCCAGATGCCCGCATTGGCCTGCCTGAAACCAAGCTTGGCATCATGCCGGGTTTTGGCGGTTCGGTACGTTTGCCACGCCTGCTGGGGAATGACAGCGCGCTGGAGATCATTGCGGCAGGCAAAGACATTGGTGCCAAAGAGGCGCTGAAAGTCGGCCTGGTCGATGCCGTAGTAGCAACAGAAAAACTGGTGGAAGCCGCCCTGAAGATGCTGAAACAGGCGATCGATGGCCAGCTCGATTGGCGTGCTCACCGTCAACCGAAGTTAGAACCATTGAAACTGAGCGCAATCGAAGCGGCGATGAGTTTCACCACTGCCAAAGGCATGGTGCTGCAAACTGCGGGTAAGCATTATCCGGCACCGATGGTCGCAATAAAAACCATTGAAGCCGCTGCAAAACTGGGCCGTGACGAAGCGCTGAAGCTCGAAACCGCCAGCTTTGTGCCTTTAGCGCGATCCAATGAGGCTCGCGCTTTGGTGGGCATTTTCCTTAACGATCAGTTTGTGAAGGCCCATGCGAAGAAGCTGGCGAAAAATGCCGAAGCACCAAAACAGGCGGCAGTCTTGGGCGCCGGGATCATGGGCGGTGGTATTGCCTACCAATCAGCGCTGAAGGGCGTACCGGTCATCATGAAAGACATTAATGACAAATCCCTGACGCTCGGCATGAATGAAGCCGCCAAACTGCTGAATAAACAACTGGAACGCGGCAAGTTGGATGGTTTGAAGATGGCGCAGGTGCTGTCAACTATTCAGCCCCGTCTGGATTATGCCGGTATTGAACGGGCCCAATTGATTGTTGAAGCGGTGGTAGAAAACCCGAAAGTGAAGGCCGCCGTGCTAGCCGAAGTGGAAGGGTTGATCGGTGAAAATGTCGTGTTGGCTTCTAACACCTCAACCATACCGATTACTCAACTGGCCAAATCGTTGAAGCGCCCACAAAACTTCTGCGGTATGCACTTCTTCAACCCGGTCCATCGCATGCCGCTGGTCGAAATTATTCGCGGTGAGCAAACCAGCGACAGCACCATTGCTGCCGTGGTGGCTTATGCCACCCGCATGGGTAAAACGCCGATTGTGGTCAACGATTGCCCTGGATTTTTTGTCAACCGCGTACTGTTCCCCTACTTTGCCGGTTTCAGCCTGCTGCTGCGTGACGGCGCTGACTTCCGCCAGATCGACAAAGTGATGGAAAAACAGTTCGGCTGGCCGATGGGCCCGGCTTATCTGCTGGATGTCGTCGGCATTGATACCGCTCACCACGCTCAGGCCGTGATGGCCACCGGCTTCCCTGAGCGGATGAGTAAAGATTACCGCGATGCAGTCGACGTGATGTTCGACAACCAGCGTTTTGGGCAGAAAAACCAGCTGGGCTTCTACCGTTACAGCCAAGACAGCAAAGGTAAGTCGCGTAAGGATAACGACGAGCAGAGCGATGCATTGCTGGCCGAAGTGAACCAACCGGCACAAGCCATTAGCAGCGACGAGATCATCGCCCGCATGATGATCCCGATGATCAACGAAGTGGTGCGTTGCCTGGAAGAAGGTATTGTCGCCAGCCCGGCAGAAGCCGATATGGCGCTGGTGTATGGTCTTGGCTTCCCGCCGTTCCACGGTGGCGTGTTCCGTTATCTGGATACGCTTGGCAGCACCCATTACGTCGAAATGGCGCAGCGTTATGCTCATCTTGGCGCGCTATATCAGGTGCCAGCAGGTCTGCGTGCCAAAGCAGAGCGCAATGAAAGCTACTATCCGGTGGTGGCAGCGGCGCTGTCTGATATCTCCACTGGCCAACCGGCATGAGGTCATAAAGATGGAAAATGTAGTTATTGTTGATGCCGTACGTACGCCGATGGGCCGCTCAAAAGGCGGTGCCTTCCGCCAGGTACGCGCTGAAGATCTCTCCGCTCACCTGATGCGTGCCGTGCTGAGCCGCAACCCGGCGTTGAATGCCGCCGAGATTGACGATATTTACTGGGGCTGTGTGCAACAAACGCTGGAGCAGGGTTTTAACATCGCCCGTAACGCTGCGCTGCTGGCAGAAATTCCCCACCGCGTACCGGCAGTGACGGTGAATCGCTTGTGCGGTTCATCCATGCAGGCTCTGCACGATGCTGCTCGCGCTATTATGGTGGGTGACGCACAGGTCAGCCTGATTGGTGGTGTTGAGCATATGGGCCACGTGCCAATGAGTCATGGTGTCGACTTCCACCCAGGTTTGAGCCGTACCGTGGCCAAAGCCGCCGGAATGATGGGCCTCACCGCAGAAATGCTGGCCAAGATCCATGGCATCAGCCGTGAAATGCAGGATGAGTTCGCCGCACGTTCACATCAGCGCGCACATGCCGCCACTTTGGCCGGGTACTTCAAAAATGAAATTATCCCGACCAGCGGCCATGACGCCGACGGCGTGCTGACGCGTTACGATTATGACGAAGTGATCCGCCCGGAAACCACCGTCGCCAGCCTGGCCGCACTACGCCCGGCATTTGACCCGGTGAATGGCACCGTTACGGCGGGCAGCTCTTCGGCATTGTCCGACGGCGCCTCTGCCATGTTGATTATGAGCGAATCGCGCGCTAAAGCGTTGGGTTTGAAAGCCCGCGCGCGTATCCGTTCGATGGCCGTCGTCGGGTGCGATCCTTCGATCATGGGTTACGGGCCGGTGCCTGCCAGTAAACTGGCGCTGAAACGCGCCGGTTTAAGCGTGCAGGATATCGGTCTGTTTGAACTGAATGAAGCTTTTGCTGCCCAGTCTCTGCCCTGTATCAAAGATCTTGGGTTGCTGGAGAGTATGGACGATAAAGTTAACCTGAACGGCGGCGCGATCGCGCTCGGCCACCCGCTGGGCTGTTCCGGTTCACGTATCTCCACCACCCTGCTGAATAATATGGAGCGCCGCGATGTGCAGTTCGGCTTGGCGACCATGTGCATCGGCCTGGGTCAGGGGATCGCAACAGTGTTTGAACGCGTTTAGCTGTGTCTGATTGAACGCCCGCAAAGGCGGGCATTCCAAGAGTTTAGCTGTCGTACTTCCCGCCTGTCAGGGGCGGTTTTTTTTATGCCCAAAATCCGCACCGGCCCCAATAAAAACGGGGCGCGCTTGGCGACCCCATTTTTACTGCTGCGTACTTGATTAGATAAACGAGAAAGCATCACCATACATATGCGCTTCTAAAGCGCCGCGCTCGGCACAGAAACGCTCGCGGGCAATCTTCGCCATCTCGAAACGGCCAGCAATATAGATGTCATGCTCTGCCAGTGAACCGAAATCCTGCAATACCGCGCTTAATACGGTACCGCTGCGGCCACGCCAGTCACTCTCTGGCTGTTCCACCACCGGGATCACCTTCAGATTAGGGTACTGCATCGAAAGGTTTTTCAGTTCGCTGAGATCATAAAGGTGCTTCAGTTCACGCCCGCCCCAGTAAATGGAGATTTCACGATCTGGCTGCCGCTCCAGCGCAGCCAGCAGGATAGAACGGGCATAAGAATACCCGGTCCCACCCGCAATCAGCACCAGCGGGCGGTTGCCCTCTTCACGCAGCCAAGCGTCACCGTGCGGAATATCCACGGTGATCGCCTGCTCTTTGAGGATTCGCTCCATCACCGCCATTGCGTACAGATTCAGTTCCGAAGCACCAATGTGCAATTCGATATAGTCTTGCTGTGCCGGTGTCGAAGCAAGAGAGAACGGGCGTTTATCACGCTCGTCCATCACTACCATCAAGTATTGCCCTGCCTGGAACGAAAACGATCCTTCAGGTACTAAACGTACCCGATAAACGGTATCGGTAATGGCCTCTACGGAGGTCACTTTACAGCTCAATATTGTCATGCGTTCCCTCTGTCGGGTCATCAATGCAAAGCTGAGTACAAAGCCTGACGCTACAACGTCGGTTCTCTGTCACTGAATATGGCGAGTTCGTCCCAGATTTCATCGATGCGCGCACACACCTTTTCATCCATCTTAATCGGACGGCCCCACTCACGCTGGGTTTCTCCCGGCCACTTATTGGTGGCATCCAGGCCCATTTTCGAGCCAAGACCAGAAACTGGCGAAGCGAAATCCAGATAATCAATCGGCGTATTCTCCACCAAGACGGTATCCCTTGCCGGATCCATGCGGGTGGTAATAGCCCAAATCACATCATTCCAGTCGCGCGCATTCACGTCGTCATCGCACACGATAACAAACTTGGTATACATGAATTGGCGCAGGAAAGACCAGACCCCCATCATTACGCGTTTGGCATGCCCAGCATACTGTTTTTTGA
This sequence comes from Chania sp., assembly GCA_049288585.1. Taxonomy (GTDB): domain Bacteria; phylum Pseudomonadota; class Gammaproteobacteria; order Enterobacterales; family Enterobacteriaceae; genus Chania. The sequence continues at coordinate 9,122 of JBAQHZ010000005.1, forward strand.
TGGTGACCACTGCCAGACGGTAGGAACACCCTTCCGGTGGCAGATAGAAATCCACAATTTCCGGGAACTGTTTTTGCAGGATCGGCACAAAGACTTCGTTGAGCGCCACGCCCAAAATCGCCGGTTCATCCGGCGGCCGGCCGGTATAGGTCGAGTGGTAAATCGCGTTCCGCCGCTGGGTAATGTGGGTGACAGTAAATACTGGGAAGTGGTCAATCTCGTTGTAGTAACCGGTGTGGTCGCCGTATGGGCCTTCTGGTGCCATCTCACCCGGATCGATATAGCCTTCCAGCACAATCTCGGCGCTGGCAGGAACTTCAAGATCGTTAGAGAGGCATTTGACCACTTCGGTCTTGTTGCCGCGCAGCAGCCCGGCGAACGCATACTCGGAAAGGTTATCCGGCACCGGCGTGACTGCGCCGAGAATAGTGGCGGGATCGGCACCCAAGGCAACCGCGACCGGGAAACGCTCACCGGGATGGGTCTGACACCATTCCAGATAATCCAGCGCGCCACCGCGATGCGACAGCCAACGCATAATCAGCTTGTTCTTGCCCAGCACCTGCTGGCGATAGATGCCGAGATTCTGGCGCTCTTTGTGCGGGCCGCGCGTCACGGTCAGCCCCCAGGTCACCAGCGGTGCGGCATCTTCCGGCCAGCAATGCATAATCGGGATACGGCCCAGATCAACATCATCACCCTGCCAAACCTGTTCCTGACACGGCGCGGAACCCAACACCTTGGTCGGCATGTTGAGCACTTGCTTGAATTTGGGGATTTTATCGAACAGATCGCGGAAGCCTTTCGGCGGTTCCGGTTCTTTGAGGAACGCCAGCAGCTTGCCGACTTCACGCAGCGCGCTGACGTCTTCCTGGCCCATGCCCATCGCCACGCGCTGGGTGGTACCGAACAGATTGCACAGCACCGGCATGTCGTAACCTTTCGGGTTTTCGAACAGCAGCGCCGGGCCGCCCGCACGCAAGGTACGATCGGCGATTTCTGTCATTTCCAGATAAGGATCAATCGGCTGGCTGATGCGTTTTAATTCCCCTCTCTTTTCCAGCAACGAGAGGAAATCGCGTAAGTCACGGTATTTCATGATGATCATTATAACGGCCAGTGAGGAGGGCATTATAAGCCCTCTTCACAGTTGTTGCTGCAATTTTGTTAAACAGCGCTCGGCGGTTCAATGGCAGGTAAAGGGCACTAACGGGCGCAATGCCTGCGTGTCATGATATTCCTGCGTTTCCACGCCATGGCGGAACACCTTGAAACCCTGCTGCTTGGCACTAAAGTAATGCAGATCATTGCCGCTGACATACAGCAAGCTGCCTTCACGCAGTGCTACCACCGACTCGCTTGGGTTAACCGCACAAAACTCAGCCAGCCGCTCATCACGGGTTTCCCCCATGTGGCCACTGAGATGAGCATCGATATAGTGCGGGTTAATCTGTAGCGGGAACAGGCCCAGGGCGGGCAATACGACGCTGTTGCGCACCGGCATATCGTTGGTGGTACGGATACTCGGTGTCGCCACGTTGCACCCCGCGCTCCAACCCACGTAAGGCACGTTGCGTTCACGCACCGCGCGCTGGATCGGCACAATCAGGCCATTTTCGTGCAGCATCTGGTTCAGCATCCAGGTATTGCCGCCGCTGATCAGAATGCACTCGGCCTGCGCAATCGCCGCCGCCGGAGACTCGGCATGATGAATGCTGGTGACCTTGATACCCAACGCCTGGGTTAGTTCTTGCGCTCGCTGATCGTAATCGCTGCGGATCAGGGCATAAGGGATTAATACCGCAGAGGCGATCTTACAGCGTTCAATCATCGCCAACAGTTGGTTTTTGGCATAACCGAGCAGTTCGGCTTCACCGGAAAGTTTGCCGTTGCTCAGCAGAAATAGCTCCATATCTCTCCCTCAATTCAGAAATGATAATAGCGTCACATTGGTCATCTGACACGCCAACCATACTGTGACAGTAACAAACTTAAAGCCTACTGTTATACCTGAGCAGGGTAGATAAGTGTGTGATATTCCCCTGACTGCCAAAGATTCATACAGATAGAGATTGTCACAGACAGAAAAGCCGCGTTACTAGGTATCCGTTGCGGCTTTTGCTATGCTTACTGGCTGACAGAAAGGCATGTGAAATTATGGAATCTTGGTATTTACTTTATTGTAAGCGTGGCCAACTTTTACGGGCACAGGAACACTTGGTACGGCAAGAAGTGAACTGTCTGAGCCCGATTATCACGCTGGAAAAGATCGTACGTGGTAAGCGTATTGTGGTCGATGAGCCGTTATTTCCCAACTATCTGTTCGTCGAGTTCGATCCAGAGCGCATCCATACCACCACGATCAGCGCAACGCGAGGTGTCAGCCACTTTGTGCGTTTTGGGGCTTTACCGGCGCTTATTCCGCTACAGGTTATTGAAGAGCTTCAGGCACACAGTGATGAACACTATGTCGATCCGCAAACCCCACAGCCGGGCGATGCCGTGTTGATTACCAACGGGGTCTTCGAAGGCTTAAAGGCGATCTACACCGAACCGGACGGTGAAACCCGTTCCATGCTGTTGCTGAATCTGATCAACAAACAGGTCAGCCAAAGTATTGATAACCGGCAATTCCAGAAGCTGTAATGCAAACAGGCACCCTTGGGTGCCTGTTTGGTATTGGCCGATTAACGCCGCATCGCATCCTCATGCAGCCACTGCGCAACACGCTTGGCGAAATAGGTCAGCACACCATCGGCCCCCGCACGCTTGAAGCACATCAGGGATTCCATCACCGCCGGTTGTTCCTGCAACCAACCGTTCTGAATCGCAGCCATGTGCATCGCATATTCACCGGAAACCTGATAGGCGAAGGTCGGTACGCCGAAGGTATCCTTCACGCGGCGCACCACGTCCAGATACGGCATCCCCGGTTTCACCATCACCATATCCGCCCCTTCCTGCAGATCCTGGGCAATTTCCTGTAACGCTTCGTCGCTGTTGGCAGGATCCATCTGATAGGTCTTCTTGTTGCCGCCTTTCAGGTTACCGCTCGAACCCAGCGCATCACGGAACGGGCCGTAATAGCAGGAAGCATACTTGGCGGAATAGGCCATGATCTGGGTATTGACCAGGCCTTGCAGTTCCAGCCGATCGCGGATCGCCCCGATACGGCCATCCATCATATCGCTGGGTGCCACGATCTCGGCACCGGCTTCCGCATGGGACAGCGCCTGACGCACCAGAATATCTTTGCTGATGTCGTTGATCACATAACCCTGCTCGTCGATCACTCCGTCCTGCCCGTGAGTGGTGTACGGATCGAGCGCCACATCGGTCAGGATCCCCAGCTCAGGCACAGCATCTTTCAGCGCACGCACGGTACGCTGCACCAGGCCATCCGGGTTATAGGCCTCTTCCGCATGCAGTGACTTCAGAGCAGGTTCAATCACCGGGAACAGGGAGATCACCGGCACGCCCAATTTGGCGATGGTTTCCGCCTCTTTGATCAGCAGATCGATGGTCATACGCGATACACCGGGCATCGATGCGACGGCTTCCTGACGATTGCTGCCTTCCATAACGAATACCGGGTAAATCAGATCATTCACCGTCACTTGATTTTCGGCCATCAGGCGGCGGCTGAAATCATGACGGCGCAGGCGGCGCATACGGCGGCCAGGGAAAGTGCCCGGAAATGCATAACTCATGGTTTTCTCCTTGCTCATACCAGCCGGAACAACCGGCGGGCGTTTTCATCAGTTCTCCTGCCTAGCCACTCAGGGTCTTCCTGTCGCCAGGCAGCAACCTGCCGGACAATGTGAGGCAGAAAACAGGGTTCGTTGCGGCGAGATGCTGGCTTTGGCTGCAAATCCCGTGGCAATAGATAGGGGGCGTCGGTTTCAAGCAGCAGACGATCGGCAGGAATGTGCGGCAGCAGCGCCCGCAATTCCAAGCCACGGCGCTCATCGCACACCCAGCCGGTGATACCGATCGACAGGCCCAGAGCCAGACAACCTGCCAGTTCTTCCGCCGTGCCGGTAAAGCAATGCACTACTGCGGCAGGCAGTTTATCCAACCAGGGTGTCAGCAGCGCGGCAAAACGTGCGTGTGCTTCGCGGCAATGCAGGAATACCGGCATATTGAGTTCTGCCGCCAACGCCAGTTGGGCATTGAATGCCGCTTCCTGCTCCGCCGGGGTGGAAAAGTTGCGGTTAAAATCCAGCCCGCATTCACCGATCGCCACCACCTCGGGCCGCAACGCAAGCTGGCGGATTTGCTGCGCCACCTCTGCGTTCCAACTGCTGGCATGATGCGGATGCACACCGGCAGTAGACCAGCAATAAGCGCGCTGTTGCTGAGCCAACGTACTGGCCGCCTCGCTTTCCTGCAGGTTGGTGCCGGTAATCAGCAGGCCGGTAACGCCCGCTACGCGTGCGCGTTCAACCACCTGTGGAGCATCTTTGGCAAATTGTGAACTGGTCAGGTTAACGCCGATATCAAACATGGTTTTTCCAAAGCAAAAACCGCCCATCAGGGCGGCTCATTGAATAACAAAGATCAAACGGCAGGCGGCTCTTCTTCACCTTCATCTTCTTCTGCGGGCTTACGCCGTTTCCCTACGTAGAAACGGGCGAAAAATACGCCCACTTCAAACAATAGATACATCGGGATCGCCAACAGGGTTTGCGAGAACACGTCCGGCGGTGTTAACAACATGCCGACCACGAACGCGCCAACCAGCACATACGGGCGTTTCTTACGCAGATCGTCCGGCGTGGTCACACCGCTCCAGCACAGCAGAACGATGGCAACCGGCACCTCAAATGCCACGCCAAACGCCATAAACAGCGCCATGACGAAGTTGAGATAGTTGTTGATATCAGTAGCGATCAGCACTCCTACCGGCGCCGTTTTGGCAAAGAAACCAAAAGCCAGCGGGAACACGATAAAATAGGCAAACGCCATGCCGAGATAAAACAACAGGCTGCTGGACACCAGCAAAGGCATCATCAGGCGGCGCTCGTGTTTGTAAAGCGCGGGGGCGATAAAGGCCCAGACCTGATAGAGAATGACCGGCGCGGAGAGGATCACCGAAACCATCATCGTTAACTTAATCGGGGTAAAGAACGGTGAGGCCACATCGGTGGCAATCATGCTCGCCCCTGCGGGCAATTGTTTGATCAGTGGCGCAGACACCAACTGATAAATGTCATTGGCGAAAAACACCAACGCGATAAAGATCACCAGCACGCTGATAATCGAATTCAACAGCCGCTTACGCAGTTCGATCAAATGACTGATAAGCGGTTGGGTATCTTCAACGGCCATGTTTTAACGTTCGCCACTAGGTTGTTGAGACGCAGGGATTTTATCCGCCACTGGCTCTTGAATGGCCTGCGTTGCAGGGGCTTGCGTCACGGGCTCCGTTGCAGCAACAGTTTCCACAACGGGCACGGGTTCTGCGGTGTGCGGCACAGCGGCCGGTGCCGATGCAGTGGTTACCGCATCCGCTGGAGTGACACCGTCGTGAATCGCTTCAGGGTCAGTCGCAACCGGGTTATGAATGGTGTGCGCTGGCTCGTTCGGATCGCTATGATAAGAACGCTTCAGTGACTCTGCCGCTTCTTTTAACTCATCCATGGATGCTTTGAGTTCCGGCGTCAGATTCTGCAAGCCGGCACTCTCCACCTTCTTCAGGCTTTCCTGCAATTCCTGCAGTTTCAACTCCTGCGAAAGCTCATTTTGCACCGAAGCCGCCAGCGAGCGCAGCGCCCGGATCCAGCCCGCTACTGTTCTGACCGCCACCGGCAAGCGTTCCGGCCCAAGTACAACCAGGCCGATTACCATCACCAGCAGCAGTTCACCAAACCCAATGTCAAACACGGTTTATACCTGCTCTTTGTTCTTCGACTCTTCGGTTTTCACTTCCGGCTGCTTATCGGTGATAGGCTTGGCCGTAAAGTCAGCATCATCCAGGCTGCTTTTCTCAGCCGTGTTAGCCGGTGGCGTACTGTCGTCGCCGATCGCCTTTTTGAAACCTTTGATTGATGCACCGAGATCGGATCCCAGCGTACGGAGCTTTTTGGTACCAAACAGCAGCACCACGATCACCGCGATGATCAACAATTGCGTAATACTAATACCGCCCATTCCAATAGCCTCTAGATTAAAGGGTTACTCCATGTTGCCGCATTATACCCTTTTCATCTTTCAATGGGATATGCAACAACGTATAACCAGATTTTGACTTAATTCAGGTGGTGCGCTTCCAACCCACACACCAGGCGATCACACCACCAGCAATCAACCATAAAGGAAACACTTCGACGTTTCCCAACAGCAAAATCGTACCACTGACTAGCAGTGTAGCGCCAACCCCAAACAAATATCGTGATTGACCTTGGCGAATACGCTGCCCTTGCATCTGGCTGGTCAGCTTATCGACGCTTTGCTGCAACCGTTTATGCTGCTGCAAGCTATCGTAAAATAGCTCAGGTAACTCAGGCAGTTTCTCGGCCCAGTAAGGCGCTTTTTCTTTCAGTGCCCGGATCACGGCGGGGATCCCCACCTGATCGCGCAACCAGCTTTCCAGGAACGGCTTCGCCGTAGTCCAGAGATCCAGTTGCGGATAAAGCTGGCGGCCCAGGCCTTCAACATACAACAAGGTTTTCTGTAATAACACCAGTTGCGGCTGCACTTCCATATTGAAGCGGCGCGCCGTGTTGAACAGGTTGAGCAGCACATTACCAAACGAAATTTCCGCCAGCGGCTTTTCAAAAATCGGCTCACAGACGGTGCGGATGGCAAACTCAAAATCTTCTACGTTGGTATCACGCGGTACCCAGCCGGAATCGACGTGCAACTCCGCCACCTTGCGGTAGTCGCGGTTGAAAAAGGCAATAAAGTTTTCCGCCAGATAGCGCTTATCATCCTTGTTCAACGAGCCAACGATGCCACAGTCAATACCGATATAGCACGGATCATGCGGGTGTTCGTAGCTGACAAAAATATTGCCAGGGTGCATGTCGGCATGGAAGAAGCTGTCGCGGAACACCTGGGTAAAGAATACCTGTACGCCGCGCTCTGCCAGCAGCTTCATATTGGTGCCCTGCTGTTCCAAGGCTTCAATATCCGACACCGGGATGCCGTAAATCCGCTCCATCACCAGCACGCTTTCGCGGCAGTAATCGGAGTAAATTTCAGGCACGTAGAGCATCGGGCTGCCGTCGAAATTACGGCGTAGCTGGATGGCGTTGGCCGCTTCGCGCAGCAGATTCAGTTCGTCCAGCAGGGTTTTCTCGTACTCACGCACCACTTCACGCGGGCGAAGACGGCGGCCATCCGGCATCAGCATCGGCACCCAGCCAGCCAGGCGGTACATCAGGCGCACATCGGCCTTGATAATCGGCCCAATGTCCGGGCGGATCACTTTCAGCACCACTTCCTGCCCGGTGGTTTTCAAGCGTGCGGTATGCACTTGAGCGATAGAAGCAGAAGCCAGCGCCTGCTGATCAAAATCATCAAACCAGTTTTCCAGCGGGCCGCCCATCGCCAGTTCGATATGCTGGCGGGCCAACGCGCCATCAAACGGCGCAACGCGGTCCTGCAACAGCGTCAGTTGATCGGCAATGTGCTGAGGAAACAAGTCACGGCGGGTCGACATCATCTGGCCGAACTTGATCCATACCGGGCCCAGTTCCTGCAACGCCAAACGCAGACGTTCGCCCAGCGGCATGTCTTTATGGCGATTCGGCATCCAGAACAGCAGGCGGCGGCCAAAACGCAACGGCCACGTCAGGCGCATTTTAGGGATCAGTTCATCCAAGCCGTAGCTGAGAAAAACGCGGATAATCAAATACAGGCGGCATAGTTCGCCAGGGGTCATCGTTTACCCTCCAACTTGTCCATTCGGGCAATCAGTGCTTCCGCACTACGGGCAGCGGCATCAACCTCTTCGTTAAACCACACCACTTCAAGCGATCCTGGGGCCACGCGCCATTCTTCCGTCAAGGTTTCCGCCACATAATGCTGCTGGCGTTGTAAACCTGATTTAAACAAACTGGCACCTTTACCGACGATCTGGCTGATCCCTTGCGCGGCGATGTCACCGATATAGGGTGCCAACCATTCCGCCGGATCCCATTCTGCCAGATCGAGCAGCGCCACCAGCTGTTGCACCACCTGAATGTCGCCTTCGACGATCAGCTCACCGCTGCGCATCAGCGGCGAAAGCTGCTGGCGATCGCGCAATTTCAGCAGCACCGAAAGGCGGGTTTGCACCGTGCAATCCGCGCTGTCTTCAGACTGACCAAGCACATCGACCCGTTGCTCGCTAAACACCAGCACCAGCGGCGCATTGAGCTCCTGCAATTCAATGCGCAACACTTTCCCCACCAGCCGCTGACGCGCGGCCTTCATGCTGCGATCGCGAAATAGCAGGCTATTGAGCGAAGTTTCCACTACGCCGGTCAGTAACGGGGTTAACAGCATCGGCATTTCCATATCAGAACTTGAAGCCTCGATGCAGGGCAACAATGCCACCGGTCAGGTTGAAATAGCTGACGTTTTCAAAACCGGCGTTCTCCATCATCCCTTTCAGCGTCTCCTGATCGGGGTGCATGCGGATCGATTCCGCCAGGTAGCGGTAGCTGTCCGGATCTTTCACCACTAGCTCACCGATTTTTGGCAGCACGTGGAAAGAGTAGGCATCATAAGCTTTGCTCAGCGGCTCCAGCAGCGGTTTGGAGAACTCCAGCACCAGCAGGCGGCCGCCCGGTTTCAGCACGCGGAACATCGAGCGCAGCGCTTTGTCTTTATCGGTGACGTTACGCAGGCCAAAGGAGATGGTGATGCAATCGAAATAGTTGTCTGGGAACGGCAGGGCTTCGGCATTGGCTTGCACGTAATTGATGTTACCGACGATGCCGAGATCGCGCAGTTTCTCACGCCCCATTTTCAGCATCGAATCGTTGATATCCGCCAACACCACCTGCCCTTGCTCACCCACCATGCGGGAGAACTTGGCCGCCAGATCGCCGGTTCCGCCCGCCAGATCCAGCACGCGCTGCCCACGGCGCACGCCGCTGCAATCAATGGTGAAACGCTTCCAGATACGGTGGATGCCAAACGACATCAGGTCGTTCATCACGTCATACTTTGCGGCTACCGAGTGAAAAACATTGGCCACCATGGCCTGTTTTTCCTCTCTTGCCACGGTGCGAAAACCGAAATCAGTGGTTTCCTGCGTTTGATCTGCCATTGTCCTGCCTGCTATTCAGTCAATTTTGTGTGGTGGAGTGTACCAGAAAACCGGCGAAACACCCCACCTTGCAAAGGCTTTCACCCCTGCGATGTGGAGCGCGGTTCTTCGGTGCTATCGTCGTCTTCTATTTCGGGCAACGCGTCGATCTCGTCATCGGCATCGTCGTCATGTTGGGCGCTGGCCTGCTGCGCCAGCAGCGGCTGGATGGGTCGTTTGACCTCAACCCCCAGCGTGCGGAAGCCTTCGATCCGGCCGATAAGATTACCACGGCCTTCGCTCAGTTTACTCATGGCCTGACGATAGCTACCCTGGGCCTTGTCCAGGCTTTGCCCCAGCGCAGACATATCGTCGACGAACAGACGCATCTTGTCATACAACCCGGCAGCACGATCGGCAATGCGCTGGGCGTTCTGGCTCTGGTGCTCGTAACGCCACAGATTGCTGATGGTACGCAGCGCCACCAGCAGCGTGGTGGGGCTCACCAGCATAATGTTGTGTTTCAATGCTTCGCTGATCAGTTCCGGTTCGCGATCTATCGCCAGCAGGAACGCAGGCTCCACCGGGATAAACATCAGCACATAATCCAGCGAACGCAGACCAGGCAGTTGCTGATAGTCTTTGCGGCCCAACAAGCGAATATGACCGCGCAGCGAAGCAATATGCTCACTCAGCGCCGCTTCGCGCTCAAACTCATCTTCACTATTGAAGTAACGCTCGTAAGCTACCAGCGACATTTTGGCATCAATCACCACATCTTTGCCCTGCGGCAAGCGCACGACCACGTCGGGCTGCATGCGGCTTTGATGATCCAACCGCACGTTGACCTGCGTTTCATATTCATGCCCTTCACGCAGCCCGGAGGCTTCCAGCACCCGGCTCAACACCACTTCCCCCCAGTTGCCTTGGGTTTTGTTGTCGCCTTTCAGCGCTTTGGTCAGGTTAAGAGCTTCACGCGCCATCTGCGCGTTCAGTTGCTGAAGGTTACGGATTTCGTGCGTCAACGTATGGCGCTCGCGGGCTTCCTGGCCGAAGCTGTCTTGCACCTGGCGGCGGAAACCGTCCAGTTGCTCGCGCAGCGGTAGCAACAGGCGATCCAGGCTTTGCTGGTTCTGCTCATCTACCTTGCGGCTGCTGTGTTCAAAGATGCGATTCGCCAGATTTTCGAATTGAGTGGTCAGCCGTTGTTCACTGTTGATCAGCAACCGCTGTTTCTCTTCGGCGGCCATGCGGGTTTCTTCCAGGCGAATAGTGACTTCGCGCAGTTCCGCTTCCTGAGCGCTATTCACTTCGCGCTGCGCCCGCAGTTCCTGATTCAGTTGCTCACATTCATTGCGCCAGTGATTGAGCTGTTGCATCCGCTCCTGCCCGGCAGCCACCTGGCTATGTAACTGACGCAGTTCCAGATCGTTGTGCCGCAGTTGCTGTTCGTGACGTTGCAGCATCTCCTGGCGGGTAGCGGTTTCCTGCTGCGCCTGTTGCAGGGATTGTTCCAGCAAGCGCAGGTCGGTTTCATGCTGGGCGCTGTGCTGTTGCAGCCGCAGGCTGGCGATCAGCCAACCCAGCAGCACGCCGATCGCCACCCCACCAATACCGTAAACTAAACTGGACTCCACCCTGCCCCCTATAACCTATGACATTACGTTGCCTGCCACGTTAAAGGGAGCCTGTATGGATGTCCAGCGTGTTTTTATTCAGGAAGAGGCGGTGCCTGGTTGCAGCACCGCGCTGCTGATACTCTAAATAATTCGAGTTGCAGGAAGGCGGCAAGCTCGTGAAGCCCCAGGAGCATAGATAACTATGTGACTGGGGTGAGTGAGCGTAGCCAACACATCTGCAACTTGAAGTGTGACGAGTATAAAGCGGAGTTAAAACAGTTTGAAACGGTACTCGGCGATAAACTCAGCCCCCAGAGAGTGCGACGTAAGGTAATCCCCTTGGGACAGTATCGGTGTTTTATTCACGTTCTTATAGGACCAGCCGGGGCCGACCATGGCAAATACCGTCAGATTTTTTAGCTGCGGATGAGAAGGTGCCCAACGGCCGAAAATATTGACCTCGCCGGTACGCACCGTCGCACTCTGGTAGCCGAACTGGCTGTAGATGCCGGTCAACCCTGCGGTGAATTCAGGCGTGATGTTGTATTCGGCAATCGACGCCAGCATGGTTTCGCCATCTCGCATATAGTCTTCACCGGCATACGCCATCGAAGTAAAAGTACCGCGTGAGTTTCGCGCCATATGACGCGGGTAAAACCCAAGCTCACCGTCGGCCTTCGGTGCCCGCGTGTGAGCAATACCGAGTTTGAAGCTCCAGAGCTTCTCCTGCCATTTGGCATCAAAGGCGTAGTGGTTGGCATTACGATCGAAATTACGCCTGCTCAACGCCATTTCTTTGTAAGCATCCAACGCCTGAGTGGTGTAAATCTGGCTGCCCAAGCTGAGGTTGTTATTGGGTTTCAGCGCCACGCGCAGGATCTGGCGGCGCAGGTAATTTTGCGATTCACCGTAAGCCAGTTGGCCGTTGAACAGGCTATTTTCATACCCCAGTTCGCCGGTGGCCAGATGGTTAATCTCACGGCCATCGTTGGTTTGCAGGCGCAGGCTGTCTGGCGAGTTGCGCTCCATGGAACGATCAACATAGGCCCCGCGCAGTGATAACCCCTCTCTCGCCACCCCACCGGACCAACCCAGATAAGTGGTGGGTGAAAGCCGGGTTGAATTGGAGATCACGCCATAATTACGCAGCGTTTGCCAACCGAACTGCGCATTCAGCGCTGCATCGCCAACCTCCCCCTTCAGTTTGAGATAGCGCTGGCCGAATTTGCTGAAACCAGTGGCGTTATCTTTGCTGTTGCCGGGGCCGTTGTTGTATAGCACCCCGCGTGAATTGAAATAGTCACTGGCCCCCAACTTTACCGCACTGTAGTAATCGACATTCACGCCAAGCGTATCGGCCAGATAACCAGACTGATACCCCAGCGCCACCCCTTGCCCCCAGGCGTTGTGCACCGTGGTCGGGTTGGCGGCGTCTTCTTTGAGGTATTTCCAGTAATTCTTCAGCGATAATTCAGCTTTACTATCAGTAAAAAAAGGCGAAGAAAATACGCTTTCATCAGCGGCTTGAGCAACCGTTGAAAATAAAGCAATCGTAATCAAACACCATGAAGCAGAGTTTTTCATTATTATTCCCTGGAGTCGGCATAGGAAAGCCCTACCAGGGCATTTAATATTATCACCCTGGCGTTTATTTATTGTTTTATATACCTAAGGAATTAACGGCCTTTATTTAACGCTTCCTTTCCTTTGGCGACATAACTCATATCACCCAAATCGGCGATCGTATATTTCCCGTCTTTATACGTAATCTTGACTACCGCCGCGTTAGCCAGTGGCTTATTCTTATTCGGATTATCGGTCATATCTGAAACCATCATCAGCATCGATAACCCGGAAGAAACAGCCAACACATTCTTGTCCCCTTCCTTCAAAGCATCCTGCACAATGGTATGCAATGCACGCTGCATGCGTGTTTTTACCTGTAGGGCATTTTCTGCTTCCTTCTTCTCATCGCTTTGGCTAATGGCGTTCACCATCGAAATAAGATCAAGCTTGCCTTCGCCCGCCTGTTGGAACATTGCTGCCCCAGATGCCATACCCATCTTCTTGGCAGCGGCGTTTGCCATATCAGGGTTTGGTAAGCCTTCAAAACCACCAAAGAACATTTCGCGTAAATCAGGCAGCTCCGTGACTTTAACGTCTGACTTACCCATTTCCTTAAGGATCACCTGCATGGTTTCACGCTGGCGGCCAGCATCGCTGGTGTAATAACGGTCGAACGGAATATCTTTTAAGCCTGCACCGAGATAGCGGGCGGTTTCCAGCCCCGGAGCCGTCAGCGGTGAATCTGACCACCCTTGAACGCGATCATAAGTATTGAGTATGGTTTTCCCATGGCGGGCGAAGTAAATCGTCACGCTATCGTCCGCAGCCGCAAACGCATTGGATGTGGTGGCAAAAGAAAGAGAAAGCAGGGAAGCAAATAACCATGTTTTTATTTTCATCTGATACTCCATGACTCAAATAGGTTAATTTAATTAATCATTGGTGGAGTATCATCAATAATCAGAGCAAAAAAAAACCCAAACCCCTGACATTGATGTCAAGAAAGTTTGGGTTTTGCCTGTTTATTAACAGTAACAATCCACTTGGTTGAAAATTAACATCTTCGAAAAATAAGGGAAGTGAAAAAATCAAATTAAAGACAAATTCGTGATCGTATTCTCATTCTGTCTGCAATACTTAATAAGTAACCTAAAGTGAACTCATAATAAATACGGGAATATTGTCACGCCCCTGCAACAGCAGGGGAGTGCTAATATAAGGGATTTACCCCATCCACTGACTGAGCCATTTAATACCATACACACCCGGCGCGAGAATACCGAATGCCCAAATCATCGCCGAGGTGATATTGGCAATCTGGAAAGAGGTTTGCGGCATCGCACAAATCCCCCCCACCAGTGGCACCACCGCGCGTAGCGGGCCAAAGAAGCGGCCAAAGAAGATGCCCAGCACGCCCCAGCGTTCAAAAAACGCATGGCCACGCACCAGCAATTGCGGATTGCGCGACAGCGGCCACATATGGGCAACGCGATCCTGATAGTGATAACCCACCCAGTAGGAGAGCCAGTCACCAAAAAATGCACCGGCGGCAGCAGCGGCCCAAATCGGCCAGAAAGCAATACCGCTTTCACCGATCAAAGCCCCCAACGCCAGCAAAATAACCGTGGCGGGCAATAACAGCGACAGAAAGGCCAGTGATTCGCCGAAGGCCAGAAAGAAGATAATCGGAATGGCCCAGCCTTCATGCTGCCGCACGATGTCGCTGACCCAATGGACAATATCATTGAGGCTCAATAGCAGGCTCCTTAAACGAAAAATCCAGCCATAAGGATACGCAATGCCAGCCCGCCTTGGTTAAACCCTGGCTAAACATGCCGTTATTACTGTTCCAGATAAAACGCCTGTAACTGCTCTCGCTGGCTTTGCCCAAGCCCATATTCGCTTTCCAACCAGCGATCGACAGTACCATATTGTTCGCGAATGCAGCCCAGCGCCGTCATCAGGAACTCTTCACGCGCACTCAACACATGGGCAAACTGCGCCAACGCGGCCGTATTCAAACGAACGGAGAGTTGTTCCAGCATATGCTCGCGGAAAGCCGCCAGCGTGGTTTCGGTCAGCAAATAGTCTTCAACCACCGTGCCCTCATCCGCCCCCAGCGCCAGCAGTACCAGCGCCGAACCGACCCCGGTGCGGTCTTTACCCACCGCACAATGTTGCACAATCGCCCCGGATTCAGGCGTGATCAGCAACTGTGCCAGTTGGCGATAGGCCGTATTGTTAAACGGCAGGCGGCGGTACAGTTCCAGCATAAACGCTTGGGCGTTGAACCCGGCCAAGGTTTCGTTGGTGAGCTTTTCCAGGTTGGCATTCACTTCGCTGCTGAGCGGGTTCGCCGGGAAATGGTGATAATCGGCCCCTTGCCACAGCACATCCGGTTTGGCCTGCACTTCGTCAGCATCGCGGTAATCAAGCACCGAACGTACCGGCACTCCGGCCAGAAAAGCACAATCGCGTTCACTTAAGCGCTCGAGTGAGCCGGAACGGAACAGCAACCCACGTTTGATGCGGCGGCCATCGGCCACGCTGTTACCGCCGAGATCGCGGAAGTTGATGCCACCATCAAGCGGGGCCAGTGAAGGATGAAGCAGGGTCTGAGCGGTCATAGACATCCTCATAGCGATTATCTTGGGGAAATGTCATCACAAATACCGGCCTGAAAAAACAGCCGGGAGTATGACGCAAGTGGGCTCTACCGTAACAGATTACTGCGGGATGGAAAAACGGGCCGTTGAACGGCCCGAGATTGGCAAGGATTACAGCAGGCGGCGGGCAGCCTCGACCACAATCTGCACGGCCTGGCTTTCAGTTTTCTTCATGGTTTCCGCGTCAGGGATCTCCTGCTGGGTGCGGTTGACGATCACCCCGGCCACCATCCCGGCACGCAGGCCCTGGCTGGCACACATGGTCAATAGGGTAGCGGATTCCATTTCATAGTTCATGACGCCCATAGATTGCCACTCGGCCATCGAACCTTGGAAACGGCTGACCACCCGGCCGGAATAGGTGTCGTAACGCTCCTGGCCTGGGTAGAAGGTATCGGAAGAAGCGGTGACGCCGATATGGGTGGTAGCGCCACAGGCCTTGGCTGCTGCCACCAGCGCCGTGGTGCAGGCAAAATCGGCCACCGCCGGGAACTCCAGCGGTGCAAAGTGCAGGCTGGCACCGTCGAGGCGCACTGCCGCCGTGGTGACCAGCACATCGCCCACATTAATATTGGCTTGGATCGCACCGGTGGTGCCAATGCGCAAGAAAGTACGAATGCCCAGCTGTGCCAGCTCTTCAACCGCGATCGACGTCGATGGGCCACCGATCCCGGTGGAACAAACGATGATCGCTTTGCCATCCAGCTCTGCACGCCATGAAGTGAATTCGCGATGTGTTGCCAAGTGCACCGGGTTTTCCATCAGCTTGGCAATCTTCTCTACGCGCTGCGGATCGCCGGGGACGATGGCGAGCGTTGCTCCCTGCAAGTCGTTTTTAGTGAGGCCGAGATGGAAAACGTCAGATTGAGACATAGAAGACTCCTCTTGGATGCTGTTTATGGGGAGGAACAAATAGGTACTCTACTGAAAATCGTCGGTCATTTTTGTGAATAAATTCACTATTAATTAAGAAACAAAAAATTAAGTTACAAATTTTTTGTGACTAAGAACGCATAAAAACGACGTATTGGTCCACTGGATAAGTTTAGCTGGCGTAAAAAGACGAGTCCTAACATGGGACTTGAGGTTGATGTCAAAGTGGTTTTTTAGCCCGTGATACTCGGGCCTAGCGCACCGAGGGGCGCTCCGGCGGCTTACGCCGCTACGACCCCTTCGGCACGCTCTCCCTAATATCTAGCTTTGTCAGCAGTTTGGGGTCCCAACATGGGACTTTTTGCTTATTTTAGTCCCACTACGGGACTAAAATGCACAATGTGAAAATCATATCGGTTAAGACATTAAGGGATTTTTGGGCGGAATATCCCGATTCAGAACAACCACTAAAAGCTTGGGTTGATGAAGTTGTCAGTGCAAATTGGAAAACCCCGGCAGAGATTAAAGAACAATATCGCAGCGCCAGCATTCTGAAGAATAGGCGAGTGGTATTTAATATCAAAGGAAACGATTACAGACTAATAGTAGCGATAACATATCAACGAGGATGAACGAGGATGGATGTTTGTGAAATTCATAGGCCCCCATCGCCAGTATGATGCTGAAACCGTCGAGTTGGAGTAACAACATGCAAATCAAACCGATCCGTAACGAAGATGACTATCAGGCAGCCCTAAATGCTGTTTCTCCCCTATTTGATAATGAACCGGAAATGGGTTCGCCTGAAGGGGATTTCTTTGAAGTCATATGCCTGCTTATCGAAGAGTACGAAAAAAAGCATTACCCCATTGAGCCTCCAACGCCCATTGAGGCAATAAAATTTCGGATGGCGCAACAGGGCTTGACGATCAAGGATTTGGAACCCGCTATCGGTCGATCAAACCGGGTGTACGAAGTTCTTAACGGAACTCGTCAGTTAACCCTACCTATGATCCGTAATTTGCATAAGCAATTTAAGATCCCGCTAGAGAGCCTGGTTGGCCTTTAGCGACATTTGCAGGAAATGTATCGCTGCTCATCACTGGGTACTGACCCATCTTAGTCACAACTTCAAATGGCTAAAAATACCCCACAAGATGCCAATACGCGGTAATCTTGCCTATAGTTAGCCGTTCCCGAGCTTTTCTCTCATTGATTGCATGGAGACCGCATGAAAACCGAACAAGAGATAACATTAAAGCAGGCTCAGGGGGGATTTGCCCCGGCAGTGGCGCCGTTAGCCACATCGACGATTCTGACCGATGAGCAGGGCATCCATACCGGGGAAACCACTATTCCTTCACAAGGCGACGAACTCCCGGCGTATATCGCCAAACCCGCCGATCACCCAGAGCCGCTCCCGGTGGTGCTGGTGGTGCAGGAGATCTTCGGCGTGCATGAACATATTCAGGATCTGTGCCGCCGCCTGGCGAAACAGGGCTATCTGGCAATTGCCCCAGAACTCTATTTCCGTCAGGGGGACGCCAGGGATTACAGCGAAATCGGCGATCTTCTGCAAAAGCTGGTCAGCAAAGTGCCGGACAATCAGGTGCTGGCGGATCTGGACCATACTGCTCACTGGGCAACGCGTCACGGCGGCGATGCCAACAAACTGGCGATCACCGGTTTCTGCTGGGGCGGGCGTATCACCTGGCTGTATGCCGCACATAATCCGCAGCTGAAAGCCGCCGTAGCCTGGTATGGCAAACTGGTGGGGGAGAAAACCCTTAACTCACCGAAGCACCCGGTTGATATCGCGACGCATCTCTCCGCGCCGGTGCTTGGCCTGTATGGCGGCCAAGATGGCAGCATTCCGCTGGAGACGGTGGAAAGCATGCGCCAAGCGATCCGCGCGGCTAACGCCGATGCCGAGATCGTGGTTTACCCCGAAGCAGGCCATGCGTTCCATGCCGATTACCGCCCAAGCTATCACGCCGAAGCCTCTGCCGATGGCTGGCAGCGCATGCTCAGTTGGTTTATCCAGCATGGCGTGGTGGGTGTGAAATAATCGTCAGGGGCAGCCCTTGCCCCTGATTCACTTTCCCTGATACAAACCGCAAAGAGTGTTCCAGATGACGGCGACTTTCAGCATGCCAGCCTGTTGCATACCGGGTATCGAAGCGGTGATCGCCACCTCACGTCACAGTTACCCCAAACATTTTCACGCGCAGTTTGGCATCGGGCTGATAGAGCATGGGGCGCAGAAATCGCTCAGCGGGCGCGGGCAGGTAGAAGCCGGGCCAGGCGACATCATCACCGTCAACCCTGGCGAGGTGCATGATGGCCGCCCGATCGGCCAGCAGTCGCGCTCATGGCGCATGCTTTATCTGGAACCGGCCGTGGTGGCCACCACCATCGGCGATCTTGCTGTTGGCAAAGCGCACAGCAGCGAGTTTTCATCCCCAGCCCTGGCTGACGCCGTGGCCGCCGAAAGTTTCCGTATTCTGTTCAACAACATCACCTGCACGCCACACAGCAGCCTCCAGCAGGAACAGGCACTGTTGCTCCTGCTGGTGCGGTTGCTCCACGTCAGTGAACCCAAGGAAACCACCCCACCCATTCGGCTAGCCAAGGAACGCCTTGATGATGACCCCGCCAACCCAGTCACCCTGAACGAACTGGCACAGCTTTGCGGTATGAACCGCTTCCAACTGTTACGCAGTTTCCAGCGCGCTACCGGCATCACGCCACATGCTTACCAGATCCAACGCCGCATCCAGCTGGCGCGGCGATTGATTGCAGCAGGCACACCGTTGGCTGAGAGCGCCGCCGCGGCAGGTTTTGCCGATCAAAGCCATATGTCTCGGCAATTCAGCCGGGTGCTAGGCGTTTCTCCCGGTATCTACGCCAATCAGAAACGTCGCCGTTAATCGGCTGCAATTTCGTTCAAGACGCCACAGGTTATAGAGGCCACAGTAGCGCCACTGACCTCAACCTCACTCCCGGTGAACCATGAACTTTACTTACGCCAGCAGTATCAGATCGGCTTTTCCCACCTTAGTTTCTTGTTGCCTGCTGATTGACGGTGTCGATCAGCAGGCGGATGTCAGCCAAGCGGTGGCAGATTTCAACCGCCGGGCCGCAGTCAGATTGCGCGGCGGCACCGAAAGCGACTTGGTGGAGATCCAAGCCTGGCGGCGCGCCTTCGTCAATATGGGGCTGAAACCCACGCAGTACCGCTGTGCGGCGGAATCCCTGCTGCGCCGCTGGCGCAAAGAGGGTTCACTGCCTGCCATTTTCCCATTAATCGATCTGTGCAATGCCCTGTCACTGACATTTGCCATTCCGATTGCGGTTTTTGATCGGCAAAAAATCAGCGGAGATCTTCAAGTTAGGCCGGCCATAGGCCATGAGATTTACCACACCTTTTCTGGTACCACCGAAAGTCCGGCCCCCGGTGAGGTGATCTTTGCCGACGCCGCCGATCGCGCTCACGCCCGGCGCTGGACTCATCGGCAAAGCGGTTACTCGGCGGTTTCGGTAAACACCACGCAGGCCCTGATTGTGATGGAAGCCATGCATAGCACAGCGGCAGAAGATATTGCCGCATTAGGCACGGCATTGATGCAGCAAATCCAAAGCGTTTGGCCCGGCAGTACGCTAACACGCTCCGAATAGCAAAAGGGCGTCGAAGCGGCCTTGAGGTTGATGACAAAGTGGTCTTTAAGCCTGAAATACCCGGGCCTAGCGCACCATAGGTATCTACACATCTTTGCACGGAAGGTGGGGCTCCCTCTCCCTTGGGCTGTCTCTTATACACAACGTGTTCGTCTCTGTAAGCCAGGTGTAATGGGAATTGCCGTAAAAGATCATAATCCGATGGAACAATAATGGACGGCAATTACAGGGCCCAAGGCGGGGCCCTGCACCCACGCCTACGCTTAACATGGCCTGCCCGCTGCGCGGGT
>JBAQHZ010000006.1:0-5727 GCA_049288585.1 Chania sp.
TATTGACCAAGCCCTTGATTAAAATCAGTATAAATAAAACGCTAAAAGTGATTTTTACTGATTGATTCCGTTCATTTAACTAATGCTGCAAACCAGGTTAATTTGGGCGCGCGACAGCGTAAATCAACGGCGAAAAGAGATCCACAGGATCTCGATAAGTTAGCTCTTAACTGATGAGTAAAAACGCACTGCGGATACAAACAAAGAATCAATATTGGCGAACCTGATAAAACAACGGTGAAAACCTTACGTTACGAGAAGGTTTTTTATTGACGGCGCAACCATAGCATATTGCTGCCAATCGAGGGTAAGTTGGCCGTTATCTGTTGTTCACCCTGCCATGTCCAGCCGATAGGCAGCACAAAACGGGTTGATACGGGTTTATAGTAAGGATTGGCAAGCATCAGTAAACCCCGATCGCCGTGCATAAACAGACGTGCAGCAACCTCAGTATTGTCTCCTGTCAGCAACTGGCTCTGACCAGACAGCAAATAAGGCATAAATTCGCCGATCTGCTGCGCAACCGCCGCCACATCACGCCAGATGCCATCGAACTCCTGCTGTGAAAACTGGCCGTTCTTTTGTTTATAAAACAGGTCGGTATACGAATAAAACAGCAGCCCCTGTGCGCCGCCGATCAACGCCTGCCAAGCCTGATTGCGGATTTCCTGCTGCGAAGGCTGATGCGCTTTACGGCGGCTGTCGTAAGCCGCGTGATCCATAATCTGAATCACCACCCATGCCCCTTTCACTCCGCGCGCAGCCTGGGTAGTTAGTCTGGCATAATCACCGCTTCGCGTTAGATCAGGATCCACACCCACCGGATAAGGATCGGTTGCCAGAATATCGGAACTGTTGAAATAGGCATTGAGATAACCGGTTCTATTCAGTACCTGAAACGTGGGATGATTACGATCCAACCGTTTGATCTGCTGGTTTTTCTGCTCAATCTGCGCGATATATTCCTGCCCCAGTTCATCGTTGATGTACCAGGCCAACAGATTAGGCCGATCACGCAAGCGCTCGACCAACCACTGGGTCAACGCCGGATAAGACTGGCGAGTCGGCGGCGCAAAGCGCGTGCCGGGGTACAGATCTTTGACGGAGTAGATCACCTGCAAGCCATGCTTATCGGCCTGACGAAAGAAGGCGTAAGGATCTTTACCACTGCCGTAGTTATAGTTCAGCACGGTGTTGAAACCGGCCGCCGCGATGCGCGACAGATGCCGATCCTGCGTCATATTGGCGTAAATACCCAATGGGAAAAAGCGTTTACCGCCGCGTAGCACAAAGCCCTGCCCATCAATGGCCACGCTCGCTGCCGGTTGCCCAATCTGTAATAGCAGATCGCTGCTGTGCTGACGCCGGGTCGCCAACTCAACGACCTGCTGATGCAAACGATACTCTCCTTGCGCCAAACCATCCGGCAGCCTGAACGACACCCGTTGCGGCTGTT
Source organism: Chania sp. (assembly GCA_049288585.1). Classification (GTDB taxonomy): domain Bacteria; phylum Pseudomonadota; class Gammaproteobacteria; order Enterobacterales; family Enterobacteriaceae; genus Chania. The sequence continues at coordinate 1,457 of JBAQHZ010000006.1, forward strand.
CAATCCAGTAATGCTGACGAGTGGCTTTCACTACCACACCATCACGGGTGAGCAAGGTGCTCTCCAGTTGCACCCGTTGCGGCTGGGCAAGCTCAATCAACGTGGTCACTACCCGCTGCTGCGGATCTGCCCACTGATAAAGCTTGGGCTGGGCTGGCCGGATGCAGGCATAGAGATCGTCGAACCAAGCCGTGCCGGTAGTGCCTTTGCGCAGGTAAACCCCCAGCGTGGTTCGAGCAGCCTGTTCTGGCACGGTGTAAACCGCCCCGATCGGTTGCCAGCCGCTATCGCCGGTTATCCCTGGCGGATAGCTGCCCTCAAGAAAGCGCCCCTGACGATCAAAGCTTTGCAGATAAACACTGGCACCTTGGTCTTGGGCAAACCCCTGCACATTACGGCTTTTCACCCAACCGCCGAAATCGATCGCTTGCCCCGGTTTCACGTTCAACAACTGGCTGAAGGTGTGATAACGCTCAGGGTCACTATTCTGATAACGCAGGCTGGTACGCCCGCTGTGCGCGTCTGCCACCACCTGCGCTCCCGCCAGTTTCCAGCCGCTATTGCCTTGATCAAAGCCGGGGTTAACCAGCAGATTCGGCGTACAAATCTCAGCCTGTAAAGCAGTTATGGTCAATAACCCGGCTAACAGCACTGCCTTACGCTTCATCGGGTTCATTGCCTTTTCATTACGGCATTAACTAAATAGGCGAAAAACAGATAGCAGGATTTCTGGTACGACAGCCCCAGATAGTCGCGATAGATTTTCCACTGCCAGTCGGCGGCCTTCACTTTGTTACCGGATAACGACTGGGCCGACAGGCGATAAAACGCCAAAGGCTCCGGCACACAGTAAGCCAGCTGGTTACGCGCGTTTTGCAGGATCGCCAACCACATGGCGTAATCCTCATGGCCGATACTTTTCTGATACACCTTACCGATCCGCCGCTGGTTGTAGATGCCGGTCAGGTTGCCAATCCAGTTGCTTTTCAGCAAGTCCTGATAGCCGATAATCTCCTCAGAACCCCGGTAGTTTTTCACCCGTTCAGGATCATCTTCGAAGGTATAGTAATGGGAGCACACCACATCGTAGCGGCCGGAACGCAGGATCCCCACCTGCCGCGCCAGTTTGTCTGCACGCCAGACATCATCGCTGTCGCAAAAAGCCAGATAGTCGCCGCGTGCGGCTGCAATCCCGATGTTGCGCGTTGCGGCCACGCCCTGATTGTACGCATTGCGAATATAGCTCAGGCGCGAATGAATGTAGGGCCGTACGATGTCTGCCGTCTGGTCGGTGGAGGCATCATCAATCACATACAGGTGATAATCGGTAAAACGCTGATTCAATACGCCCAAGATCGACTGCTCAATTGACGCCGCGGCATTGTAGGCGGGCATAATGATCGATACTTTTTCCATGTGTTCCTCACGTAATAATCTGCTGCCATTGGGGATAAATACGTTCGGGCGTAAAGCGCCCGGCTTTGAGCAGCGATGCTTGTGAACAACGCTGGCGTAGATCGGGATTGGCGATTAGCGCCAAGGTTTTGGCGCAGAACTGGGCATGATCGCCATCGGCAATCAGGTAGCCGTTACGCTCGTCATCTATCAGTTCCGCTGGGCCGGTCTGGCAGTTGTAAGCCACCAGCGGCAGGCCAAAACTCATGGCTTCAATCAGCACCATCGGCAACCCTTCATAGCGTGAGGTCATCAGATACAACCCTGCACGCCGGTACCAGGCCGCTATATCAGCGGTAGCTGGCAGCAGTTGCACCGACTCCTGCAATTCAGCCTGATCGATTTGCCGTTGTAATGCACCACGCTCGGGGCCGTCGCCGATGATCACCAACCGCCACTCGGGGGCCTGCCGGGCGATCTGTTGCCAAGCGGTAATTAACCGGTCAAACCCCTTCTGATGGCTCAACCGCCCGATCGCCAGCGCCAGAGGTTGCTGTTGCTCGGCCCGTGGAGATTGCACTGGGAAAGGCGATACGTTTTCGATCACCAGGCATTTGCGCTGTGGCACCCACCGGGCAATGGCATCGCGATCCTGCCGAGTAAGGAAAATCACCCGATCGCTGAACCGATATACCGCCAACTTGAGCCACTTCATCAGACGCGGATATTGGTGAAAACTGACGTGTTCACTGAGCAACAAGCGGCTGTTAGGGCATAACAGGCGTAAATAAGGCGCAATAATCACCGAAAGACGCCCCATCGACACCGGGATGATGGCGTGGAAGCCGCCACGGCGCAGCGCCAAAGCCAAGTGCCAGGGCCAACCGCCGCGGCGGCCCGGCATAAAGCGCAGCGTAACGGCGGTGTCGAGTGGGAAAAACGCCCGATCGCCGCTAATAGAAAACAGCGTGACCGCATAGCCAGGTAACCGTGCCAACGCGTTAGCCAAGCCGCTGGCGACACGCTCGGTGCCCCCTTTACCCGCGATATTTTCAATCACTATCGCCACCTTACGCTGCTGCATGTCATCTCCTAAAATTGTTACGAGCGCCGCGCAGCAGTCTGCCGCCCAGCGGGAATAGCCCTAGCCGGGTCAGGCAATCGCCATAGAGCTTGATCAGTTTGAATTTACTGCTGAGGGTGTGGCGCAAGATGCGAGAAGAGTAATAGTTGAAGGCCAACTGATTCTCGTTGTAGAGCGATACCAGCAGGTGTTTGCAGGCAAAGCCGCTGATGTGGCGATCGCTGGGGTGCAGGAAGGCATCAATAAACTGTTCGCTGGCCTCCAGATTCAGCTTGGTGGTCATACGCCCGCGGCGGCCGACATCGAGAAACACCCCGCTGCCCGTATCATGCACCACATTCGCCCCCTGCTTGGTCGCATTGACCAGAAACCCCCAGTCCTGGTGTTTGCCAAGAAATTCCGGGAACAGGAAACGACGATCGCGTTTTTTGCGCAGGCTGATAGTGGAAGAGCGAATATCCCCCATTTCCAGAAACAGAAAGTCCTCGCCTGCCGAGCCTTTTTTATAATTAAAGGTAAAGTCCCTGACCGAATCACCGCGGACTTCAGCATAATTGCCAAAAATAATGTCGATATACTGATCTTCATGGCGCTTCAACCGGCGCATAATGTAGTGCGTGGTGAAGTAATCGTCAGAATCCAGGAAAAAAATCACCTCCGCCTGTGCCAGCCGGACACCAATATTGCGTGATTCGGCAGCATTACTTTTCTTTATTTTTTCATACAGCATAATGTGACGATGAGCTGCTACCAGTTGCTTGATCTGGGCAATATCCTCGTCGTTCGAACAGTCATCCACCAAAATAATTTGATAATCAAAACCACTGCAAGCAGCGAAAATACGCGCCAGATTCCTTTCCAGATAATCTGCGCTGTTATATATCGGCATAACAATTGAGAAATCCATTCCCTACCTCAGTTTTTTAGTTGATAAAAACTTTTAGCCTGGCAAAGCAATAACAGCGAAATATTAAACACCGGCACCAAAAAATACGTTTCGGTCAGAGTGGTTAACAAAAAAACCGCAACTACCCAGCGCATAAAACGGCTGAGAAATACCAAGTTGCGCAATAGTTGGTAATAGCAGAACAACAACAAGAGTGAAGCGATGACACCTGCGGAATAAAACAGGGCAAAGTAAAAGAAATCAATCGGCTTATAGGCTTCTATATTTTGCCCAAACAGCAGATTAGGCAGCCCTTGAGCCTGGTACATCTGCCAGGAAAACCATATCCGGCCGGTCAGTGCCTGATTAAGCAATTCATCCAGCAGCGGGTTTTCCCCCCAGCGCAACACGCTGATAAACTGCATGCCGAGTATCAGGCTCAGCAGCAATGTGCACAGTTTTCTACCGGGTGTGATACGTAATAATGGGGCCAGCCAAAACAGGGCCAGCAGCAACAGCGCCAGCGCCAGATAGGTCCGCGAATAGCTGTAGACCAGTAGTGGCAACAGCAGCAGTGCGTAAGCCAACGCAATAATATTTTTCATCCCGACACTCATCGCCACGCGGTCCAGCAAACACAGCAGCACGGCAAACAGTGAGAATAGGTAATAAGCCAGCGTATTGGGATTATCAAACCCTAACGTTAATCGGTTACCATAGCGCTCATCCAGATAGACAAAGCTGTCGGTATAAAAAATAAAAGGAACGGCCACCAATATTACTGCTGAAAAATAGGCCAGAATAAATATCACCCCGCCGCGAGAAAACCCTATTCGCTTGAACAAAATCAGAAAGGCAATGCTGTACACCACACCAAAGAGATAATCTCCGTGCCCGCTGGAAAAG
>JBAQHZ010000007.1:0-8078 GCA_049288585.1 Chania sp.
GTATGACAGTAAACGGACGGGACGAGCAGGATGGGTTGTGATGTGGGAGGGATGGTTCAAGCTTCAGGATATCGTCGAAGGGTATAAACTGGCGAAGTCTCTTGATCAGGAGATCTGATCAAGAGACAGCCCTGGGGGAGAGGGCTAGGGTGAGGGGACTTGCGCGGATGCTTTACTTCACTTGCATACCCGGTTGTGCACCGCTATCCGGGCTTAGCAGGAAGATCTCTTTCCCGCCAGGGCCAGCGGCCATCACCATACCTTCGGAGATGCCGAAACGCATTTTGCGCGGAGCCAGATTGGCCACCATAATGGTCAAGCGCCCTTCCAGCAGTTTCGGGTCCGGGTAAGCTGAACGGATGCCAGAGAAGATCTGCCGGGATTCGCCGCCCAGATCCAACTGCAACTTCAACAGCTTGTCGGAACCCTCCACAAACTCGGCGCTTTTGATCAGCGCAATCCGCATGTCTACCTTAGCAAAATCGTCAAAGGTGATGGTTTCCTGAATCGGATCGTCAGCCAGCGGGCCGGTCACCACTTTTGCGGCGGCCATGTCTTCTTTCGATGAGTTCACCATTTCATTCACTTTGTCGAGTTCGATACGGTTGAACAGCGCTTTGAAGGTGTTCACCTGATGCCCCAGCAGCGGCTGTGCGATAGCATCCCAGCTAAGTTCACAGTTAAGGAAAGCTTCGGTGCGTTCGGTCAACGCAGGCAATACCGGCTTCAGGTAGGTCATCAGGATGCGGAACAGGTTGATACCCATGGAGCAGATCGCTTGCAGATCGGCGTCGCGCCCTTCTTGTTTCGCTACCACCCACGGAGCCTGCTCGTCCACATAGCGGTTAGCCAAGTCGGCCAATGCCATGATTTCGCGGATCGCCCGGCTGGTTTCGCGGCTAGCGTAGGCTTCTTCAATGCTGGCTGCTGCGTCAACAAAGGTTTGGAACAGAGCTGGATCGGCCAGTTGATCGGCCAGTTGCCCGCCAAAGCGCTTGTTGATAAAACCGGCGTTACGCGAAGCCAGGTTGACCACTTTGTTGACGATATCGGCATTCACACGCTGTACGAAATCTTCCAGATTTAGGTCGATATCGTCGATACGTGAAGAGAGCTTGGCGGCATAGTAGTAACGCAGGCAGTCGGCATCCAAGTGTTGCAGGTAGGTTCCAGCCTTAATGAACGTACCGCGCGATTTGGACATTTTCGCGCCGTTCACCGTCACATAACCATGTACAAACAGGTTGGTTGGCTTGCGGAAGTTGCTGCCTTCCAGCATCGCTGGCCAGAACAGGCTGTGGAAATAGACGATGTCTTTACCGATAAAATGATACAGCTCGGTGGTGGAGTCTTTACGCCAGAATTCGTCGAAGTCCAGATCGCCACGTTTGTCACACAGGTTTTTGAACGAGCCCATATAACCGATCGGCGCATCCAGCCAAACGTAGAAATATTTACCGGCAGCATCCGGAATTTCAAAGCCAAAATACGGCGCATCGCGGGAGATATCCCACTGTTGCAGGCCAGATTCGAACCATTCCTGCATCTTGTTCGCAACCTGCTCCTGTAACGCGCCGGAACGGGTCCAGGCTTGTAGCATGTCGCTGAACGCAGGCAGATCAAAGAAGAAATGTTCGGAGTCGCGCATCACCGGCGTCGCGCCAGAGACGACGGATTTCGGTTCGATAAGCTCGGTCGGGCTGTAGGTGGCGCCGCACACTTCGCAGTTATCGCCATACTGGTCCGGGGCTTTACACTTCGGACAAGTGCCTTTCACAAAACGATCGGGCAGGAACATGCCTTTTTCAGGATCGTAAAGCTGAGAAATAGTGCGTTTCTTGATAAAGCCGTTCTCTTTCAGACGGCTGTAGATCAGGCTCGCCAGTTCACGGTTTTCTTCGCTATGGGTTGAATGATAGTTGTCATAGCTGATGCCAAAACCGGCGAAATCCTGTTGGTGCTCGTGGCTCATTTCCGCGATCATTTCTTCTGGCTGAATGCCCATCTGCTGCGCTTTCAGCATGATCGGCGTGCCGTGTGCGTCGTCCGCACAGATAAAATGAACCTCGTGGCCGCGCATTCGTTGGTAACGAACCCAGATATCTGCCTGGATGTGCTCGAGCATGTGGCCGAGATGGATGGAACCATTTGCGTACGGTAGCGCGCACGTCACCAATAATTTTTTCGCGACTTGAGCCATAGTGAGAAGTTGCTTTCTGTAATGAATAAAAAGGGGCTTTGATGTTAACCGATCGCGCTCTTGGCTGCCAGAGCGGTTTCTTTCGGGTTATACGCGCGAGTTACCTCACAGTTCTGATATGCTTGTGAGGATGCTATTCATTTAAAAAATCAAGGAGCCGGGATGAACGCAAAATCCCCTGAGCAGACCAACCCTGAAGTTCTGCGCGCCCTGGTGACCGGTGTATTGGCCGCCTTTGAACACCCAACGTTAAAAAATAATCTGACCGCCCTGAAAGCGATCCACCACTGCGCCATGCTGGATAAGGTTCTGCATATCGAACTGATCATGCCATTCGCCTGGCGCAGCGGTTTTGAAACGCTGAAAGCAACGGTCGGTGATGAATTGCTGCGCGTAACGGGCGCACAAGCCATCGATTGGAAGCTGAAACAGGATATCGTCACCCTGAAGCGTGCTAACGATCAGGCTGGTGTGAAGGGGGTGCGTAACATTATTGCCGTCAGTTCCGGCAAGGGCGGGGTGGGGAAATCCAGCACCGCCGTTAACCTGGCACTGGCGCTGGTGGCCGAAGGGGCCAAGGTGGGGATCCTCGATGCGGATATTTATGGCCCGTCGATCCCGAATATGCTGGGTACCGAACATGAGCGGCCAACGTCGCCAGATGGCCAGCATATGGCACCGATCATGGCGCACGGCCTGGCTACCAACTCGATCGGTTATCTGGTGACTGACGACAACGCCATGGTATGGCGCGGCCCAATGGCCAGCAAAGCGCTGCTGCAACTGTTGCAAGATACCATTTGGCCGGATCTGGATTATCTGGTGCTGGATATGCCACCGGGCACCGGTGATATTCAACTGACACTGTCGCAGAATATCCCGGTTACCGGCGCATTGGTGGTGACCACGCCGCAGGATATCGCATTGCTGGATGCGGCGAAGGGCATTGTGATGTTTGAGAAAGTGCATGTGCCAGTGCTGGGCATCGTCGAGAACATGAGCACGCATATTTGCAGCAACTGCGGCCATCATGAACCTATTTTCGGCACCGGTGGTGCAGAGAAACTGGTGAAGAAATACAACAGCCGCCTGCTAGGGCAGATGCCGTTGCATATCTCACTGCGTGAAGATTTGGATCGCGGCCAGCCAACGGTGATCAGCCGCCCTGACAGCGAGTTTGCCGAGATGTATCGCCAACTGGCAGGGCGCGTGGCGGCGCAGATGTACTGGCAAGGGGAAGCAATCCCGACCGAGATTTTCTTCCGCGCGGTATAAGACAGTATTAACTGATAACCCGGCACACTGTGCCTAATGCTTGTCAGTTAAGGCTAGCCAGTTCCCTCTCCTTTGGGGTTAGGGGATGATCACCGCACTACAAGCCCCTCACCCCGGCCCTCTCCCACGGGGAGAGGGGGCGCTCCTTTAGCCATTGCGCATGATTATGCAGTTTTGCGCTTAACTGACCGGCATAACACACTATGCCGGTTTTTAATTGTGCTTTATAGCAGCAGGCGATGGGGTTTTGTTGTGCAGATCGGCGCGCACAAAAGGTTTGTGTACGGGGGCGATGGTCACGGCAATCCGCTCCAGTAACCCTTGAGTTGGGGCGGCGGTGCCGGTGTTGATCAGGAACAGGGGCAGAACCAGCGTAGCGGCGATCTTGCGGTAGGAAAGCCGAGGCGGCGGAGTGCCGCGCTGAAGCAGCAGGAAGGTGCTGCTGACGATCAGGCCTAATAGCAGGCCAGTGATCACTTCTGAGGTGGAATGGACGTGAATCGCCAAGCGTGAATAACCTACCGCGATGGCTAGCACATACCCCACAATCACCGCCAAGAGCCGTACTATTGGTGCAAAACGCCCGCTGAGTAACCACAACATCACTGGCCAGATACTGGCAGACAGCGCCGAGTGGCCGCTGAATCCGGTGAAATCAAACTCGCGGCTGCCAATGCCCCAGCCCATAAATGCCAATTTTGATATACACACCACGGCTCCGACGCCGCCGAACAGCAGTGTCCATTCCCAAGTGGGTTTTCTGCTGGCGGGCGCGAACATCAAAATAATAAAGATAATGGCTGCGGAGGGTAGCAGCAGCATACTGTCACCGAAGAAGGTCAGGAAATGCCAGTTCATGTGCGGCGGCACTCCACGGTGGGAAATAAATCACGTTGTTTCACGGGTTTGAAGACTCGTTGAAAGTGAGCAGGATATTAATGGAACGATTGTACGCTGAGAGCCGGGTTTGCAGTAGCGGAAATGTTCTGAAAACGCCGTTCGGCGTCTATACAAAAATAATTCGAGTTGCTTGTAGACGGCAAGCACTGGAGAGCTCAGCAGCACAGATCACTATGTGACTGGGGCGGTCAACACCCAAGCAACTGACGTATAAAGTGTGTAAGGGGATAAATACTGGCGTCATATGGGGTAACTCCCTATAATCAGCCCGTTCTAGTTCCCCCTTTCCTCACTATAAATCAGGTCTTTAATTTTATGACTGACAAGCCGCATCAGTGCGTCATTATTGGTATCGCTGGCGCATCTGCCTCCGGAAAAAGCCTTATCGCCAGTACTTTGTATCGTGAACTCCGCGATCAGGTGGGTGATGAACATATCGGTGTGATCCCGGAAGACAGTTACTATAAAGACCAGGCCCATTTGACCATGGAAGAACGGGTCAAAACCAACTACGACCACCCGAGCTCCATGGATCACGATCTGCTGTTTCAGCATCTGCAAATGTTGAAGGCCGGTCAGGCAATTGAATTACCGCTGTATAGCTACACCGAACATACGCGTAAAAAAGAAACGGTTCTTCTACAGCCAAAGAAAGTCATCATTCTGGAAGGCATTTTGTTGCTGACGGATATCCGCCTGCGTCAGGCGATGAATTTCTCGATCTTTGTCGACACACCGTTGGATATTTGCCTGATGCGCCGCATGAAGCGCGACGTGAATGAGCGCGGCCGTTCGATGGATTCCGTGATGGCGCAGTACCAGAAAACCGTTCGTCCAATGTTCCTGCAGTTTATTGAACCTTCCAAGCAGTATGCCGATATCATCGTTCCGCGCGGTGGCAAAAACCGTATTGCGATTGATATTCTGAAAGCCAAAATCAGCCAATTCTTTGAATAACCCCCTTTAATGGCTGGAAAAGCGCGTTTTTCCAGCCATTGGCGGACTAGTTTGCGCTCTGACATAGACCTTCGGTCCGTTATGTGGCAATTTTTGTATGAATTCATACCCAAAGTACTTGGAGTTGCAGGTAGGCGGCAACTGAGAGAATCCCCAGGAGCTTACTCAAGTAAGTGACTTGGGTGAGTGAAGGCAGCCAACACCCCTGCAACTTCAAGTAAGAAGGGTATATGTGCTTTGATGGAATGGAGATAATTTAATGAGACTGTGCGACCGCGATATAGAAGCCTGGCTGGATAGCGAAAAACTGGTCATTTCGCCCCGTCCGCCGATTGAGCGTATTAACGGCGCCACAGTGGATGTCCGCTTGGGCAATCAATTCCGCGTATTCCGTGGTCACACCGCTGCATTTATCGATCTGAGCGGGCCCAAAGACGAAGTGGGCGCTGCGCTTGATCGCGTGATGAGCGATGAAATTGTGTTACCAGAAGGGGAAGCTTTCTTCCTGCACCCAGGTGAACTGGCGCTGGCGGTAACGTTGGAATCGGTGACGCTGCCAAACGATCTGGTGGGCTGGCTTGATGGCCGTTCTTCCTTGGCGCGCCTGGGTTTGATGGTGCACGTTACTGCGCATCGTATCGATCCGGGTTGGTGCGGCCGAATTGTGCTGGAGTTCTATAATTCAGGTAAGTTGCCGTTGGCGCTACGCCCCGGTATGTTGATCGGCGCCCTGAGTTTTGAACTGCTTACCGGGCCAGCCGCGCGCCCTTACAACAGCCGTCAGGATGCGAAATACAAAGATCAGCAAGGGGCAGTCGCCAGCCGCATCGATAAGGACTGACCGCACTGGGTGTTTGCCGGTGTTGCGTTGATAATGAGGATGGCATGAGAAGATTACTGACAGCTTTGGTGATTTTGCTGGTAGTGCTGGTGGCAGGTATGACTGCGTTGGTGCTGCTGGTCAATCCGAATGATTTCCGTGCCTATATGGTCAAGAAGGTTGAACAGCGTAGCGGCTATCATCTGACGCTGGAAGGTGACCTGCGCTGGCATGTCTGGCCGCAGCTCAGCATTTTGGCCGGGCGCATGACCCTGACCGCGCCGGGGGCCAAAGCACCGGTGGTCAGTGCTGATAATATGCGGCTTGATGTTAAATTTTGGCCGCTGATTTCCCACCAACTGAATGTCAAACAGGTGATGCTGAAAAATGCCGTCATCCGCTTGACCCCCGATAGCGAAGAACAAACGCAGCCGAATGCGCCGATCGCCCCTGGCGGAAACCAGGCAGATGACACAACCGAAACCACCTGGAAATTTGATATCGATAATCTGAGCGTGGTGGACAGCCTGCTGATCTGGCAGCGTGCCAATAACGAACAGATTAACGTTCGCGATATCAATTTGACCCTGCAGCAAAACGGCCAGCATCAGGCACAGATGGAGCTTTCCAGCCGTGTGAACCGCGATCAGCGCGACCTGACGTTTATAATGGCCGCCGATCTCGATCTGCAGCAATATCCCCGCCAGATTGGTGCCAAAGTCACACAGTTCAGCTATCAGTTTGAAGGTGCCGATATTCCTGCCGCAGGCATCAAGGGGGAAGGTAGCGTACAGGCGGTGTATCAGCAGTCGCCACAGCAGATCGCTTTCAGCCAACTGATGTTCAGTGCTAATGACAGTCAACTGGCCGGTGATGCCAGCGCGCAGTTAGGATCGATCCCCAGCTATACCCTGAATCTCAGTTCAAGCCATCTTAACTTTGATGCGCTTTCCGGCTGGCAGAAGAAAAACTCTGATGAAGTGCAACAGACGGCGGCAATGACGTCTGCGCCGGTTATTGCCAATCAGACAGACGATCCACAACAGAATTTGCAGATGCTGCGTGATTTTAACGCCCAGCTGAATCTGAAGGCTGAACAGGTGATCTACCGTGGGCTGAGCATCAGCCAACTGGTGGCGCGGGCGGATAACCAGCGGGGATTGCTGGCGGTAAAAGCCTTATCTGGCAATGTAGCCGGCGGGGATTTTGCCTTGCCGGGTTCGCTGGATGCTCGCGGCAGCAAACCGGTCATCAAGCTACAACCGGTATTACGCAAGGTTGAGCTAGGAGATGTGCTGAAAGCGTTCGGTATGCCATTGGTGTTAACCGGAACCTTCAGTATGCAGGGGGATCTGACGGGCGATCGCCTGACGGCCTCTTCTTTTGAGCATCGCTGGCAGGGTACGGCTGAAATGGCTATGCAAAACGCCCAGTTGCACGGATTGAACATTCATCAATTGATTCAGCAGGCTGTAGCACGTAGCAATAGCAGCGTACACGGGCAGGATAGCTATCAGCGCTATACCGAAGTGAAACAGGTGAGTGCCAAAGGTAGCCTGCGTAACGGGACTATTGGCCTCAGCGATCTAGCGGCAGACTCTGAATTGTTCAGCCTGACCGGCGGCGGTACGTTGGACATGCCGGGTAAACAGTCTGATATGACGCTGAACGTGCTGGTGACCGGTGGCTGGCAGGGTGACAATGCCTTGATTGCACAACTGATGAAAACGCCGATCCCACTGCGGGTTTATGGGCCGTGGGAAGAGCTTAATTATCAGCTACAGGTTGATCAGATTCTGCGTAATGCGCTGCAAGATCGTGCCAAAGATGCCTTGAATAAGTGGGCAGAGAAGAACAAGAGTTCGCGCGAAGGGCAGGACCTGAAGAAACTGCTGGATAAACTGTAACTTTTGGCCTGATGTGCAG
>JBAQHZ010000008.1:0-57745 GCA_049288585.1 Chania sp.
CTGATGAAAGTGCCGTTAAACTGTCCTGATTACACCTGCATCAGTAAGCGGGCGAAATCCGTGAATGTGCCGTTTAAAACCCCAACGCGGGGTGAAATTGCGCACCTCGTTATCGACTCCACCGGGCGTAAAGTCTTTGGTGAAGGGGAGTGGAAGGTGAAAAAACACGGTCAGGAGAAACGGCGTATTTGGCGAAAACTGCACTTGGCGGTAGACGCGAAAACGCATGAAGTCATCTGTGCAGACCTGTCATTGAGCAATATCACCGATACGGAAGCCTTTCCTGGCCTGATTCGGCAGACGCACCGTAAAATCAGGGTGGCCTCAGCGGATGGGGCTTACGATACCGTAGGTACGGCCAACTCCTATAATATCGACACAAGTTTCTCATTTGGCTTGATAAAAATTGGCAATATCACGCCGGGTTCGATCAATGGGCCAATTTCCCTACCGTGATATCTGCAATTACCAGCAACACCGGTGTGCTGAACCTGCCACCCGATCTGACGATGGCGACAATCACATTCAGTGGCACCGTCAATGTGGTGTCAAAAACCTGTACTACGCCTGATGTGAACGTCTCTTTAGGAACTTACGAGACCCACCACTATTTCCGGCAGATAGGCTCTACAACGCTATGGGTGGATGCCTCAATTACATTAACGGACTGCCCGCGTTTTTACGGTTACTACGGTACGAGTAATGAAATCACCATCACTAATGCGGGAGGACAGACTGTTCAGGCACCTACCGCCAATACTCTGAAGTTAACAGCGCGTTATCCTTAAGAGTAGTCAGGGTAATCAGCATGAGCTTATGAGCTGAATTCATAACCGGTGATAGGGCTTTACAGCGAAAGGATTCACGCAATAGCCAGAAAGCGTAAGACTAGTCTGATTCATGGCGTACAGGGTGGAGTTGCCCGCGTTAGCCTCTGGCGATGGTCTATAGTTACCGCTCAGGACGGCGGGCCGAGAGGGAAGATATGCGCTTTATCGTTATCAGGCATGCAGAATCACAATGGAACCGGGAAGGGATCATCCAGGGTCAGTTCGATAGCCCGGTGACGCCACATGGGCACCGGCAGATTGCGGCGCTGATGGCCGCGCTGAAAGACATTCCCTTTACCCAATTTTTCAGCTCGCCTTCGGGGCGGGCGATGACCACCGCACAGGCATTGGCGGCACACTGCCAGTGTGAGGTCAGCAGCGATGCGCGATTATATGAACAGCACTTTGGTTACCTGCAGGGCCACCCCTATCATCAGGCGATGCGTAATCATCCCGAGACCTTTTCGCGTATTTTTGCCGGTGAACCGACGGCCGCAGCCCCAGAAGGCGAATCGGCAATGGACGTTGCCCAGCGAATGGTCGCTTTCTTTCAGGGGTTTCCTCCTTCCCAGCGCGGCACCTTTGGCGTTGTGACGCATGGCCATGCATTGCAGGCGCTGATTTGGCAACTGAAGGGCAGTGATTGGATGGAGGATATCAGCAAATACGGCCACCCCAGCTGTGGCTATTCCGTGCTTGAAGTGAGTCATGGGCGGCTGCAATTGCAAAGCTGGGGCGTGGCGACACATTTGCGATCGTTGCATCCGGCACCGATTTAACGACGTCAACAGAGTGTATCGAAAGACGCTTTTCTTTTAATCGATGCGTTTACTCTTTGTAAAACTCGGAAAAGATTATTAATATTTAGTTACTGCTTGTGGCAGTGAGAGGCACATTTGCCTTTATTGGGAAATTGAATATTAACGAGGGAAAACACACTGTGAAAAATATTTTCTTTTTTGAGGCGATGTTGACGCCAAAAATCATCACTTTCGTTTATTGGCTCAGCTTACTGGGGATTGTCGTCGGCGGCGTTGGGCTGATGATTTATGGCGAATTTTTCCGTGGCCTGCTGGGCTTGATCATCGGCGGCGTGTTCACCCGCGTTTGCTTTGAAATGGTTATTATTGCGTTTAAAAATAACGAGTACCTGCGCAAAATTGCCGAAAAACCGTAATATCGTACGTCATCAGCGCCGGGAATAGCCCGGCGTTGGCGTTATTTCTTCTCGCCCGCCTTGGCTTTTATCCATTATCCATTTTGTATCATTACTGTTATTACGAATAATATGGCTGTTAATCATCATCAGCTGATGTTGCGTGCCGGGTTCACCCCAATTTATTACCGGAGTGAATCAATCATTATCTTTAAGTAAAACCGTGTAGGGCAAACGCATCATCCTTGGGATGGTAACCGAGCAGGTGCGTGGTTTCCTCCAGCGATAGCCTTTTATAGTGATTGTTGGAAATGCCATGCACCACGGCATGCTGTACATCCGCTACCCGAATGCAGCGATCGAGCAGATTGGCCGCATCCCGATGGCTGAGAAATGCGCTCATGTCGCGGGCGCTGATGCGTTGGTTGGTCGCCAGCGTCGTTAAGTTGGCAATTCGCACCGACAGTGCCGAAAGCCCTTCCTGATGGGCAAAATAGGCGGCAATCCCTTCCCCAAAGGCCTTACTGAGGCCGTACAGATTCTTTGGCTTCGGCGCATCTGCCGGGCGCACCTGATAATCCAGCGGATAGCCCTCAACGACCTGCGCACAACTGGCGAAGACCACGCGCTTGCAGCCCGCATCTTTTGCCGCCCGGAAAATATTGAATGTGCCGAGAATATTGTTTTTCATCAGTGAGGTACAGAAATCCGCATTGGGCGAAGGATCGGCCGCCAGATGTAAAACGGTATCGATATTGGTACAAGCGATACGGCAGGCCTGGATATCGGTGATGTCAAACACCAGCGCTTCATCATCGGGGCGCACATCGGTCAGTAGACCTGGTTCTTTTTCTGCCAGCCGAAAAAGATAACGGTCGGCAGCCAATTGCCTAAAAGCCATTGCAACCCGGCCGCCTGCGCCGGTGATTAAAATCCGCCCAATCTCTGTACGTAAAGCCATGGTTACGGCTGTCCCTAAAACAAATACGCAGGGCATCATTAATAATACTGCTGATTATTTTTGTCCACATTTTAATTAATTTTTCTGATGTATTACGTCGAAAAGTTAAGACTTTTCCCATTGATTATGTGCGGAAATAGACTGTTATTTAAGAGTTTTCTTGTTGAAATGCATGGTCGCGTGATGGGGAAATTTAACTGCAAAAAACTCTACTTAAAAGTAATACCATGTTATGCATGTGCTTTTTTTGTTTTCAACGATGTGAAATATTCAAGTCAAATGTATACTTACTATGAATTACATCAGTACATTTAATTAGAGATATTAATGATTTTTTTGCATTATGACGCCATGTGCCGTTTTGTATCCTGGATCACAGTTCGGCAACTTTGTGGCGGAAAGTCTTGCCGCATTGAAAAACGGAATGTTACCGTCATAGCTCAGCCGATTTAGGGTTGTCACTGTTTCGGCAGGCAAAACCTAAACCTCACGCTTCTGTGTTCCCTGGTTGGGATCAGAGGCAATGAGGTTTAGGTTTTTTTTTGCGCTGAATTCCACCATGGCGATTGGCCCTCGCCGTGGAGGCGAATCGGCAGAGCTGAGTGTTAAGGATACCTTTATGAAATATCAGGAATTAGCCAGTGAGATCTTGGCCGGCGTCGGTGGCCGCGACAATGTGAAAAGCCTGGTGCATTGCGCCACCCGCCTGCGGTTTAAGCTACGTGATGGCAGCCAAGCTAGTGCTGAAACATTGAAGAAAAACCCCGGCATTATCATGGTGGTGGAAAGCGGCGGCCAGTTTCAGGTGGTGGTCGGCAACCATGTAGGGGAAGTCTATAAGGCAGTGAATAGTTTGGCCGGATTTGGTGATGAGATACCGGCCAAAGACGACGATGGCAAAAAAGAGAGCCTGCTCAGCCGGTTGATCGACGTTATTTCTGGCATTTTCACGCCACTGCTCGGCGTGATGGCGGCTTCGGGGATCCTGAAAGGTTTCCTGGCGCTGAGCCTGGCCTGCGGCTGGATGTTGGACGGCAGCGGCACCTACAAACTGCTGTTTGCGGCCAGCGACGCATTGTTCTACTTCTTCCCGATCATGCTGGGATATACCGCGGGCAAAAAGTTCGGCGGCAATGTCTTCGTGACCATGGCGATTGGCGGCGCACTGACGCATCCCTTGATGATGGCGGCCTTCCAAGCGGCACAGCAGCCGGGGGCGCAGGCGGAGCATTTTCTCGGTATTCCCATTACCTTTATTAACTACAGCTCGTCGGTGATCCCCATCATTTTTGCCGCCTGGGTTTCCTGCCGCCTGGAGCCGCTGTTTAACCGGGTGATCCACAGTGCGCTGCGTAACTTTGTCACACCGCTGATGTGCTTGGTGGTGACCGTTCCTCTGACTTTCCTGCTGATTGGCCCGGCAGCGACCTGGCTAAGCCACCTGCTGGCTCATGGCTATCAAACCATTTATGCCTTCAACCCGGTGATTGCCGGTGCCTTTATGGGGGCGATGTGGCAGGTCTGCGTGATCTTCGGCCTGCACTGGGGGTTGGTGCCGCTGATGATCAACAACCTGAGCGTGCTGGGGCGTGACACCATGTCGCCACTGCTGCTGCCTGCGGTGATGGGGCAGGTGGGGGCCACGCTGGGCGTGATGCTGCGCACTCGTGACGCCAAACTGCGCGTTATGGCGGGATCTGCCGTCAGCGCCGGTATCTTCGGGATTACCGAACCGGCGGTTTACGGGGTCACGCTGCCGAATAAGCGGCCGTTTATCTTCGGCTGTATCGGCGGCGCGCTGGGTGGGGCGGTGATCGGTTACTTCCACAGTGCGGTCTACTCGTTCGGTTTGGTGAGCATTTTCACCTTTGCCCAGATCATCCCGGCCGGAGGTTTTGATGCCACGGTGTGGGGCGCGATCGTCGGTACGCTGGTGTCGTTCCTGTTTGCCGCGATTGCCAGTTACCTGTTTGGCCTCACGCCACCCGCAGAGGAAACCCCAGCGGTGGCACCCTTGGCCGAGACGCCACTTAACCGTAAGCAATTCGTCAGCAGCCCGATTGCCGGAGACATCATCCCATTGGAACAGGTCAATGACGCCACCTTCGCCAGCGGTCTGTTAGGCAAAGGGGTAGCGATCAAACCGCACCTGGGGCGGGTGGTGGCACCGGTTAACGGCCACGTGGTGTCGCTGTTCAAGACCAAGCACGCTATTGGCATTGAATCGGATGAGGGGGCTGAACTGTTAATCCATGTCGGTATTGATACCGTCAAACTCGATGGCTTGCATTTCACCGCGCACATCAAAGAGGGCGATCGCGTGATGCAAGGCGATCTGCTGATCGAGTTCGATCAGGCCGCCATTCACGCCGCCGGTTTTGACACCACGACGCCGATCATCATCAGCAACAGCGATGACTACGTTGACGTGCTGACCAACGGCCACAGTCCGGTGCAGGAACAGGCATCGTTACTGACTTTATTACGTTAATCAGAATCATTGAGGAGAGACAATGAGTAGCAAATTTCCAGAACACTTTCTGTGGGGCGGCGCGGTCGCGGCAAATCAGGTGGAAGGTGCGTATCTGACGGACGGTAAAGGCCTTTCAACCTCGGATCTGCAACCACAGGGGATTTTCGGTGCGCTGACGCCACGCGTGGCGGGTGACAGCGGCATCAAGGATGTAGCGATCGATTTCTATCATCGTTATCCGCAGGATATCGCGCTGTTTGCCGAAATGGGCTTTAAGTGCCTGCGCACTTCGATTGCCTGGACGCGCATTTTCCCGCAGGGCGATGAGGAAGTGCCAAACGAAGCCGGGCTGGCGTTTTACGATCGGCTGTTTGATGAGATGGCGAAATACGGCATTCAGCCGCTGATCACCCTGTCTCACTACGAAATGCCGTATGGCCTGACGCAAAAATATGGCGGCTGGGCCAGCCGTAAAACCATCGGTTTCTTCGAGCGTTATGCCCGCACGGTGTTTGAGCGCTACAAACATAAGGTGAAACATTGGCTGACGTTCAATGAAATTAATATGTCGCTGCACGCGCCGTTCACCGGCGTCGGGCTGCCGGAAGACAGCAGCAAAAGTGAGATTTATCAGGCGATTCACCATCAACTGGTCGCCAGTGCCAAAGCGGTCAAGGCCTGCCATGAGATTGTGCCGGGTGGGCAAATCGGCAATATGCTGCTGGGGGGCATTCTCTACCCGCTGACCTGCAAACCTGAAGACCTGCTGGAAACCCAGCGGCAGAACCGCGATTGGCTGTTCTTTGGCGACGTGCAGGCGCGCGGTGCCTATCCGGCCTATATGCAGCGTTTCTTCCGCGAAAACGGTATCCAGGTGGAAATCACCAGTGAAGATAAACAGGCGCTGCGTGAAACCATCGATTTTATCTCCTTCAGCTATTACATGAGCGGCTGTGTGACCACCGACGAGGAACAGAACAACACCGCGCGTGCCAATATCCTCAATATGGTGCCGAATCCGCATCTGGCCAGTTCGGAATGGGGTTGGCAGATTGACCCGATTGGCCTGCGCTACTTGCTCAACGTGCTGTATGACCGTTATCAGAAACCGTTGTTTATCGTCGAAAACGGGTTGGGGGCCAAAGATCGTCTCGAAGCCGACGGCAGTATCAACGACGACTACCGCATCAACTATCTTAACGATCACCTGGTGCAGGTAGGTGAGGCGATCGACGACGGGGTTGAGGTGATGGGCTACACCAGTTGGGGGCCGATCGACTTGGTGAGCGCCTCGAAGGCAGAAATGTCGAAACGCTACGGCTTTATTTATGTCGATCGCGACGACGCCGGTAACGGCAGCCTGGAGCGCCACCGGAAAAAGAGTTTCTATTGGTATCGTGATGTGATCCGCAGCAATGGCAGCAGTCTGAAAGCCAAGTAATCATCGCTAAATTCCCTCTCTCCCGGTGGGAGAGGGAACATCATATTAAGCATCGTGCGCTTAAGCGCGGTGTGAGTCCATAGGGCGAGTTATTCAATAAATAACGAAAACATCTTGTTGTTCATTATGGGTTATTTGTACCCAGGGAATGCTGTTGCCCGCAGTCAGTACCTGGGAATATTTGCACACGGAGAAAAGATAATAATGAAGTATTCCATACCTCAAGCGCTGACTCTGGCGGCGCTATTGCTGGCCGGTGGCAGTGCGCAGGCAGAGACACTGCAAAGCAGCCAAGACGTTGAGGCCTCAACCCCGCAGTGGCAGGGCGTTGCCCTGGGATTTGAACCGCCACAGGCAGGGCTGTTGGGAGAGATGCTGGGGATCAGGCCGATTCTGGAAGATCACGGTTTCCATTATAACCTTGGCTATCTCAGCCAGATTTCCTACAACGCCGGTGGCGGTTACAACCACGATAAACAGGCGTCGTATATCGATCAGTTTGCGTTGACGTTCAGCCAGGATCTGGAGCAATGGACGGGAATTCCCGACGCGGCGATTGAAGGCAACATCGTCAACCGTAACCACGATAACAACCTGACGCGCGATCGTCTGCAAGACCCACGGGTTAATCCGACCGATCTGTCGCAGGAAAGCTATGGCGGGCAGTCCATCACCCGGCTCGGCTGGCTGACTTTTAGCCGCAGCTTTATGGATCGTAAGCTGCATTGGCGCATCGGCCTGATGAACAAAGTGCAGGATTTCGATCAGATCATTCCCTGTGATTTCCAGACGCTATCGCTGTGTGGCGGTAAATCGGCCAATTCACTCACCTGGTACAACTGGAACGTACATTACTGGGGCACCAGCCTACAGTACAAACTCACCGATGAGCTGACGCTTAAAACCGGGATCCTCGAGCAGAACCCGCAGGCACCGAGCCGCAGCCACGCCTGGAGCTGGTCTACCAAAGGCAGCAAAGGGATGCTGTTACCGGTTGAACTGGAACTGAAGACCCAGGCGGTTAATCAGTTGCCTGGGATATATAACCTTGGCGTGCTGTACACCAACGCCGATCAGCAGGATTTGTACCGTGGCGTCTCCGGCGGGCCAGGGGCCAGCGATCCTGACGGTTACCGCAGCTATAGCCAAACCTGGTTTATGTACACCGGTTTCAACCAACAGGTGACGCGCCACCAAGGCGACGCCAACCGTGGCCTGAGCCTGTTCTACAGCATGAGCCTGGCCGATCAGCGTTCCAACTATATGCACTATGCGCTTGCCACCGGGATCCGCTACCGTGGCCTGTTCGATGCGCGCCCTGATGACTGGCTGGGCCTGGGGGTATCGCGGGTGAAATTAAGCGATCGTTATCAGGACAACCAGCGTTACCTGAACCAGCTCAACAACGCCACCGATTATCAGGATCCGAACTACCATCCGGTTCCGGGCCATTCAGTGACGGCGGAGCTGTATTATCGCTTCAAAGCCACGCCGTGGCTGGAATTGCAGCCGGGCCTGCAATACTGGCATGCTCCTGGTGGCGTGAGTGAAACCCAGGATGCATGGGTGACAGCGCTGAAAACCGTGGTGACCTTCTGATGGGGCGTGGAGCGAAGCCGCCGGTGGGTTCATTTTCTTACGCCACTCGCGGTCACATCGGCGTTATCCATAAAATTAAGTGATGTTTCCCGCCAGAAATCGGTGAAAGCTGGGGCTTCGGCCCCACTTATTATCCCTATTTTCTCGCCAAACCCCGCCACGAAAAGTGGAAAAAAATGCTTATCCCGTGGTGATTATCTTAATTATGCGGGGTAAAACCGAACTTATTGCCTGGCGAATGAACCTGCAACAGTATTGACTGTCTGATGGGACCATAACAAGCAAAGCCTCGGAGCTTCTGTGTTACATGAGTAAAGTTAATTCGTTGTCCCAGCAGAATTTATCGTTATTGCTGGCGATCTATATCGGCATTTTTTTGAACATCTCCGTTTTCTACCGCCGTTTTGACTCTTTTGCCCAAGGCATTCAAGGGATTAAGGTTATTGCCGCGGTGACCGAAGTGGCGGCCATTGTGCTGTTCACCTTCTTTATCCTGCGGCTGATGTCGCTCGGTGGGCGGTTGTTTTACCGCATTATCGCCTCGCTGCTGGTGTTGATTTCCGTGGCGGCCAGCTATTACATGACGTTCTTCAACGTGGTGATTGGCTACGGGATTATCGTCTCGGTGATGACCACCGATATTGATCTTTCCAAAGAGCTGATTGGGCTGCATTTTGTGCTGTGGATGGTGGTAGTCAGCGCCTTGCCGTTGCTGTGTATCTGGACGAACAGCTTGCGGAATACGCTGATTGAACAGTTAAAAACCCCAGGGCACCGCACGAAACCGCTGTTGATACTGCTGGCGGTGGTGGCGCTGGTGTGGCTGCCGTTGCGTACGCTGGATAAGCAGCAAAACGCGCAGGAAAAAATCACCAATATCGATCTGCCCAGTTACGGCGGCGTGGTAGCACACTCTTATCTGCCTTCTAACTGGTTGTCGGCACTCGGGTTGTTTGCTTATACCCGTTACGATGAAAGCCTGGATGACGCCAATATGTTTGATCCGGGCAAAAATTTTACTTATGTGCCACCGGCCGGGATCGATGATACCTACGTGGTGTTTATTATCGGCGAAACCACCCGTTGGGATCATATGGGGTTGCTGGGCTATGGCCGCGATACCACACCGAAATTGTCTCAGGAAAAAAACCTGGTGGCGTTTCGCGGAGAATCCTGTGATACCGCCACCAAGCTGTCACTGCGTTGTATGTTTGTACGCGAAGGGGGGGCTTT
This sequence comes from Chania sp., assembly GCA_049288585.1. GTDB lineage: Bacteria > Pseudomonadota > Gammaproteobacteria > Enterobacterales > Enterobacteriaceae > Chania. The sequence continues at coordinate 9,694 of JBAQHZ010000008.1, forward strand.
GGATAATCCGCAACGTACCCTGAAAGAGCAGAATGTGTTTGCCGTACTGAACGCCCTGGGGTTCACCTCTGAACTGTTCGCCATGCAAAGTGAAGTGTGGTTCTACAACAATACCAACGTGGATAATTATTCTTTCCGCGAAATGATTGCCTCTGAGAAGCGTAACGATGGCAAGTCGGTAGACGATATGCTGCTGGTGGACGAGATGAAAGAGTCGCTGGCGCGCTATCCGGACGGTAAGCATCTGGTGATCCTGCATACCAAAGGGTCACATTATCTCTATTCGCAGCGTTATCCTCGCAGCTTCGCGCGCTATCAACCGGAGTGTATGGGGGTGGATGAATTCTGTTCCAAAGAGCGGCTGATCAACGCTTATGACAACTCGGTGCTGTATACCGATACCTTTATCAGCAGTGTGATCGATCAGGTGCGCGACAAGAAAGCCATCGTGTTTTATGCCGCCGATCACGGTGAGTCGATCGGTGAGAACTCTCATTTGCATGGCACGCCGCGTGAAATGGCCCCGCCAGAGCAGTTTCGCGTACCGATGATGGTGTGGGCATCCGATCAATTCCTGGCCGAACCGCAGCATCAGGTGGCGTTTGAGCAGTTGCAGGCGCAGCAACGTATTGGCAAAACCCATCGTCACGTTGAATTGTTTGACTCTATTCTTGGCTGCCTTGGCTACACCTCACCAAACGGCGGCATTGCGGATGAAAACAACTGGTGCCATGTACCACGCAGCAAACCGATAAATAACGTGCTGTAATCTATTTACCAGCATTCTGCTGGTTGATGATTTTGCCAGCACTTGAGCGGTGCAGTGGAGAAAGTCATTGACGCCTATAATCGCCAGCAGTAATATGCGCCCCGCTACGGCGAGTAGCGCAGCTTGGTAGCGCAACTGGTTTGGGACCAGTGGGTCGGAGGTTCGAATCCTCTCTCGCCGACCACATTTGAAAAACCTGCTTTCGAGCAGGTTTTTTTTCGCCTGAAATTCAAGAGGATGAGAACCTCCGAAGGAGGTTTGAGGTTGATGACAAAGTAGTCTTTAAGCCTGAGATACCCGGGCCTAGCGCACCGAGGGGCGCTCCGGCGGCTTACGCCGCTACGACCCCTTCGGCACGCTCTCCCTACGAACCGGCTTTGTCAGCAGTCTGGAACCTCCGAAGGAGGTTTGAACCGAGCGAAGCTAGACAACGTTGCTTTAGCAACGGCCCGCAGGGCGCGCATCGAAGATGCGAGTTATCTTCCTCCTCTCGCTAGAAACCACAGACAGAAGTTTTTTTACGCCGTGCAGGATGGGGCTGGGGCGCCGATTACAAAACGCTGTCCCCTCCGATCTTTTGGGTGGCGTGCAGCATTTCCTCCTGCTTTTTACCTTGATCACAAAAATAACCGTTCAGATATTCGTCATTCAGTAACAAACTTTTTTAGTTTTTTATTGGAGGTTAACGCTGGTTAATTTCTATTATCTGGCGTATTAGTCTGAAAAAATGCCCATAGCATAAATTTTAACTCTGCAAATGTTATCGAATGGTTTTTTTTATGTTTGTTTGCTGTTTCTCACAGTCTAGGTAAATCACCACTGGTTATATTGACGGCACCCCAAACAGTTGGCAATTTGGTAACCTCAGGGATAAGAGCGAGAGTTGCATGAGTGAATTCCACGTGCTCAAACGCCCCGCTGTGATGCGTTCCATCCGGCACTCTCGCGCTATAATTCCTCTTGCCTTCGGGCACCGCTGCACGGGCCGCGTAACAAAAAATATAGGGCCTGGCAGTATTTACCCAATAGGTTTCAAGTTGCAGCCCATGTCGCTGTGGTTTGAAAAATGCGGGTGTACACACATCACACTAATTGGAGCATGAGCGATGACAAGTTCCTTGGCAAAATCGGGGATTGTGAAATTCGGTATTGGGCTGATCGCGTTGACCGTAGCGGCCAGCGTACAAGCAAAAACCCTGGTTTACTGTTCTGAAGGCTCGCCGGAAGGCTTTAACCCGCAGTTGTTCACCTCTGGCACCACGCTGGATGCCAGTGCAATTCCAATCTATAACAGTCTGGTTCAGTTCAAACCGGGTACCACTGAGCTGGAGCCCGGCTTGGCTGAGAAGTGGGACATTAGCGAAGACGGTAAAATCTATACCTTCCACCTGCGCCAAGGCGTGAAGTGGCACAGCACCAAGGATTTCAAGCCAACGCGTAATTTGAATGCCGATGACGTTCTTTTCTCCTTCCAACGTCAGCTTGATAACAATCATCCTTACCACAAAGTTTCTGGCGGTACCTATGAGTACTTCCAGGGGATGGGGATGCAGGATCTGATCGCCAAGATTGAAAAAGTCGACGATCAGACCGTTCGCTTCCACCTGAACCGCCCAGAGTCACCGTTCCTGGCCAACTTGGGGATGGGTTTTGCCTCCATTCTGTCTGCGGAATATGCCGACAATATGCTGAAAGCCGGTACGCCGGAGAAAGTGGATCTGAACCCGGTGGGCACCGGGCCATTCCAACTGCTGCAATACCAGAAAGACTCTAAAATCCTGTACAAGGCTTTTGACGGTTTCTGGGGCACCAAGCCGAAGATCGATCGCTTAGTGTTCGCCATTACGCCAGATGCGTCCGTGCGTTATGCCAAGCTGCAGAAAAACGAGTGCCAGGTCATGCCGTACCCGAACCCGGCTGACATTGCCCGTATGAAGCAGGACAAAACCATCAATCTGATGGAACAACCTGGCCTGAACGTGGGTTATGTGGCATTCAACGTTGAGAAAAAACCGCTGGATAACGTGAAGGTGCGTCAGGCACTGACCATGGCGGTGAACAAGCAGGCAATCATCGAGGCGGTCTATCAGGGGGCGGGTCAGCTAGCCAAAAACCTGATCCCACCCACCATGTGGGGCTACAACGATGCGGTGCAGGATTACGCTTACGACCCTGCCAAGGCGAAAGAACTGCTGAAAGAGGCTGGCTTGCCGGATGGTTTCGCCATCGACCTGTGGGCGATGCCGGTACAGCGCCCGTACAACCCGAACGCGCGTCGTATGGCCGAGATGATCCAGTCTGACTGGGCGAAGATTGGTGTTAAAGCCAACATCGTCAGCTACGAGTGGGGCGAATATCTCAAGCGTGCCAAAGAAGGTGAGCATCAGGCGGTGATGATGGGCTGGACCGGGGACAATGGGGATCCAGACAACTTCTTCGCTACCCTGTTCAGCTGTGCGGCGGCCAAAGATGGCTCCAACTATGCTCGCTGGTGCTATAAGCCGTTTGAGGATCTGATCCAGCCGGCACGTTCAGAAGCGAACCACGACAAGCGTGCAGAGCTTTACAAACAGGCTCAGGTGGTGATGCACGACCAGGCTCCGGCGCTGATTGTTGCCCATTCAACCGTTTATGAGCCAGTGCGTAAAGAAGTGAAGGGCTACGTGGTTAATCCGCTGGGCCTGCACGATTTCCAACACGTTTCTCTGGATTAAATTTTAATTCGCAGCACGGTCAGATGGCCGTGCGGTGCTCACAATCTCGCCTATCTTAAATAGTATGCGTCGATGGTTGTGCACTGCACGTCTTGCTCTCTGGCCTGCTTGCCGGGTTAAAAGCCAGAATAAGGTACGGTGAATAGGCAGGGGCGCAACGGTTTGCGCCCCTGCATTCCTGTCCCTAAAGGAATGTTGTGAAGCATGTGAGTTTTAATAAGCTTGGCGGACGATGAGCTGCTGGGCATTGATACAGAGAGTTCGGGATATGTTGCAGTTCATACTCCGACGTTTGGGGTTAGTTATCCCAACGTTTATCGGCATAACGTTGCTGACTTTTGCATTCGTCCATATGATCCCCGGTGACCCGGTGACCATCATGGCCGGGGAGCGCGGGATCTCCGCAGAGCGCCATGCACAACTCATGGCAGAAATGGGGCTGGACAAGCCACTGTTTCAACAATACTTCCATTACGTATCCAACGTGCTGCATGGCGATCTGGGTACGTCACTCAAGAGCCGTATTTCCGTCTGGGAAGAATTTGTCCCACGCTTTAAGGCCACGCTGGAACTGGGTCTCTGCGCGATGCTTTTCGCGGTGATCGTCGGTATTCCTGTTGGCGTTCTGGCGGCGGTTAAACGCGGTTCGGTCTTCGATCACACCGCCGTGGGTATCTCCCTGACCGGCTACTCCATGCCGATTTTCTGGTGGGGCATGATGCTGATCATGCTGGTGTCGGTGCAGCTCAACCTGACGCCGGTGTCGGGGCGGGTCAGTGACACGGTGTTCCTTGATGACAGCCTGCCGCTGACCGGCTTTATGCTGATCGATACCCTGATCTGGGGTGAACCGGGCGACTTCAAAGATGCGGTGATGCACATGATCCTGCCTGCGATCGTGCTGGGCACCATTCCGCTGGCGGTGATCGTGCGTATGACCCGCTCCTCGATGCTGGAAGTGCTGGGTGAAGACTACATCCGTACCGCGCGTGCCAAAGGGGTGAGCCGCATGCGGGTGATCGTGGTGCATGCGCTGCGTAACGCCTTGCTGCCGGTGGTGACGGTGATCGGTTTGCAGGTCGGCACTATGCTGGCCGGTGCGATCCTGACCGAAACCATCTTCTCCTGGCCGGGTCTTGGCCGTTGGCTGATGGACGCGCTGCAACGTCGCGACTATCCGGTTGTTCAGGGCGGCGTATTGCTGGTCGCCTGTATGATTATTCTGGTTAACCTGCTGGTAGACGTGCTCTACGGCGTGGTCAACCCGCGTATTCGCCACAAGAAATAAGGGGCGCTCTGATGTCTCAAGTTACCGAGTCGGTAGTGAAAGGTGCGCCGAAGCCAATGACCCCGTTCCAGGAGTTCTGGCACTATTTCAAGCGCAACAAAGGGGCCGTAGTTGGCCTAGTTTATATCATTATTATGCTGGTTTTGGCGATTGGCGCTGGTTTCCTGGCACCGCATGCCCCGGCTGAACAATTCCGTGATGCCCTGCTTAGGCCACCGGTCTGGCAGGAAGGCGGTAGCTGGCAGTATCTGCTGGGTACCGACGATGTGGGGCGCGATATGCTGTCGCGCCTGATGTACGGCGCGCGTCTATCGCTGCTGGTGGGCTGCCTGGTGGTGGTGCTGTCGCTGATTATGGGCGTGGTGTTTGGTTTGCTGGCAGGCTATTTCGGCGGCGTGGTGGATGCAATCATCATGCGTGTGGTCGATATTATGCTGGCACTGCCAAGCCTGCTGTTGGCCCTGGTGTTGGTGGCGGTATTTGGCCCGTCGATCGTCAATGCCTCGTTAGCGCTGACCTTTGTGGCTCTGCCTCACTACGTGCGGTTAACCCGTGCGGCGGTGCTGGTGGAGGTCAACCGTGATTACGTTACCGCTTCCCGTGTGGCGGGTGCTGGCGCGCTGCGTCAGATGTTCATCAATATTCTGCCAAACTGCCTGGCACCGCTGATCGTGCAGGCGTCTCTGGGTTTCTCGAATGCCATTCTGGATATGGCCGCTCTCGGCTTTCTCGGCATGGGCGCACAACCGCCGACGCCAGAATGGGGCACCATGCTCTCCGATGTACTGCAGTTCGCGCAAAGTGCCTGGTGGGTCGTGACTTTCCCAGGCGTGGCAATTCTGCTGACGGTTCTGGCATTTAACCTGATGGGGGATGGCTTGCGTGATGCCCTCGACCCCAAACTCAAGCAGTGACGAGGACCGGATCATGGCATTATTGAATGTAGACAAACTTTCGGTGCACTTCGGTGACGAAGGTGCGCCGTTCCGCGCGGTAGACCGAATCAGCTACAGCGTGGAACAGGGGCAAGTGGTTGGCATCGTCGGTGAATCCGGCTCCGGTAAATCCGTCAGTTCGCTGGCGATCATGGGGTTGATTGATTATCCCGGCAAGGTGATGGCCGACAAACTGGAGTTCAACGGTCAGGACCTGCGTAAAATCTCCGAAAAGGAGCGCCGCCAGTTGGTGGGCTCTGAAGTGGCGATGATTTTCCAGGATCCGATGACCAGCCTGAACCCATGCTATACCGTTGGTTACCAGATTATGGAAGCGCTGAAGGTGCATCAGGGCGGTAATCGCCGCACCCGTCGCAACCGTGCTATCGATCTCCTGACGTTGGTGGGCATACCCGATCCGGCCTCGCGATTGGATGTGTATCCGCATCAGCTTTCCGGTGGTATGAGCCAGCGCGTGATGATCGCCATGGCGATCGCCTGTCGGCCCAAGCTGTTGATTGCTGATGAACCGACTACCGCACTCGACGTGACCATTCAGGCACAGATCATCGAACTGCTGCTGGAATTGCAGCAGCGGGAAAATATGGCCCTGCTGTTGATCACTCATGATCTGGCACTGGTGGCGGAAGCGGCGCATCACATCATTGTAATGTATGCCGGGCAGGTGGTGGAATCGGGCAAGGCATCGGAGATCTTCCGTGCGCCGCGCCATCCGTATACGCAGGCGCTGTTGCGTGCTCTACCGGAATTTGCCGCCGACAAGGCACGTTTGGCGTCGTTGCCGGGCGTGGTGCCGGGGAAATACGATCGGCCGGAAGGCTGTTTGCTCAACCCGCGCTGCCCGTATGCCAACGAGCGTTGCCGTACTGAGGAGCCTGAACTGAGCACCATTCCTGGCCGTCAGGTTAAATGTCACACACCGCTGGATGATGCGGGGAGGCCGACCGTATGAGCCAGAACCACCCTTTATTGCAGGCCATTGACCTGAAAAAACACTATCCGGTCAAGAAGGGGATGTTTGCCCCGGAACAGTTGGTGAAAGCGCTGGACGGCGTTTCCTTTACGCTGGAGCGTGGTAAAACGCTGGCGGTGGTGGGGGAGTCCGGCTGTGGTAAATCCACGCTGGGCCGCCTGCTGACGATGATCGAAATCCCAACCGGTGGTGAGCTCTACTATCAGGGGCAGGATCTGCTGAAGCCGGACGTCACGGCGGAAAAACTGCGCCGCCAGAAGATCCAGATCGTGTTCCAGAATCCTTATGGATCGCTTAACCCGCGCAAGAAGGTCGGGCAGATCCTCGAAGAGCCGCTGTTGATCAATACCACGCTGTCCACTGCCGAGCGGCGCGAGAAAGTGTTGGCGATGATGGCGAAAGTCGGCCTGAAAACCGAGCATTACGATCGCTATCCGCACATGTTCTCCGGCGGGCAGCGTCAGCGTATTGCCATCGCGCGTGGGTTGATGCTCAACCCGGACGTGGTGATCGCCGATGAACCGGTATCTGCGCTCGACGTTTCGGTGCGTGCGCAGGTGCTGAACCTGATGATGGATCTGCAGCAGGATCTGGGGCTGTCCTATGTGTTTATTTCCCACGATCTGTCGGTTGTTGAACATATCGCCGATGAAGTGATGGTGATGTATCTCGGCCGCTGCGTGGAGAAGGGCAGTAAAGACGCGATCTTCAACAACCCACGGCATCCGTATACGCAGGCGCTGCTTTCCGCCACGCCGCGCCTGAACCCGGATATGCGCCGCGAACGCATCAAACTGACCGGTGAGTTGCCAAGCCCGATGAACCCACCGCCGGGTTGTGCGTTCAATGCCCGTTGCCGCCGCGCCTTTGGCACCTGTACGCAGTTGCAGCCGCAGCTGAAAAAGTACGGTGAGCAGATGGTAGCGTGCTTTGCGGTCGATCAGGATGAAGCTTCAGGTTCCTGAGGCTGTGTTCTGCAACTGAATGAATCCAACGCCGGTAGAGATATCGGCGTTTTTTATTTTTTGCGGGTTGGATAAAAAAGCACGCCCGAAGGCGTGCTCATTGGCGAGCCAGGCTTTTTACTGCGGATAAGGCACCCAGTCGCCGCCGTTGAGGCGAATATACGGCTTGCCCTGATAGGGCATGATAACCGCGTTGTCATTCTCGGAAACGGCGATGGTTTGTGGCAGGCCCTGAGCCAACGTTTGCCAATCGACGTTTGGCGCGGTAAAGACCTTGCCATCCACCAGTCGGGATACCAGCTCAGACAGCGCCAGATAGCTGCTCGGCGTTTTAATCACAAACGCACTGCCGGGTTGTGGCGTCTGCATGCCGATCAGCTTGATGCCCACTGGTGTGTGCGTGATGCTTGGGCTTGGAATATCGCGCAGGCCAGACATTTGCATTTTGTCGCCAATCAGCGCGGCACCGTGCTCCGGTACGAGCACTACCATCACTTTGCGCCCGGATTTTTGTAGCTCATCAAAGAAGTTGTCCAACTGATCTAACAGTTTTTGCGCCCGTGGCTGGTAATCCGCGGCCTTGTTGGCACCGATAAATCGATCGCCGTCGTGTAATGGAATGACGTTGAAGAAGGTGGCCGTGCGGGTATCCGCTCCTTTTTGTAGCTGAGCGACCCAGCGGTTGAGCAATTCCAGATCGTTATAAATCGGTTCGCCGTCGAAAGAGGTTAATTCATTGCTGATACCCGCTTGTGACATCAGGGGAGCCTGCAAACCGCCATCGGTACGCAGGTTTTTCAGGTAATCACCGAACATCCCTGAGTGATCCAGCATCAGTTGCGATTTAAAGCCGAGTTTGGCCAGATTATCAAACAGGTAACACTGCTGATTGGCCGGTTGATAAAGATCGTGGTGCGAATCCTGGCCGCAGCTGGCACGCAGCAGGCGGATGGCCGCCGGGCCGCTGTAGGCGGTTGCCGAGTTGAAGTTGGTGAACATAATGTCCATCTTGTCCCACAGCGGATGGTTACGCAGATTAGTTGCATCCAGATCGGCCCAGGCCAGCGAACAGATATTGATGATCAACAGGTCGAACGGTTGAGCATCGCTGGGCAGCGCGGCCGGAAAAGCCGTGGCGCGAGCTCTTTCCTGATCGTAAAACTGCTCCAGACTGGCGGTGAGATTGGCGTTGGTGGGTGGGCCATTGGTGACTGGCTGGCCGCTGCCAGGAGCGGCCTCATTAGCCGGGGCGGTAATCGGCACCGCTGCCGCTGCGGTATCGGCAGTTGGCAGCAAAGCCACTGCCGGGCCTGCAATATTAACCAGGTTTAGCCACACCATGGCAGCGACGGTAAACGTCGTGATCCGTAGCCATTGCGCCAGAAACAGATAAGCAATCAGCATGACAAAGGCCACGCCAAGCATCTGCCAGTTGATAAAGCGATCGACCAACTCAAGCAGATATTGGGCACTGAAACCCGTGAGCAATGCACCCTGGTTGATGATGCTGTTAACACTAGGCAGCCAAGTATCGTGATAGAACAGACCGATACCGATAGGAATGGCAATGATGTGCCGCCAGCGGTGCAGCCGAGGCGAGGGGATCGGCATCAGCAAAAATGCCATAAACACCAGGTTTGGCAGCGCATGGAAATTCAGATAGCCAAACCACAGCAGGCTGAACTTGGCCAAAAAGTAAAAGTTCCAACCGCCAAGACCGCGCCAGTAGTGCCACAAACCCTGTTCAGGCGGCGCTATTTTGTTTTTATCCATTATGGTTTTCACGCTTAATCTGAGAAGAAGGCTCTTTGCGAGTCCACAGCCCTGCCGGTTTTAAATAGCGTGGCGATAACAGTCGATTTTGACAATATTGGCGCCAGTTTGGGAAACGGCGATGTAGCGCGTATCCCAAGGGAATAAAGATGAGCGCGCACAGGAGCATGATCTGCATGATATCGGTAATGTCGTTCATCCTTGATCCCCTTGCTCATGGCTTAATAGTGTGAAAGGCACCGGCTGGCGGCGTTGTTCGGCCAGTGGATCGTCGGTGGTGGTGGCGGAGCTGGCTTTTGGCATCGCCTTCAGATCGCGTTTGACGGTAGATTGGGCCAGTTCCAGATTGTGCGCGAGCCGGCTGATTTCAGAGAGAATATCTACATCCTCATACCAGACTACCCAGTTGCTGAAGGCTTCACGTACCGGCAGCCGGAAGATGAATTTCAGCGCTGTGTCCAGATCGTTAATCCGGCAGGTAGAAAGGAACAGGAACAACCGGTTTTGTGCCACGGTCATGATATCCCCGAAGCGGCGCTGATGGCACAACGTCATGGACTGCCGGGCGGTCAACCCAGGAACGGGGCGTAACGCCACCATCACGCCTTTGCCGTCTTCCGGCAGCAAGGTATTTTCCAGCAGCGACACCACCGCCTTGCTGAAATCTTCCAGCGGCAGATAGCCTTTCACCGGCAATGGCCGCAGCCCAGCCAGCAGGGCGTCGATATTGGCTGGAATATGGCGTGACAGACGCTGGCCCTGAACGCCTTCCAGCATGGTCAGAAAACTCGAAAGCGGTGCGACATGCGGCACAATCAGACTGGCCCCGCAGGCCAGCAACAGGCGTTCGTCACTGTAACGCAGGCTGGCGCTCATTTCGCGTACCACAATTTTCAGCCCATTCCCTCGCTGGCGGCGCAGGTTGTGGATCTGGTGAGCCAGCATATCGATATGGTCACTCTGATAGAGCGCAAAAATCAGCGTTGCTGCCATGGTCTGCATGCCTTGCTGGGTCAGCAAGGTGCTGTTTTCGAACAGTTGCCAGTTGACGGACAGCGGCGGCGCACCTTCAAGGATGCACCTTTCCGCCAGATAGCGGCCTGCATCGCTGACAACCTGAGTGTTATGAAGCGAAGTGGTTTCTTCCTCTTCGGCCTGCCAGCCTTGTGGCGTTGGGTAGAGCGTCACCAGTTGGTTGGCGTTGATACAGTGCGGCGTACTCCACCAGTTTATCAGGTATTGCGCATTGTCCTGCTGCCACTGCAGGCTGGCTAATCCATTGAAAATACGGTGTTCGGTGCTGAGTTGGCCCCGAAGTCTATTAACGCCGCTGCCGTGGCTGAGGATAACCATCGTGCACTGGCGTTGGCGCAGCCATTTAGCGGTGCTGTATGACCACTCGCGCAGTTCATCGTTGGTGAAGGTTTGCCACAGGCTGGCGGGAGCGAGCAGAATCAGCAGGCGGTTTTTGGGGTTTAACGTGCGCATTAAGTCGTTGCGCAAAAACAGTAGCGCCGCCTTTTTTTCCGGCAAGGCATACAAGGGCAGTTTTTTTACCGCCGGAGAAGGGAGGTCGGCCAGCACATTACCCGGATTGTCACCGCTGCAAATTAGCGCCAACGCGCTGTCTTCTGCCTGAGCGGTGACAATTTGCCGACAAAACAAATTCGCATCGGTCTGGCGATCGACGTTAACCCAGTAAAACCCGGGAGATTGCATTACCGACAACTCTTCCCATATTTGTCGGATACCTAATAAAAAAGCATGCGTCATAGATTTATTCTACTTTCGTCGAAAGTGTCACAGATCTAACAGATTCAGCCACTGAAAAACCGTAACGTTGAGGCCAAGAATAACAGGACTCACTGGCCTATGTCATAATACCCCTTAAAATTCATCTTATTGGTTGTTTTTCTTCGATCGTTGCTATAGTCGTTTAACATTAGCCTACTTTATTGAAGGTGGCAGAATGAATAAGGGTGATTTATCACATTTTCGCACGGTGGATCAGCCGCTGATGCAGGATGATTTACTGGCCTTAAGCCTCGCATTTTCTTTACCTGAATTAAACTACGTCGATATTTTGCGTCAAGAACGCTTGGCGAAAATGATGGATCGCTGGCCACTGTTAGCGGAACTGGCGCAAAAAACGGGGAGCCTCTAGACCTATGTCGGTGATTGCATTGCAGGGAATGCGGGGGGGCAGTGGCACAACATCGTTGATTGCCGCGCTTGCCTGGGCATTGCAGGAATTAGGGGAATCGGTGCTGGTGATTGATTTTTCACCGGACAATTTACTGCGGCTGCATTTCAACACCCCCTTCGAATTGACCCGTGGTTGGGCGCGTGCCGAACTGGATGGCAGTGACTGGCAGCAAGGTGCCATGCGTTACTGCAAAAATCTCGATTTTCTGCCATTTGGCCGTTTAAGCGTGGCTGAACAGTGGGGAATCGCGCAGTTGTGTGGCGAAACACCGGGGCGTTGGCAGGATTTCCTGCAACAGGTAAAAACCTCTGGGCAATACCGTTGGATCCTGCTGGATATCCCGGCCGGTAACAGCCCCGTTATTCAGCAGCAGCTGGCTCTGGCCGACACGGTTTTCCTGGTGCTTAACCCCGATGCCAATTGCCATGCTCGGCTGCATCAACAGGCTTTACCGGCTGGTTGTCATTTCCTGCTGAATAACTATTCCGCCGCCAGCCAGTTGCAGGAGGACTTGCATCAATTTTGGTTGCAAACGCTGACCAGGTTGGTCCCGTTGATGGTCCATCGTGATGAAGCGTTATCCGAAGCGTTGGCCGCGAAACAGCCGCTAGGCGAGTACCGGCCGGAAAGCCTGGTCGCTGAGGAGATAGTGACCCTGGCCAACTGGTGTTTAATCAATCTGCAGGAAGTGGCGGCATGAGCCGGCTATTAAGCTTGCTGTTGATTCCTCCTGCTCGTGAGGCGGTACAGGCGCGTTATCGCACTTATCGCCTGAAGAAAGCCTCTCCCTTTGCTGCTTTTTTCAATACCCTGATGGTGATGCTGGGCTGGATTGTCCTGCGTTTCGAATCCCCGGCCTGGCAGAGGATCAGGGCCAATCGTCATCACTGGTTCCCCCATATCTCGCAGAAGCGTCCGCAGCCAGCGGACGTCGTGCGTTATCTGTTGCAGTGCTCGTGGCTGCTGATCACCCGTCGCCCCTCGGCGCCGAAAAAGCGCCACTATGCTGAGAATTGGCAACGCCTGCAACGCAACTACACCAAAGCAATGAAAGGTTTTCCGCAGCGGATACAGCAAGCCGAGATGGGGCAGCGTCTGTGGCAACGTTTCAGTCGGCTGAATCGACGAGTGCGGCAGATCGTGTTTATTACCGTCGGGGTGTTTGCGGCGCTGATGGCGCTGTTATGTATTTCTCAGCCTTTTGAATTATGGGCTCAGTTTGTATTTGTACTGCTGCTGTGGGGCGTTGCCATGATGGTGCGCCGTTTACCTGGCCGCTTACCGAGCCTGATGCTGATTGTGCTGTCGCTCACCGTTTCCTGCCGTTACTTGTGGTGGCGCTACACCGAGACGCTGAATTGGGGCGATCCATTCAGCCTGGTCTGCGGTTTGTTATTACTGGCTGCTGAAACCTATGCCTGGGTGGTGCTGGTGCTGTGTTACTTCCAGACTGCATGGCCACTGAATCGTCAGCCGGTACCGATGCCTGCTGACATCAGCACCTGGCCAGCGGTGGATCTGATGGTGCCGACCTACAACGAGGATCTGGCGGTGGTTAAACCGGCCATTTACGCCGCGCTGGGCATCGACTGGCCCAAAGAGAAACTCACTATCTATATTCTTGACGATGGCCATCGGCCTGAATTCAAAGCGTTCGCCGAACAAGTGGGCGTGCGTTACATCGCGCGCCCCACTCATGAACACGCGAAGGCCGGTAACATTAACAATGCCCTGAAGCAGGCCACCGGGGAATTTGTGGCTATCTTCGATTGTGACCATGTCTCGACGCGATCTTTCCTGCAACTGACCATGGGCTGGTTTTTCAAAGATAAACAGCTGGCGATGCTGCAAACGCCGCACCATTTCTTCTCACCGGATCCCTTTGAACGCAACCTCGGACGTTTTCGCCAGACGCCGAACGAAGGCACGCTGTTTTATGGGCTGGTGCAGGACGGTAACGATATGTGGGATGCCACCTTCTTCTGCGGCTCGTGCGCGGTGTTGCGCCGCAGCGCACTGGATGAAATTGGCGGTATTGCGGTGGAAACCGTCACCGAAGATGCCCATACCTCGTTACGCTTGCATCGCCGTGGCCATACTTCGGCGTACATTCGCATTCCACAGGCCGCTGGCTTGGCAACGGAAAGTCTGGCTGCGCACGTTGGCCAACGCATCCGCTGGGCGCGCGGCATGGCCCAGATCTTCCGGCTGGATAACCCGTTGTTGGGCAAAGGGCTCAAACTGGGGCAGCGGTTGTGTTACGCCAACGCCATGCTGCACTTTTTTTCCGGTGGCCCGCGCTTGATTTTCCTGATCGCACCCTTGGTGTTCCTACTGCTACACGCCTACATCATCTATGCCCCGGCACTGGCGATCGCGCTGTACGTTCTGCCGCACATGATCCACGCCAGCCTGACCAGTTCGCGCATCCAGAGCAAGTATCGCCATTCTTTCTGGGGGGAAATCTACGAAACCGTTCTGGCCTGGTATATCGCCCGGCCGACCACGCTAGCCCTGCTCAATCCGCATAAAAGCAAGTTCAACGTAACGGCCAAGGGAGAATTGTCAGATCAGGATCATTTCGATTGGGTGATTACCCGCCCCTATCTGTTCCTGGTAGTTCTGAATCTGGCCGGTATTGGGTTTGGTGCGTGGCGTCTCTTCTTCGGCCCGACCGAGGAGCTCATGACGGTGGTGCTCAATCTGATATGGGTCTTTTACAACATGCTGATTCTTGGCGGTGCCATCGCGGTGGCGGTGGAAGTCAAACAGATGCGTCGCTCACACCGGGTGGAAATTGCCATGCCGGCGGCGTTGGCAAGGACGGATGGTCATCTGTTCCCTTGCAGCCTGCGGGATTACTCCGACGGTGGTGTTGGTCTTGAAATGCGTGTTCCGCAGCAGTTGAAGGACGGGGACAAAGTATTCCTCTTGCTCAAACGCGGCCAGCAGGAGTTCAGTTTCCCCTGCTTCGTCACGCGTGCCAGTGGCGTTCACGTTGGCGTCCGTTTGGAGGATCTGACCATCCGTCAGCATATTGAATTTATTCAGTGTACCTTTGCACGTGCCGATACCTGGGCACTGTGGCAAGACGGGTTCCCTGAAGATAAGCCGGTGGAAAGCCTGCGCGATGTACTGATGCTGGGGATCCACGGTTACATGCGAATGGCGGATTATTCACCGCCCATCATTCGCGGCATTATTGCCGGATTGACCACGCTGATTGCCTGGATAGTGTCATTTATCCCCCAAGGCGTAGGTAGGGAACCGGCTTTCATTCAGAAAGAGACTGTGGCATAGGCGGTGTATTCTGCAACCGCTCGCCCGTGAACAGGTTCTAACATTGATGATGATATGATGAAGAGACAAATAACCTGGTTTACCGCATTGGCCTTAGGCATTAGTACCCTGTCTCAGGCGGAAACACCGACCTCAGCGATCGCCCTTGGGCTGCCACCGGCGGCTGAGGCGGTTGGCTCTTCTATCACTACGCCGATCAGACCTGCCGTGCCGGAGGATCCGAATGCGCCAGTGCGTGACGTGCAACTCCCTTTTGCGCAGATCGCGCCGCCGCCGGGGACCTTTGCGCTACGTGGGACGCGTCCTCAAGGACAGGTGGAATTTGGCGTGCGCAGCGATGAAGTGGTTTCACAGGCGATGCTGGATCTGACGTTTACCCCCTCACCTTCGCTGATCCCAGAGCAATCCCACGTGAAGGTCTATCTCAACGACGAGTTGATGGGGGTGAAAACCATTACCAAAGAGCAATTGGGTAAAACTAACCAGGTTCAGTTGTCGATCGATCCGCGCTATATCAGTGATTTTAACCGCGTGCGCTTGGAGTTTGTCGGCCATTATCAGAATATCTGTGAAAATCCGGCTAACAGCGTCTTGTGGTTGGACATCAGCAAATCCAGTTCGCTGAACCTGCGCTTCCAGAAATTACCGCTGGAAAACGACCTGTCACATTTCCCTGAACCTTTCTTCGACAGACGCGATAATCGCCCGTTAAATCTGCCGATGGTGTTCGCCGGGCAGCCGGATTTGATGCAGCAACGCGCGGCAGGCATTCTGGCTTCCTGGTTTGGTAGCAAGGCGCAGTGGCGCGGTCAGTCGTTCCCAACGCTGTTTAATCAGCTACCCAGCCAGCATGCGGTCGTGTTTGCGACCAATCAGCAGCGGCCAGATTTCCTGAAAGAGGCTCCGCAGGTGAACGGGCCAACGGTCTCCATGGTCAGCCATCCGAATAACCCCTATGTGAAGCTGCTGCTGATACAGGGCCGTGATGACAACGATCTGATTACCGCCGTACAAGGGATCGCGCAGGGCGATATCCTGTTCCGTGGCCAGAGCCTGACGGTGGATAAGGTCGAACAGCTGTTACCACGGCAGCCTTACGATGCGCCAAACTGGGTGCGTACCGATCGGCCGATGACCTTTAGCGAGCTGCAACAGTATGCCGGGCAGTTGCAAACCAGCGGTATTGAGCCAGGCCCGATCTCACTGAATATGAATCTGCCGCCAGATTTATTCCTGATCCGCAGTACGGGTATCGATATGTTGCTGAAATATCGTTATACCGCTCCGCGCGTGCAGGATGGTTCACGTTTGAGCATCAGCCTGAACAACCAGTTTGTGCAGGCTTCCTCGCTGTTGCCAGAGAACGAGCAGAGCGGAAAGCTGTTGGGCATTCCGCTGCGGCAGGGGCTGATTGCTACCGAGAAAACCGTCAATATTCCGGCGCTGAAGCTTGAGGCAACTAACCAGATACGCTTTGACTTTGATTACACCACGTTATTAGGCAGCGGCACGGCAGATCGCTGCGAAACCTATTCAGTGGCACCTAATCATGCGGTGATCGACGGTAGCTCCACCATCGATTTATCCGGCTATCGGCACTTTATGGAAATGCCTGATCTGCGTGCCTTTGCCAATGCCAGTTTCCCGTTCAGCCGCATGGCGGATCTGTCACAGACCTTGGTATTGGTGAACACACAGCCACAACCCGCTCAGGTGAGTGCTTTGCTCAACGCGCTGGGGAATGTGGGTGCCCAAACCGGCTATCCGGCGTTGACCTTTACGTTGGCCGATGACTGGTCGCAGGCCAAGGACAAGGATGCCGATATTCTGCTGATCGGCACCATCCCGCCTGAGCTGCGCGATGAGAGGAAAATCAACCTGCTGATAGAAGCCACGCAAAGCTGGGTGAAACAGCCGATGCGTCAGTTGCCATTGCCGGAAATAAAAGTGCAACAGGATGACGCAACGCCAGACAGCAAAACCACCATCAGCTCCGCAGGGGCCATGGCGGCGATTGTCGGCGTACAGTCGCCGTTTAACGATCAACGCAGCATTGTGGCGCTGTTGGCGGATAGCCCTCGGGGCTATGAACTGTTGAATGATGCGCTGTTGGACGGCGGTAAACGTGCCGCGGTGTTTGGCTCGGTGGCGGTGATCCGTGAATCGGGTATCAGCAGCCTGAGCGTGGGGGATATTTACTATGTCGGCCATCTGCCGTGGTGGGAGCGTGTCTGGCATGTGCTGGCTACGCATCCTGTGTGGCTCGCCGTCGTGGCAACGTTTGTGGTGGTCGTTCTGGCGCTGTTGCTGTGGCGTGCCCTGAAGGCTTACAGCCGCCGTCGCCTGTCACCGGATGAGCGGGACTAAATGCCATGTGGGCGATACGTAACTTCAGAATAAACTGGCTGTGCCTGTTTCCTTTGAGTCTGGCAATGTTCCCGCTGACGACGCAAAGTGCAGAAACCGTTGCTCCCGAGCAATGGCTGTTGGAGCAGGTACGCGTCGGCGAGGCCAGCAATAAAGACGAACTGGTGCGTCAGTCGCTTTATCGTCTCGAACTGCTGGATCCGAACAATCCTGAGGTGATTTCGGCACGTATGCGTCTGGCATTGCGTCAGGGCAATCAGGTGCTGGCGCAGCAGCAGTTGGACAAGCTGAAGAATATCGCTCCACAATCAGTGGCTTACCGTCAGGCGGAGATGAACCTGTTGCTGACCCAGCCGGAAACGCGCCAGAAACTGCAGCAGGCGCGTTTGATGGCCGCCGCTGGCCGGTTACCGGAAGCCAGGGCGCAGTACGATCAACTATTTCAAGGGGAGCCACCGACCCTCGATCTGGCGGTGGAATACTGGAAACTGGTGGCCCGCTTGCCGGGGCAAGAGCCTGTGGCACAGCAAAAGCTGCAACGGCTGGATCAGCAGTACCCCGGTAATATTTCCCTGCGTATGGTACTGGCACAGCTGCTGTTCAGCCAAAACCAGGAGAAACAAGCCTACGACGTTTTGCAGCAACTCGCCGCCGATCCCGCCGGGCGCGGCCCTGCTGCCGATCTGTGGCTGGAAAAAATCAAAGCGATGCCGGTCAGCCCGCAGAGCGTGAGCGCGCTCAACCGCTTCCTCAGCGTGTTTGAAAGCAGCGATCAGGCTGCCAGTGCGCAGCAGGAATTAGCCAGACAGCAGACTCTGTTGGCCGATCCCGCCTATCAGGCGCGTATTGCCGGTCTGGCGCGGGTGGATAAAGGCGGGAGCTATGCGGCGATTCCGGAGTTGAAGAAAGCGTTGGCCAGTACGCCAGATGACCCACAGGTGCTGGGGGCGCTGGGTTTGGCCTATGCGCGCGCGGGTAACCGCCAGAAAGCCTTGAACCTGTTCTTGCAGGCGCAGAAAGCCGATAAAAATGGCTACGATAGCGGTAAATGGCAAAGCCTGATCCAGAGCAATCGCTACTGGCTGGCGATCGATGCGGGTGATAAAGCGCTGAAAGCCAATAATCTGCCGCTGGCGCAGCAGAAATATCAGCAGGCGTGGCAGATAGATCGTAGTGATAACAGTGCGTTGATCGGCCTTGCTGACGTTGCCGTGGCCCATAAAGATGATGTCACCGCAGAGCGCTATTATCAGCAGGCTTTGCGCTTGGATCCGAGCAGCGGCAGTGCAGTACGTGGCTTGGTGAATATCTACCAGCGTCAATCTCCGCATAAGGCGTTGGCCTATCTGAACGGGCTGCCACGCCGGCAACAGGATAAGCTGCGCGATACGCTCAACGGCCTGCAACTGGATATGTTGAAACAGCAGGCCGAAGCGTTGACACAGCACCAGCAATGGTCGCAAGCGGTGGAAATTTATCGGCAAGCCCATCAAATGGATCCAGGCGATGTTTGGCTGACCTATCACTATGCGCAGGCTTTGCGTCAGGACTGGCACCCACAGCAGGCCGATGCGCTGTTCCGCCAACTGGTGCAGCAAAAGCCTGACGATCCGCAGCAAATTTATGCTTATGCGCTGTATCTGTCAGCCAGCGATCGCGATGGTCAGGCACTGGCACATTTGGATACCTTGTCGAAAGCGCAGTGGAACGATGATATGCGTGAGATGGCACAACGCCTGCGGATGCAGGCCACGCTGGATCAGGCCGAAAAACGGCGTACCGCAGGTGATGAGCCGGGGGCTATTGCCTATCTGCGCCAGCAACCGGCGGATACGCGTATCGATCTGCTGCTGGCCGATTGGGCACTGGCAAGAGAGGACTACGGCGAAGCGTTGGCCAATTATCAGCGGGTGCGCCTGCGCGAACCAAGTAACCCGGATGCCCGGCTGGGAGAGATTGAAGCCTACGTGGCCGAAGGCAAGCTGGCTGAGGCACATCAGCGGCTGCAAACCGCGCCACCAAAGGAGGAATCGCTTAACGGCCAGCGTCGGCTCGCTAATGCCTGGTACGCGGTGGGTGAACCGCAGAACGCGACAGCCATCTTTACGCAGTTGAAAACCGCCGCTGTGCGCGAACCCGTTGGCCAGGCGAAAGCGCTGGTGTACCGCGATGCCGCGCGCTTGGAACAGGCGCAACAGCGGCCAACGGAGGCGCAGCAGGATTATCGCCAGGCCATGCTGGCCAGCGGCATGGTGCCCGCCATCTTGCTGGATAATGACAGCTACACCCGCGCGACGCGTAACAATCCGATGGATGACTGGCTGAAACGGGGTATCCGCTCCGACGCTGCCGACCTTTACCGCCAGCAGGATGTGAAGGTAACGCTGAATCATGACTATTGGGGTTCGAGCGGGACCGGCGGGATCTCCGATTACAAGGCACACGATACCATGTTGCAGGTGGATCTGCCGCTGTATGACGGCCGTGCTTTCTTCCGTACCGATACCGTTCAACTGAATGCGGGCACGTTTTCTACCGATGCTCAGGGCAAGTACTTCGAAACCTTCGGGACTTGTAATACGGTGGGTTGCAGCGGTGACGAGCGGCAGAGAGCCACCGGCACCAGCGTGGCCGTGGGTTGGAAAAACGATCGTTGGGAAACCGATCTGGGTACCACGCCGATGGGGTTTGACGTGGTGGATTGGGTCGGTGGTTTGGCATACAACGGCGATTGGAACCATATCGGCTGGCGGTTGGGAGTCTCGCGTCGGCCGATTTCCAGCTCATTGCTGGCGTTTGGCGGCACACGCGATCCCAATACCGGTATCACCTGGGGCGGCGTACGCGCGACCGGCATCAGCCTCAGTGGCAGTTACGATCGCGGTGAAGCCAACGGCGTCTGGGCCGATCTCAGCGCTCATCAGCTTACCGGCCAAAACGTTGAGAATAACCAGCGTCAGCGCCTGATGGCCGGTTACTACTATAAGCTGATCAACGAAGATAATCGCCGTCTGAGCCTTGGCCTGAGCAGCATGCTGTGGCACTACCAGAAGGATTTGAGCGGTTATTCTCTGGGGCAAGGGGGCTATTACAGCCCGCAGGAGTATGTATCGCTGGCCGTGCCGGTGAATTATCGCCAGCGCACCGAGAACTGGTCGTGGGAGGTGGGAGGCTCGGTGTCGATCTCTCATTCAAAATCCAATGACCAAAAACGCTATCCGTTACAGGGGTTGATCCCTGATTCACTGCCAGACAAGTTTGACGTAGAAACGGGCAGTTCCTCCTCAGGGATCGGCTATACGCTGCGGGCGATTATCGAGCGCCGCCTTGGTTCTCATTGGACCATGGGGGCAGGAGTGGATATCCAGCAGGCCAAAAACTACACCCCAAGTCATGCTCTGATTTATCTGCGTTACTCGTTCGAAGGTTGGCAAGGCGATCTCGATTTGCCACCGCAGCCCCTGACGCCATACGCTGATTTCAAGTATTGAGAAATCGGTCGATTCGGGTGTCACCCACAGGGTAGTTTTGTTACCCTGTGGGCATTCCAGTTAGGAAAATACTGAAACCCGCGCTTTTCTGCCTTTAGCCAGACGGTTGGCCAGGCAAGAATACGAAGCAATCGCGTATACTCAGACCGGTTCGAGGGGCGAGGATACTGTATCCGCCCCTTTTTATTGCAGCACGCATGAGCGGAGAGAAGGTTTGCAGGTCAGGCGTTCATTAACGATTAAGCAGATGGCAACGGTATCCAGTGTCGCACTGGTGACAATCTGTATCTTCATCGTGATCCAGCTATTCCATTTTGTGCAGCAGCGCAGGGATGATTACGCCCATCAATTGGAGAGTATCGCACACTCTGTCCGCCAACCGCTTGCCGAGGCTGTGTTGCGCATGGATGTGCCGGAAACCGAGAGGGTGCTCAATTCGTTGCTGCCGGTGGGGATCCTCACGCGCGCGTACATCGTATTGCCGAATGAGTTTGAAGCCGTGCATGCCAATTTCCCGCCTGAACGGCCGGTTCCTGCGCTGCTGGAGCGTATTTTTGAGCTACCGGTGCAGATTTCCGTGCCGCTTTATTCGCTGGAGCGGGTGCCAGCCAATCCTCAGCCGCTGGCTTATCTGGTGTTACAGGCTGATTCGTTCCGCATGTACCAGTTTATTCTCAGCACGCTATCGACGATGTTGTCGACTTATCTGTTACTGGCCTTGATCCTGTCCGTCGCCATTACCTGGTGTATGAATCGGTTGCTGGTTTACCCACTGCGCGCGATGGTGCGGGAACTGGAGAATATCTCCCCGGAAGATATGCCTTATCACCAGCTGATGTTGCCCGCTCAGCACCAGGATGACGAATTGGGTTTGCTGGTGCGCAATTACAACCGCAATCAGCAGATGCTGGCCAAAGCGCATACTGAAATGAGCCGCCTCAGCACCCATAACTCGATTACCGAATTGCCCAACTCGGTGTTGTTTACCGCATTGCTTGAACAGCACATGGCTTCCAGTTCGCGCCCGGCGCGTTTTAACCTGCTGGTGGTCGGGATTGAAACATTGCACGAAGTGTCCGGCGTGCTCAGCCCGTCAAGGCGTGAAACGCTGTTGCTGATGATGGTGAGAAAACTGCGGACCTCCATAGGTACTGACTGTGTGCTGGCGCAGTTGAGTAACGCCGAGTTTGCCATTCTGGCGAAAAATATTGAGCAACCACTCCATGCTATGCAGTTGGCCAGGCGCATTATGGCGGAAATCAATCAGCCACTGAGTTTGGAACAAATGTCGCTACGGCCCAGCGCCAACATCGGTATTGCCCATTTTCCGTTTCGTGGGGAAGGCGCAGAGCAACTGCTGCGTAGCGCCACGTCGGCCATGATGTCAGCACATCGTGAAGGCAAGAATCAGATCCTGTTCTTTGAGCCAAGCCTGACGGAAAAGACGCAAAAGAGGCTGACGCAGGAAAGCGAGATCTTACAGGCGATTGAGCAGCGCCGGTTTACGCTGTTTCTGCAACCGCAGGTGGATATGCAAACCCAGCAGGTGCTGGGCGCCGAAGCCTTGCTGCGCTGGCAGCAGCACGATGGGAGCGTTGTGTTGCCAACCGAAGTGATCCCATTGGCGGAAGAGTTGGGCGTTATCATCCCGCTCGGCAACTGGGTGCTGGAAGAGTCCTGCCGTATTCTGGAACAGTGGCAAGATCAAGGTATCAGGTTGCCACTGGCGGTGAATGTTTCCGCGACTCAGGTGCAACATAAAAATTTTATCCCACACCTGAAACAGCTGTTGGCTCAGCATCAGATCGAACCGGGCAAGCTGTTGCTGGAAATTACTGAAACCGTGCGCCTGAACGATCTTGAGCATGTGCTGGAGTTGCTGCGTGAACTGCATGATTTGGGCTTGTCTATCGTGCTGGATGACTTTGGCATGGGCTATTCCAGCCTGAATTATCTGAATCATCTCAAACGCTTGCCGATAGATTTGATTAAAATCGGTAAGAGTTTCATTGATGGCCTGCCGGAGGATGATGCAATCGTCCGTATCATCAGCTCCATCTCTGAGGTGCTCGACCTGCCTGTGATGGCGGAGGGTGTTGAAACCGACGTACAGCGGGATTGGCTTTTGCAGCATGGCATTCGCAATGGTCAAGGTTTTCTGTTTGCCAAGCCATTGCCCCGTGAGGCGTTTGAGGCTCAATTCTGTTCGCCTGTGTAGTCGGTTTTTTCGCCACCTTCTTTTAGGGATGCCCGTATTTTCTGGTACTTTTGTGGCGTCCGAAAATCGCGCTTCACTCCTACCCCTTTTGCGTTAGTGCAAAGAAAAACTTACGTAACTTTCAATTTTGCAGTCTAGCTGACGCGTTTCAGCTCTTAAATTCATATCAATAAGCGTTTTTGGGGACAACAAATTATTTCCATGTTGTTATGTGGGTGTTATTTTCCGCGCAAGCGATAAACAGGACGGACGAGTGAATGTCCGACTGCCGCGTTGTCTCCCCCCAAAGGATTTCATATGAAAACAACTATCTTTAAGAGCCTCTATTTTCAGGTGCTGACAGCCATTACGTTAGGTATCCTGCTTGGCCATTTTTACCCTGACATCGGTGCCCAGATGAAACCACTGGGTGATGGATTTGTTAAATTAATCAAAATGATTATCGCACCTGTGATTTTCTGTACCGTGGTGACCGGCATCGCGGGTATGGAAAGCATGAAGGCCGTTGGCCGGACCGGGGCGATTGCACTGCTGTACTTTGAAATTGTCAGTACCCTTGCGCTGCTGATCGGCTTGGTGATCGTTAACGTGGTGCAACCCGGTGCCGGGATGAACGTCGATCCTGGCACGCTCGATGCCAAAGCGGTGGCGGTGTACGCCGAGCAGGCGTCGCAACAGGGGATCATTCCCTTCCTGCTGGACATTATTCCAGGCAGCGTGATTGGTGCATTTGCCAGCGGCAATATCTTGCAGGTGTTGCTGTTTGCCGTGCTGTTCGGTTTTGCCCTGCATCGCTTGGGTGAAAAAGGCCAGTTGATCTTCAACGTGATTGAGAGTTTCTCACGCGTGATCTTCGGCATTATCAACATGATCATGCGCTTGGCTCCGCTGGGCGCGTTCGGTGCTATGGCGTTCACCATCGGTAAATACGGTGTGGGGACATTGGTGCAACTGGGCCAGTTGATTGCCTGTTTCTATATCACCTGTTTGCTGTTTGTCATTGTGGTGCTCGGATCG
This sequence comes from Chania sp., assembly GCA_049288585.1. Lineage (GTDB taxonomy): Bacteria > Pseudomonadota > Gammaproteobacteria > Enterobacterales > Enterobacteriaceae > Chania. The sequence continues at coordinate 33,731 of JBAQHZ010000008.1, forward strand.
ATTGCCCGCTACAACGGCTTCAACATCTTCAAATTCATTCGTTATATCAAAGAAGAGTTGTTGATCGTGCTCGGGACTTCGTCTTCCGAGTCGGTGTTGCCGCGCATGCTCGATAAAATGGAAAAACTGGGTTGCAAGAAGTCGGTCGTCGGCCTGGTGATTCCAACCGGCTACTCGTTCAACCTTGATGGTACCTCGATCTATCTGACCATGGCGGCGGTGTTTATCGCCCAGGCGACCAACACCCACATGGACATCATGCATCAGGTGACACTGCTGGTTGTACTACTGCTGTCTTCGAAAGGGGCCGCAGGTGTTACCGGTAGCGGCTTTATCGTGCTCGCTGCCACCATCTCGGCCGTGGGCCACTTGCCGCTGGCGGGTTTGGCGCTGATCCTGGGTATCGACCGCTTTATGTCAGAAGCGCGTGCGCTGACTAACCTGGTGGGTAACGGCGTTGCAACCGTAGTGGTGGCGAAGTGGTGCAACCAATTGGATGAAAAACAGCTCCGCGACACGCTGAACAATAAACCCGGCGCCGTGCCTGCCAACAAGACACTGCCTTCTGCCTGATTTTTCCTGCTGAAACATCGGCTGCAACCCGCAGCCGATGTGGTTTTTCCTCGCTTCGTAGACACTTTTCGTACTTAAAATTCTGCTATCCATTATTTTTCACTCTGATGAGTGACATCCGCAAAGGCGCGCGGTCTAACAGAATGGTACACTTTCCGCTTTCCGCCCCACCGTGAAGCTCAGGGCGTTATTGTAGACTGTGCCACGCACGAATTTGGGCGCAGCCTAGTATTCCATTGGACGGAATACCCGTAATTGCATATAAAAATTGGATAGTCATTAAGTAGGGGTTCACATGCAGGGCACCAGAATTCATCTTTTAGTGGGTGGGCTACTGTTGGCTGCGGCCAGCGGCAGCGTGCAGGCTGAAGCACTACAACCGGATCCAGCTTGGCAGCAAGGGCAACTGGAGAACGGGTTTTCCTGGCAGATTCTTGATACGCCGCAGCGGCCAAGCGATCGTGTTGAACTGCGTTTGATGGTCAATACCGGATCGCTGATGGAGTCTTCCCAGCAGATCGGTTTTGCCCATCTGTTGCCGCGCATTGCGATCGCGCGCAGCGAGAGTTTTACCGACCCACAGTTACGTTCGCTGTGGCAGCAGAGCGTGGACAGCGAACGGCCATTGCCGCCTGCCATCAGCTCTTATGATTTCACTTTGTACAATCTGAGCCTGCCGAATAACCGCCCCGATCTGTTGAAAGAAGCCCTGAACTGGCTGGCTGATACTACCGGCCGGCTGGCGATTGATGAGCACACGGTGCAGGCGGTGATGAATTCCAGTGCCGACCCTATCGGCACTTTCCCGCCCGACCCAAAAGATTCCTGGTGGCGTTATCGCCTGAAAGACTCAACGTTGCTGGCGCACGATCCGGGCCAACCGATAAAGCAGCCAGTAAATATTGATGAACTGACGAAATTTTATGGGCAGTGGTATACCCCGGACGCTATGACGTTATACGTAGTGGGGAAAGTCGACAGCCGTAGCCTGAGTGAGCAGATCAATAAAGCGTTTTCGCCGTTGAAGGGCAAGCGTGAAACGCCGGCAACCATGCCGACCTTGACGCCATTATCCCCGCAGCCGGTTAGCCTGATGAGCGATCAGGTGAAGCAAGATACGCTTTCGATCATGTGGGATTCGCCGTGGCACCCGATCCGCGACTCACAAAGCCTGAGCCGCTACTGGCGCAGCGATATCGCACGCGAAGCCTTGTTCTGGCATATCCAGCAGGTGCTGCAGAAAAGCGATCAGAAAAATATTCAGTTGGGCTTCGACTGCCGGGTGCAGTATCAGCGCGCCCAGTGTGCGATCCATCTGAACTCGCCAAATGAAAACCTGAACACCGGTTTGGCGTTTATTGCTCGCGAATTGGCCAATTTGCGCAAAAACGGCTTCTCACAAGATGAGTTCAATGCGCTGTTGGCGCAGAAAAGCGATCAGCTGAGCAAACTGTTTGCCACCTATGCTCGCACGGATACCGATATCCTGATGAGCCAGCGCTTGCGTTCGCAGCAGAGCGGGGTGGTGGATATTGCGCCGGAACAATACCAGAAACTGCGCCAGGCGTTTCTTTCGTCGCTGACGTTGGAAGCGCTGAATCAAGAGCTGAAGTTGCAGTTGTCGCAGGACGCAACGCTGGTGCTGATACAGCCGAAAGGTGAGCCGGAGATGAACACGAAACAGTTGCAGGAAACCTACAACGGTATCATGACGCCAGCTCCGGCCGTGGTCAACGAAGAAGCCAAACCGGCCGATGCCGCCACACCTGGAACCAGCACACCATAAAAACAGGGGGCAGAACGCTGCCCCTGAGTTTAATTGCGATAAAGCACCTTGATGATGTGATAGCCAAACTGGGTTTTCACCGGGCCGTAGGGTTTCAGCAGCGGAATGCTGAATACCGCTTTATCAAAGGCCGCCACCATAGTGCCTTTGTTGAATTCACCCAGTGAGCCACCGTTACGCTTTGATGGGCAGCTTGAGTATTTGCGTGCCAGCGTATCGAAGCTGACACCTCGTTTCAGTTTGGCCAGCAACTCGTTGGCCAGCTTTTCGTTATCTACCAGAATGTGCAGGGCACAAGCCGTTTTTGCCATCATCTTGTCCGTTCAGTCATGCAGAAATTGCTGTCATTATATACTCTAAATAATTCGGGTTGCAGGAAGGCGGCAAAGGAGTGAATCCCCAGGAGCATAGATAACTATGTGACTGGGATGAGTGAGTGCAGCCAACGCACATGCAACTTGAAGTATGACGAGTATACCTGTTAAGTCTCGCTGGCGCTTTCTGCTACAATCCTCTCCCCCACGTCATAAAAATCGAGCAATAAAGCGCCATGCGATTAAATCCCAGCCAACAACAAGCCGTCGAATTCGTTACCGGGCCCTGCCTGGTGCTGGCCGGTGCCGGCTCCGGCAAGACGCGTGTGATCACCAACAAAATCGCTCATCTGATCCACCAATGTGGTTATCAGGCGAGGCACATCGCTGCCGTGACCTTTACCAACAAGGCGGCGCGGGAGATGAAAGAGCGTGTGGCGCAAACCATGGGGCGCAAAGAGGCACGTGGGCTGTTGATCTCCACCTTCCACACGTTAGGGTTGGAGGTGATCAAACGGGAATATGTGGCGCTGGGGATGAAGTCCAACTTTTCGCTGTTCGACGATCAGGATCAGTTGGCATTGCTGAAAGATCTGACTGAAAAATGGTTAGAAAACGATAAAACGCTGGTGGCTCAGCTGATTTCTACCATTTCCAACTGGAAGAATGACCTGATAGATCCTCCGCGGGCGATGGGATTAGCGCGTTCCGAGCGCGATAAGCTGTTTGCTCACTGTTATGGGCTGTACGATGCCCATATGAAAGCCTGTAACGTGCTGGATTTTGATGACTTAATCCTGTTGCCAACGTTGCTGCTGCAACGCAATGAAGAGGTGCGAGAACGCTGGCAGAACCGTATTCGCTATTTGCTGGTGGATGAATATCAGGACACCAACACCAGCCAATACGAACTGGTCAAACTGCTGGTCGGCAACCGTGCGCGTTTTACGGTGGTGGGTGATGACGATCAGTCGATTTACTCCTGGCGTGGGGCGCGCCCGCAGAATTTGGTGCTGTTGAAGGAAGATTTCCCCCACTTGCAGGTGATCAAACTGGAACAGAACTACCGCTCCAGCGAACGTATCCTCAAAGCGGCCAATATTCTGATTGCCAACAACCCACACGTGTTTGAAAAACGGCTGTTTTCCGAGCTGGGCTATGGCGAAGAACTGAAGGTGATTACCGCCAACAATGAAGATCATGAGGCCGAACGGGTGGTCGGTGAACTGATCGCTCACCATTTCGTGAAAAAAACTCATTACGGTGATTATGCGATCCTCTATCGCGGTAACCATCAGTCGCGGCTGTTTGAAAAAATGCTGATGCAGAACCGGATTCCGTACAAAATCTCTGGCGGAACCTCGTTTTTCTCACGGCCGGAAATCAAGGATTTGTTGGCTTACCTGCGCGTGTTGACCAACCCGGATGATGACAGCGCTTTCTTGCGCATCGTCAATACCCCGAGGCGCGAAATCGGCTCGGCCACGTTGCAGAAGCTGGGTGAATGGGCCAATCAGCGCAACAAGAGCCTGTTTCGCGCCAGTTTCGATCTCGGCTTAGGTCAGCATCTCACCGGTCGTGGTTTGGAGTCATTGCAACGTTTCACGCACTGGATGGAAGGGATTGCCCTGCTAGTGGAGCGTGAACCCGTGGCGGCAGTACGCGATCTGATCCACGGTATCGGCTATGAAAGCTGGCTGTTTGAGACTTCACCCAGCCCGAAAGCGGCTGAAATGCGCATGAAGAACGTCAACACGCTGTTTGGCTGGATGACCGAGATGCTGGAAGGCAGCGAACTGGATGACGCCATGACGCTGACGCAGGTGGTCACCCGCTTTACCCTGCGCGATATGATGGAGCGCGGTGAAAGCGATGAAGAGTCGGATCAGGTGCAGTTGATGACGCTGCATGCCTCCAAAGGATTGGAGTTCCCGTACGTGTTCCTGGTGGGGATGGAAGAGGGGTTATTGCCGCATCAGAGCAGTATTGATGAGGATAATGTCGACGAGGAACGGCGTTTGGCCTATGTGGGGATCACTCGCGCCCAAAAAGAGCTGATTTTCACGCTGTGCCGCGAACGCCGCCAATACGGTGAACTGGTGCGCCCTGAACCGAGCCGTTTCCTGCTGGAATTGCCGCAGGATGATCTCGCCTGGGAGACGGAGCGCAAGGTGATCAGCCCGCAAGAGCGGATGGAGAAAGGGCAGAGCCATCTGGCTAGTGTGAAAGCGATGCTGGCGAAAGCCAAAGGCGGGAATTAAAAAGAGAGGGCGCTGTCAGCGCCCTGAGGTTGGTGACAAAGTCGCCTTCTAGCTCGAGATGCCCGGGTCTAGCGCACCGAGGGGCACTCCGACGGCTTAAGCCGTTACGACCCCTTCGGCACGCTCCCCCTAATAACTAGCTTTGTCAGCGCCCTGATCACATCAGTGTTGTTCATCCACGAACAATGGCCAGTGGACATAGCTCTGCCAATGGCTTTCTTGCTCCAGCGTTTCGGCTCGCAGCGGGTGTTGTTCCAGCCAGCCGGGCGGCAGGATCACGTGCAGCTCTTCATCGTTGGCGCGCAGGCGCACCGCAGGCAGGGTATCGTCCCTGCGACGGCTGGCAAAGATAATGGCTAAACGCAGAATACGGCACAAACGCTGCGCCATACGCGGCAGTACGGCGTTTTGCTGGCTCAGTAACGGTAAATCAATGGTATTGCTCTGATTTTGCAGCAGAGTAGCTAACAGCTTCTTCTGTGCTGGCGTAAAGCCGGGTAAATCGAGGTTACGGATCAGATAGGCGGCGTGTTGCGGTGCCTGTTTGAAGTCAACGCTGAGGCCGATTTCGTGGATCAGGCAGGCCGCATGCAGCAGCTCACGACACCGTGCATCCAACTGCCATTCGTTGGCGATCTGCAAAGAAAAATTCGTCGCAAGCTGGCTGACACGTTCAGCCTGTTCGATATCCAGCAGATAACGGCGTTGCAGATTGCGTAGGGTGCGGCTACGGATATCCTGTTCGACCGGCAAATGCAACATGCCATACACCAACCCTTCGCGCAGCGCGCCACCGGCCAGTGTCATACACTCGATGTTCAGTTCCTGAAAAATCGCCAACAGGATCGACAAGCCACTTGGGAATACCAGTGCGCGTTCCAGCGTCAGGCCTTCGATTTCCAGCTCTTCCAGCTTGCCACATTGAATGGCTCGCTGTTTCAGTTGGCGCAGTTTAGGCAGCGTAATACGCTCATCCATCCCCTGAGCCACCATGATCTCTTGCAGCGCTTGTACCGTGCCGGAGGCACCGACGCAAATCTGCCAACCATGCTCACGCAGTTGTGGCGCAATTGGACGGACCATTTCGCGCGCAGCCTGCTCGGCCGCGTCAAAGTTTTCCTGCCCCAGATTGCGATCGCTGAAAAAACGCTCCAGCCAGGTGACGCAGCCCATCGACAGGCTGTAAAGCTGTGCGGCTTGCGCCCCGGTACCGGTGACCAGTTCTGTGCTGCCTCCGCCGATATCCACAACCAGGCGTTGGTCCGGACCACCGGTGGTGTGCGCGACGCCGTGATAAATCAGGCGGGCTTCTTCTTCGCCGCTGATCACTTGAACAGGGCAACCGAGGATCTCTTCGGCGGTTTGCAGAAACTCACCCGCATTGTTTGCCAGGCGCAGGGTTGCGGTAGCAACCACGCGGATTTGTTCGCATGGAATATCCTGCAAACGCTCTGAAAATAACTTCAGGCATTGCCAACCACGCTGCATAGCCTCATGCGACAGGTGATTATGCTGATCCAGCCCGGCGGCCAGACGCACTTTGCGCTTGATGCGGGCCAAAGTCTGAATGCTGCCAGCCACCTCGCGAACCACCAACATATGGAAGCTGTTGGAACCCAGATCGATGGCGGCGTAAAGGGTGTTGGAACTGAGCATAATTATTCACTTAGCCTGGCAAGTTGCAACGCTGTAGGCCTACCCCAAACACTTACCAGTGTAAGCTCTTGGGGATTCACATTCTCGCCGCCTGGTTGCAACTTGAAATTCATTAGGAATATCAGCCTGGACGCCTACGGTTGTTACGCGGTGCACTGCCACCACGACGTGGCGCTGAGTTACGGCGCGGGCCGTTGCTACCACGTGGGCGCACCAGGCGTTTTGGCACAGGCAAATCCGTCAGTAGCGCATCGCTGTTGTATTTACTCACTGGGATGCTGTGGCCGGTATAGGTCTCGATCGCCGGCAGGTTCAACGCGTATTCTTCACAGGCCAGACTGATGGAGTGACCGCTTTCGCCCGCGCGGCCGGTACGGCCAATACGGTGTACGTAGTCTTCACAGTCATCAGGCAGATCGTAGTTGAAAACGTGGGTCACCAGTGGGATATGCAGGCCGCGTGCGGCAACGTCGGTGGCGACCAAAATGTCCAGGCTGCCTTTGGTGAAGTCATCCAGAATCCGCAGGCGTTTCTTCTGTGCGACATCGCCGGTCAGCAGGCCCACACGGTGACCATCGGCAGCCAAGTGGCCCCAGATATCTTCACAGCGGTGCTTGGTGTTAGCGAAAATAATGCAGCGATCTGGCCACTCTTCCTCGATCAGAGTCTGCAGCAGACGCATTTTTTCTTCGTTGGAAGGGTAGAAGAGTTCTTCCTGGATCCGATGGCCGGTTTTCTGTTCCGGTTCAACTTCTACATATTCCGCATTGTTCATCTGCTCGAAGGCCAGTTCGCGAACGCGATAGGACAGCGTGGCAGAGAACAGCATATTCAGGCGCTTATCAACCGCAGGCATGCGGCGGAACAGCCAGCGGATGTCTTTGATAAAGCCCAGATCGTACATACGGTCAGCTTCATCCAGCACCACCACCTGGATTGCACCCAGATCGATATAGTTCTGTTTAGCGTAATCGATTAAACGGCCAGTCGTCCCGACCAGGATATCCACACCGCTTTCCAGCACTTTAAGCTGTTTGTCGTACCCGTCGCCGCCATAGGCCAGGCCCAGTTTCAAACCGGTGGACTGTGAAAGGGCTTCGGCATCGGAATGGATCTGTACGGCCAGTTCACGCGTTGGCGCCATGATCAAGGCGCGCGGCTGGTTGGTCTGGCGACCTTCTTTCGCCGGGTGGGACAGCAAATAGTGAAAAGTAGACGCTAAAAATGCCAGCGTCTTTCCGGTACCGGTTTGCGCCTGACCTGCAACGTCACGCCCAGAGAGCGTGAGCGGCAATGCTAACGCCTGGATGGGCGTGCAATGATGAAACCCTTTTTTCTCAAGGGCTTCAAGGACTAACGGGTGCAGGGCGAAGTCGGAAAACTTCTGTTCGGTCAAGTGTGTTTTGCTCATAGTATGGTAGAATATCAGCTAACTATTGCTTTACGAAAGCACATCCGTTGAAATAAACGCGGTGAAATAAAATCACCTTGGGTTGGTGAATACAACGCCAACACCTACAAGGTAGACCTAATCCTGTGGAGTAGAACATGAGCGATAAAATTATTCACCTGACTGACGACAGCTTTGATACCGATGTGCTGAAAGCCGAAGGGCCAATCCTGGTCGATTTCTGGGCTGAATGGTGTGGTCCGTGCAAGATGATTGCTCCGATCCTGGATGAGATTGCCGAAGAGTTTGAAGGCAAACTGACCATCACCAAGTTGAATATCGACCAAAACCCGGCTACCGCACCGAAATACGGCATCCGTGGTATCCCTACGCTGTTGCTGTTCAAGAACGGTGAAGTGGCAGCAACCAAAGTGGGCGCATTGTCCAAAGGCCAGCTCAAAGATTTCCTGAACGCGAATCTGTAATCGGGCGGGAAGCCCCCGTGACGGGCGTCTGGATGTGGGTATTTAATTCACCGCTAGACGCCTGCCAAGAAGCGTGCTAAGTTTAATCACACTGCATATAGAACTTGCCCTAAGTAATAAATCTAAAGAGTTTGAATCTAAGTTTTACTCTATGTTGAACCATCGGCGCCGCCATTGAATATGAAATCAGCCCGTGTTTCGACAATCAAACGGTTTTGCAAAAATCAGTTTTAAGGCACCTTCGATCTTAGACCGTTAACGCATGCGTCCAATGTAAGCCATTTCTTACCGTGACAGCTCAGCGACTCTGCGATCGAATGTCCAGTAAACAGGCACGCATCTCGCTGCCATACCATTCACGATATTAGTTCGAGACATACCCCGAGTTTAAGAACCCACCACTATGAATCTTACCGAATTAAAGAATACGCCGGTTTCTGAGCTGATTACTCTCGGCGAAAATATGGGGCTGGAAAACCTGGCCCGCCTGCGCAAGCAGGACATTATCTTCTCAATACTTAAGCAACATGCGAAAAGCGGAGAAGATATCTTCGGCGACGGCGTGTTGGAGATATTGCAGGACGGATTTGGTTTCCTCCGCTCTGGAGACAGTTCCTACCTCGCCGGTCCTGATGATATCTACGTTTCCCCCAGCCAAATTCGCCGTTTCAACCTCCGCACAGGTGATACCATTTCCGGTAAGATTCGTCCGCCAAAAGAAGGCGAGCGTTATTTTGCTCTGTTGAAAGTCAACGAAGTTAACTACGACAAACCGGAAAACGCCCGTAACAAGATCCTGTTCGAAAACCTGACGCCGCTGCACGCCAATTCCCGTCTGCGGATGGAGCGTGGTAATGGTTCAACAGAAGATCTGACGGCTCGCGTACTGGATCTGGCCGCCCCTATTGGCCGTGGTCAACGTGGTCTGATCGTGGCACCGCCGAAGGCCGGTAAGACCATGCTGCTGCAAAATATTGCACAAAGCATTGCTTACAACCATCCAGACTGCGTGCTGATGGTGTTGCTGATTGACGAACGTCCGGAAGAAGTGACCGAGATGCAGCGTCTGGTAAAAGGCGAAGTTATCGCCTCTACCTTCGATGAGCCCGCCTCCCGCCACGTGCAGGTTGCAGAAATGGTGATCGAGAAGGCCAAACGCCTGGTCGAACACAAAAAGGACGTGATCATCCTGCTGGACTCGATCACCCGTCTGGCGCGTGCCTACAACACCGTGGTACCTGCTTCTGGCAAAGTACTGACCGGTGGTGTGGATGCAAACGCCCTGCATCGTCCGAAGCGTTTCTTCGGTGCGGCACGTAACGTTGAGGAAGGCGGTAGCCTGACCATCATCGCTACCGCGCTGGTGGATACCGGTTCCAAAATGGACGAGGTTATCTACGAAGAGTTTAAAGGTACCGGTAACATGGAATTGCACTTGGCGCGTAAAATCGCCGAGAAGCGTGTGTTCCCTGCTATCGATTACAACCGCTCCGGTACCCGTAAAGAAGAGTTGCTCACCACATCTGAAGAACTGCAGAAAATGTGGATCCTGCGCAAGATTATTCACCCAATGGGCGAGATCGACGCGATGGAGTTCCTCATTAATAAGTTGGCAATGACCAAAACCAATGATGAATTCTTCGACATGATGAAGCGCTCATAATTCAGTAAAAAATATTCGAGGAACGCCACGCCTAGTCGTGGCGTTTTTCGCTTTTGGCGGATACGATAAGTAGCAGTGAAAAGAACGTAAGTGTTTCTTACGGCTTACTGAGAATTTATCTTATTTACACCTGTTTTTGACGTTAATACGTTGAAGCAAGAAATGACTTGGGCATGGATGAATGTATATGCCTGTTGTCATAAGAAATGACTGAAAGGTCGCTTTGCATATGGTGCGTTTTTTTACCCATGTTAAGCTGCCTAATCTTCTTCAGAGATTTGTTAACTGTGAACTTACTCACTATGAGTACTGAAATTCTTTTTGTTTTCCTGTTCTCTCTGGCTTTTTTATTTGTTGCCCGCAAGGTAGCAAAACGGATAGGTTTGGTTGATAAACCTAATTATCGCAAACGTCATCAGGGTTTGATCCCGCTTGTTGGCGGCATTTCTGTTTACGCAGGTCTCTGCTTTGCTTTCCTGATTTCTGACCAAACGATTGCCCACGGTAAACTTTATCTCGCTTGTGCGGGAGTATTGGTGTTTGTCGGTGCCTTGGACGATCGTTTTGATATCAGCGTTAAAATACGTGCCACTGTTCAGGCCTTGGTGGGCATAGCCATGATGGTGTTTGCTGGCCTCTACCTGCGTAGCTTTGGCTATGTGTTCGGTGGTTGGGAAATGCTGTTGGGGCCGTTTGGCTATCTGGTTACTCTGTTTGCTGTCTGGGCTGCGATCAATGCTTTCAACATGGTTGATGGTATTGACGGGTTGCTGGGGGGGCTCTCCTGCGTGTCGTTTGGCGCGCTAGGAGCACTGTTATATATGAGTGGTAACACTGGGCTCGCTTTCTGGTGCTTTGCCATGCTGGCCGCTATCGTCCCCTACATTCTGCTCAACCTCGGCATACTGGGCCGACGGTACAAGGTATTTATGGGAGATGCTGGCAGTACGCTGATTGGTTTTACGGCTATCTGGGTATTGCTGCAAAGTTCCCAAGGGCCGAGTCATCCCATCAAACCGGTTACTGCGCTGTGGATTATTGCTATTCCGTTGATGGATATGATAGCGATCATGTATCGTCGTCTGCGTAAGGGCATGAGTCCGTTCTCTCCCGATCGTCAGCACATCCATCATCTGATTATGCGAGCAGGCTTTACGCCGCGTCAGGCTTTTGTTCTGATTACGCTGGCCGCAGCGATTCTGGCGGCGATTGGCGTGCTTGGCGAACGTCTGACTTTCATCCCTGAATGGGTAATGTTGGCACTATTCTTGCTTGCTTTTTTCTTCTATGGCTATTGCATCAAACGTGCATGGCGTGTCGCGCGTTATATCAAACGAATGAAACGCCGTATTCGACATGCAACGAACAATAAGCAAGTACCTTAACCTGAGGCTTTTGGGCAGAGATGACTCCAGAAACAACGTCTGAAAAAAATACCCCGGTGGTCGATAATGAACTCGATATCCGCGGTTTGTGCTGTGCGCTGTGGCGCGGTAAAAAATGGATTATCGGTTTTGCGGTGCTGTTTGCCGTTATCGCACTGATCGTCTCCTATCTGGTCAAACAGGAGTGGAGCGCGACGGCGATCACCGACAAGCCAACGGTTAACGCGTTGGGGGGATATTATTCGCAACAGCAGTTCCTGCGTAACCTCGATATGCGCACCGTGCCAGCAGTGGCGGGCGATAGACCAGGGATTGCCGATGAAGCCTATAATGAATTCATCATGCAGTTGGCGGCCTATGACACGCGCCGTGATTTCTGGCTGCAAAGTGACTACTACAAACAGCGTCAGGAAGGGGATGCGCGCGCTGATGCGGCCTTGCTCGACGATCTGATTAACAATATTCTGTTTACCCCGCGTGACGACAAGAAAGTGCTTAACGACGGCGTGAAGCTGACGGCAGAAACGGCACCGGATTCCAACCGTTTGCTGCGACAGTATGTGGCGTTCGCCAGCCATCGGGCCGCACAGCATCTGAATGAAGAAATTCAGGGTGCTTGGGCGGCGCGTACCACGTCGATGAATGCGCAGGTCAAACGTCAGGAAGCGGTCGCGGATGCGGTTTACCAGCGTGAGTTAAAAACCGTTCAGCAGGCATTGAAAATTGCTGAGCAGCAGGGAATTAGCCGCAGCCAGACCGATACACCCGCAGAACAATTACCGGACTCCGATTTGTTCCTGTTGGGCAAGCCGATGCTTCAAGCTCGTCTGGAAGGGCTTCAGGCTTCTGGTCCAACGTACGATCTGGATTACGATCAGAACCGCGCCATGCTGGCAACGTTGAACGTTGGCCCGACGCTGGATGCCAAGTTCCAGACTTATCGCTATCTGCGCACGCCGGAAGAACCCGTAAAACGTGATAGCCCGCGCCGCGTATTTTGGCTGATTATGTGGGGTGCAATCGGTGCCCTGGTTGGCGCTGGTGTTGCTTTGGCGCGCCGGCCACGTAATTAAAAAAGACCATTATTTCGCTGATGGGTGCTTTAGCGCCCAGTTTGCAGGTTCGCCTGCGGTTCACCGACCAAAAGAGATTCGCTGTGAAAGTGTTGACTGTTTTTGGCACCAGGCCGGAAGCCATCAAAATGGCTCCCTTGGTACATGCTCTGGCTCAGGATGCAGCCTTTGAATCAAGAGTCTGCGTTACGGCACAGCATCGTGAGATGTTGGATCAGGTATTGCGTCTGTTTGAAATAGTACCGGACTACGACCTGAATATCATGAAACCTGGCCAGGGGCTGAGTGAAATCACCTGCCGCATTCTGGAAGGGTTGAAAGGTGTTCTGGAAGATTTCAAACCCGATGTGGTGCTGGTTCACGGTGATACCACTACCACCATGGCGACCAGCCTGGCAGCGTTTTATCAGCGTATTCCTGTTGGGCATGTGGAAGCCGGTCTGCGTACCGGTGATCTCTATTCTCCATGGCCTGAAGAGGCAAATCGTAAGCTGACTGGTCATCTGGCGATGTACCATTTTGCGCCGACCGAAAATTCACGCTCGAATCTGCTGCGGGAATCGCTGCGTGATGACCATATTTTTGTCACGGGCAATACGGTGATTGATGCGTTGCTATGGGTTCGCGATCGTGTCCTGAGTGACGAAGTATTACGTAATAGTCTTGATCAGCGTTATCCCTTCCTGGATGCCAACAAGAAGTTGATCCTGGTGACCGGCCACCGTCGTGAAAGCTTCGGCGGTGGATTCGAGCGCATATGCAGCGCTCTGGCAGAAATTGCCCGCCAGCATCCAGAAGTTCAGGTGGTTTACCCTGTACACCTTAATCCTAATGTCAGCGAGCCGGTCAACCGAATCCTGAAAGGCATCGACAACATTGTGCTGATCGATCCGCAGGATTACCTGCCATTCGTTTATCTGATGACCCACTCTTATATGATTCTGACCGACTCTGGCGGCATTCAGGAAGAGGCACCGTCGCTGGGTAAACCGGTGTTAGTGATGCGTGATACCACCGAGCGGCCAGAAGCCGTCGATGCCGGAACGGTGCGTTTGGTGGGGACGGATGTGACAAGAATTGTCGATGAAGTGACTCGGTTGTTGACGGATGAAAACGAATATCACGCCATGAGCCGGGCGCATAACCCCTACGGTGACGGGCATGCCTGCCAGCGTATCCTCGAAGCTTTAAAGAATCATCAGGTGACACTATGAGTTTTAACACTATTTCAGTTATTGGCCTGGGTTACATCGGTCTGCCAACGGCGGCGGCGTTTGCTTCCCGCAAGAAAAAAGTGGTTGGTGTAGATGTTAATCAGCATGCGGTAGACACCATCAATCGTGGTGCGATTCATATTGTGGAACCCGATCTGGACCGAGTGGTGAAGGAAGCGGTTGACGGGGGATTCCTGCAGGCAGTGACCAAACCGCTGGCGGCAGACGCTTTCCTGATTGCGGTACCCACCCCGTTCAAAGGGGATCATGAGCCCGATCTGGCCTATGTTGAAGCGGCGGCCAAGTCATTGGCACCGGTGCTGAAAAAAGGCGATCTGGTGATTCTGGAGTCTACCTCACCGGTGGGTGCGACTGAACAAATGGCGCAGTGGTTGGCCGAAGCGCGCAGCGATCTCAGCTTCCCACAGGATGCTGGTGAGCAGGCTGATGTCAATATCGCCTATTGCCCTGAGCGCGTATTGCCGGGCCAGGTGATGGTTGAACTGATCCAGAACGACCGCGTTATCGGTGGTATGACGCCTAAATGTTCCGCACGCGCCAGCGCACTGTATAAGATTTTCCTTGAAGGTGAATGCGTTATCACCAACTCGCGCACCGCTGAGATGTGCAAATTGACGGAAAACAGCTTCCGTGATGTCAACATCGCGTTTGCTAACGAGCTGTCGCTGATTTGTGCCGATCAAGGAATCAATGTGTGGGAACTGATCCGCCTGGCTAATCGCCATCCGCGCGTCAATATCTTGCAGCCGGGCCCTGGCGTTGGTGGGCACTGTATTGCCGTTGACCCATGGTTTATCGTGGCGCAAAACCCGCAGCAGGCGCGCCTGATCCACACCGCGCGTCTGGTTAACGATGGTAAACCGCTATGGGTGGTCGAGCGCGTTAAAGCGGCTGTGGCCGACTGTCTCGCAGCAACCAACAAGCGTGCTTCCGAGGTGAAAATTGCCTGCTTTGGCCTGGCGTTCAAGCCCAATATTGACGATCTGCGTGAAAGCCCGGCGGTAGAAGTGGCACACCTGATTGCGGATTGGCACGTAGGTGAAACTCTGGCAGTGGAACCGAACGTTGAGCAATTGCCAAAGTCTTTGGCTGGCCACGTGACGTTGAAAGATGTTGCCAGTGCGCTGCAACAGGCTGACGTGATCGTGATGCTGGTCGATCATAAAGAGTTCAAGGCGATTAAGCCGGAAGAAATTAAACAATCCTGGATTGTTGACACCAAAGGGGTTTGGCGTTGAAACGTATTTTAGTTACCGGCGGTGCCGGTTTTATCGGTTCAGCCGTGGTAAGACACATCATCAGCAGCACTGCCGATAGCGTAGTGGTGGTGGATAAGCTTACCTATGCGGGCAATCTGGAGTCGTTGGCTGGGGTGGCTGATAACGAGCGCTATGCTTTCGAACAGGTTGATATTTGCGATCGCGCCGCGCTGGATCGGGTATTTGCCCAGTATCAGCCCGACTTTGTGATGCATCTGGCGGCGGAAAGCCACGTTGACCGTTCCATTGATGGCCCGGCGGCGTTTATTGAAACCAACGTGGTGGGGACCTACACCATGCTGGAAGCGGCCCGCCATTACTGGCAGGCACTGGCAGAAGATAAAAAGCAGGGCTTCCGCTTCCACCACATCTCTACCGATGAAGTGTACGGCGATCTGCACGGTACCGATGATCTGTTTACCGAGACTACGCCTTACGCACCCAGCAGCCCGTATTCAGCCTCCAAGGCATCGAGCGATCATCTGGTGCGTGCTTGGTTGCGCACCTACGGGTTCCCAACCGTGGTGACCAACTGCTCCAACAATTACGGCCCTTGTCACTTCCCAGAGAAACTGATCCCATTGGTGATCCTGAACGCTATTTCCGGCAAACCGTTACCGGTTTACGGCAATGGCGCACAGGTGCGTGACTGGCTGTATGTGGAAGATCATGCACGCGCGCTGTATCAGGTGGTGACCGAAGGTGTAGTGGGCGAAACCTATAACATCGGTGGGCACAACGAGCGTAAGAATATTGAAGTGGTGCATACCATTTGCGATCTGCTGGAAGAACTGGCACCGAACAAGCCGCAGGGTGTAGCGAACTACCGCGATCTGATTACCTATGTTAAAGATCGCCCTGGTCACGATATGCGTTATGCCATCGATGCGGGGAAAATCGAGCGTGAACTGGGTTGGCTCCCGCAGGAAACCTTTGAAAGCGGCATCCGCAAAACGGTTTCCTGGTACCTGAACAATGAAACCTGGTGGCGCCGTGTCCAAGATGGTTCCTATGCGGGTGAACGTTTAGGGTTAAGTTAATACCCTCGAGATGAACGCGCGGTGTTGAATCGGCACCGCGTTGTTACTGTAAGTTCAGGAGTTATTATGAAAGGCATTATTCTTGCCGGTGGTTCAGGGACGCGTTTGCACCCGATTACTCGTGGTGTTTCTAAGCAACTGCTCCCTATCTATGATAAGCCGATGATCTACTACCCGCTCTCGGTGCTGATGTTGGCCGGGATCCGCGACGTTTTGATTATCTCTACGCCGGAAGATCTGCCATCGTTCCGCCGTTTGCTCGGCAGCGGTGAAGAGTTTGGGATCAATCTCAGCTATGCAGAACAGCCGAGTCCAGACGGCCTGGCGCAGGCATTTCTGATCGGTGAAGAATTTATTGCCGGTGAGCCTACCTGTCTGGTACTGGGCGATAATATCTATTTCGGTCAGAGCTTTAGCCCGAAACTGAAAAATGTGGTAGCTGGTTTGCAGGGCGCGACAGTATTCGGTTATCAGGTCATGGATCCAGAACGTTTCGGCGTTGTGGAATTCGACGATAACTTCCGCGCGCTGTCGATTGAAGAAAAGCCAGCCAAGCCGAAGTCCAATTGGGCGGTTACGGGGCTCTATTTCTACGACAACCAGGTAGTGGATTTTGCCAAACAGGTGAAACCATCGCCACGTGGTGAGCTGGAAATCACCAGCATCAACCAGATGTATCTGGAGCGCGGTGAATTGAGCGTTGAGCTGTTGGGCCGTGGCTTTGCCTGGCTTGATACCGGTACTCACGACAGCCTGATTGAGGCCAGTACCTTTGTGCAGACGGTGGAAAAACGCCAAGGGTTCAAGATTGCCTGTTTGGAAGAAATCGCCTGGCGTAACGGTTGGCTGGACGATGAAGGCGTAAGACGTGCAGCCCTGGCGCTGGCTAAAACCGGCTATGGCAAATACTTAATGGATTTACTAAATGTCCGTCCGCGCCAATATTGAGCCTTTGGGCTGGGAAAGCGAATTTTTCCATATCTCCAGCGCCAAGCTGCATTTTGACGATGCCGCACCACGGCTCAGTGATGCGGAATTAGATGCTTTTGCGCTGGTGCAGGCCAAAATACCAGCACAACGCCTCGATTTAGCAGATGCATTGACTGAGCATGGTTTTCGGCTGGTAGAAGGTGAAGTGGATTTGGCGCTGGTGATTGGCACGAAAAGTGCTTCATTATCGGCGGTGCGCACGGCGGTTCCTGAGGATATCCCGGTATTGCGGGCGGCAGCGGCCAGCGTATTCGCCGCCAGTCGTTTTCGCGCTCCTTGGTATGGGCAGCAGGACAGCGGGCGATTTTACGCCACCTGGATTGAAAAAGCGGTACTGGGGACCTTCGATCATCAGTGTTTATTAGTGCTGGGAAGCGATGGGCAGCCAGAAGGTTTTGTCAGCCTGCGTGATATCGGCCAGCAAGAAGCCCGAATTGGTCTGCTGGCTATTTTCCCAGGTGCGCAAGGAAAGGGTGCTGGTTCACGGCTGATGGCTGCCGCGATCGCCTGGTGTCAGCAGCGTGAGCTGCAACGCCTGTGGGTTGCGACCCAGATGAGTAATATCGCCGCGTTACGGCTCTATCAACGGCACGGTGCCATCATAGAAAGCACCGCATATTGGTTCTACAGAGGTTTACATGATTCCATTTAATACACCACCGGTTGTTGGCACCGAGCTCGATTATATGCAGGCTGCAATGAGCAGCGGTAAACTCTGTGGTGACGGCGGCTTTACGCGCCGCTGCCAGCAATGGATGGAGCAGCATTTCGGCAGCCCGAAAGTGCTGCTGACGCCTTCTTGCACCGCTTCACTGGAAATGGCCGCCATCCTGCTGGATATCCAGCCGGGTGATGAAGTGATCATGCCAAGCTTCACCTTCGTTTCTACCGCTAACGCCTTTGTGCTGCGTGGTGCGGTGGTGGTGTTTGTCGACGTGCGTCCAGACACCATGAATATCGATGAAACCAAAATCGAAGCCGCGATTACCGAGAAAACCCGCGCTATTGTGCCAGTGCACTATGCCGGCGTGGCCTGCGAGATGGACACCATCATGGCGCTGGCAAAGAAACACAACCTGTTCGTGGTTGAAGATGCCGCGCAGGGCGTTATGTCGACTTACAAAGGCAAAGCGTTGGGGACTATCGGCCACATCGGTTGTTTCAGTTTCCATGAAACCAAAAACTACACCGCTGGCGGTGAGGGTGGCGCAACGCTGATTAACGATCCGTCGCTGATCGACCGTGCGGAAGTGATTCGCGAGAAGGGCACCAACCGCAGCCAGTTCTTCCGCGGTCAGGTTGATAAATACACCTGGCGCGATATTGGCTCCAGCTATCTGATGTCTGATCTGCAGGCGGCTTATCTGTGGGCGCAATTGGAAGCCGCAGAAGAGATTAACCAGCGTCGCCTGAAACTGTGGCAGAACTATTACGATGCGTTCAAGCCGCTGGCGGATGCGGGCCGTATCGATTTACCGGTGATCCCTGAGGGTTGTGTACACAATGCTCACATGTTCTACGTCAAACTCAAGGACGTTCAGGATCGCACGGCGTTTATCGATTACCTGAAGGAAGCCGAGATCATGACGGTATTCCATTACATCCCACTGCACGCCTGCCCGGCGGGTGAGAGGTTTGGCCGTTTTGCCGGCGAAGACCGTTTCACCAGCAAGGAAAGTGAGCGTCTGGTGCGCCTGCCGCTGTTCTATAACATGTCCGATGTCAATCAGCGTACGGTGATCACGACTATCCTGAGCTTCCTGGCCTGATATGTCGCTGGCAAAAGCATCGATTTGGACCGCCGGTTCCACGCTGATAAAAATTGGCGTGGGGCTGTTAGTAGTCAAAATGCTGGCGGTGGCTTTTGGCCCCAGCGGTGTCGGGCAAGCGGGTAATTTCCGCCAATTGATTACTGTGCTAGGCGTGCTGTCCGGTGCCGGGATTTTTAACGGCATCACCAAATATGTGGCGGAATATCACCAGGATCCACAGCGGTTGCGTATGGCGGTGGGTACCGCCTCCAGCATTGTGCTGGGTTTTTCGACCCTGTTGGCGCTGGTATTCCTGTTTGCCGCCGAGCCGATTAGCCGTGGGCTGTTCGGCCATGCCGACTATGTGAACGTAGTACGAGCATTAGCGTTTATCCAAATGGGTATTGCTTACGCCAACCTGTTCCTGGCCATTCTGAAAGGTTACCGCGATGCCATGGGCAACGCGGTAGCGGTGATCGCTGGTAGCCTGATCGGCGTAGTGGCCTTTACCTTGTGCTTTAAGCTGGGCGGCTACGAAGGTGCGTTGGCCGGTTTGGCTCTGGTCCCTGCGCTGGTGGTGCTGCCTGCCGGTTTCCTGCTGTGGCGGCGTAAGATGCTGCCGTTGCGCTATCTGGCGCTGGCGTGGGATAAGGCGCTGGCTAGCCATCTTGGCAAGTTCACCATCATGGCCCTGATCACCTCTGCGACTCTGCCGGTCGCCTATGTGATGATGCGAAACATGCTGGCAGCGCATTACAGCTGGGACGAAGTGGGTATCTGGCAAGGGGTAAGCAGTATCTCCGATGCTTATCTGCAGTTTATTACCGCATCGTTCACCGTTTACCTGCTGCCAACGCTATCGCGCCTGAAGGAAAAAAGCGCCATTGCGCAAGAAATCGTGCGGTCGCTGAAATTTGTATTACCTGCGGTGGCTACCGCCAGCTTGGCCGTGTGGTTGCTGCGTGATTTTGCGATCTGGCTGCTGTTCTCCGAAAAGTTTGTTGCGATGCGCGATCTGTTTGCCTGGCAACTGGTCGGTGATGTGCTGAAAGTCGGCTCTTACGTTTTCGGCTATCTGGTGATCGCCAAAGCATCTCTGCGTTTTTATATTCTGACGGAAGTCAGCCAGTTTGCCTTGCTGACGCTGTTCTCGCACTGGCTTATCCCGCAGCATGGCGCGTTGGGTGCGGCACAGGCCTATATGGCAACCTACATCGTGTATTTTGCGCTCTGTAGCTGCGTATTTATCCTCTATCGTAGACGAGTATGATCACACTGATTCACGTACTGGGATCTGATATCCCGCATCATAATCATACGGTGCTGCGCTTCTTTAATGATGTGCTGGCTGAGCGATTGCCCTCTGAACAGGTCGGCCATTTTATGGTGGCCGCCAAGGATGCTGCGGCGTTGGGTTCGTTTCCCGCACTGAAGGTGGAAACCTTTCCGGGTAAGAAAAGCCTGGCGGAGGCGGTGATTGCTCGCGCTCAGGCCGACCGCCAGACTCGCTTTTTCCTGCACGGCCAGTTTAATGCGGCGCTGTGGCTGGCGTTGCTGAGTGGTAAAATCAAAGCGCATCAGGTGAGTTGGCACATCTGGGGTGCCGATCTTTACGAGAATGCCACCAGTTGGAAATTCCGGCTGTTCTACATCCTGCGCCGTATTGCGCAGGGGCGGGTCAGCCATGTGTTTGCTACGCGTGGCGATCTGATCCACTATCAGCAGCGCCATGCGCGCGTTCCGGCTTCATTGCTGTACTTTCCGACGCGTATGGATCCTCAACTCACCGGCATCGAGGTGCAGAAAAACAGCGCTGGGCCGTTGACCATTCTGCTGGGGAACTCGGGTGATCGCACTAACCGCCATATAGAGGCGCTGAAGGCGATCCACCAGCAGTTTGGTAACGATGTACGGGTGATTGTGCCGATGGGCTATCCTGCCAATAACGAGGCTTATATTGAGCAGGTGCGTGCCGCCGGGCTGGCGTTGTTCAGCGAAAAGAATCTGCAACTGTTGACGCAACAAGTGGCGTTCGATGATTACCTGAATATTTTGCGCGCATGCGACCTTGGTTACTTTATCTTTGATCGGCAGCAGGGCATTGGCACCCTGTGTCTGTTGATACAATTTGTCGTGCCGTTTGTGCTCAGCCGTAAAAACCCGTTCTGGCAGGACTTGGCGGAGCAGCATCTGCCGGTACTGTTTTATGGCGATTCGCTGGATGAAGCTATCGTCCGCGAGTCACAGCGTCAGTTGGCGTTGGTGGACAAGCATTCGATAGCCTTCTTTAATCCGAACTACGTCGATGGCTGGCAGCAGGCATTGGCGCAAGTGACGGGAGAAAACCCATGACGCTGGCTCAATTTGGCGGGTTGTTTGTCGTCTATCTGATTGGGGCACTATTTGTGCTGACGCTGACCTATCAGGAGTTCCGACGCGTTCGTTTTAATTTTAACGTGTTCTTTTCCCTACTCTATTTGTTGACGTTTTACTTTGGTTTCCCGCTGACTTGTCTGCTGGTATTCCAGTTTGATGTTCAGGTGGTGCCTGTCGAATTCCTGCTGTACGCTATTCTTTCTGCGACCTGCTTCTACGCAATCTATTACGTCAGCTATAAAACCCGGTTGCGCAAGCGCAGCAGCCAACAGCATAAGCCGATATTTACCATGAACCGGGTGGAAACCCACCTCACCTGGATGTTGCTGGCGCTGGTGGCCATTGGCACCGTTGGCATTTTCTTTATGCAGAATGGTTTCCTGCTGTTCAAACTGAACTCCTACAGCCAGATCTTCTCCAGCGATGTGTCAGGAGTGGCGCTCAAGCGCTTCTTCTACTTCTTTATCCCGGCGATGCTGGTGGTCTATTTTCTCAAGCAGGATGTGCGCGCCTGGTTCTTCTTCCTGGCAGCGACGGTGGCCTTTGGGATCTTGACCTATGTGATCGTGGGCGGTACCCGTGCCAACATCATCATCGCTTTCTCGCTGTTCCTGTTTATTGGCATTGTGCGTGGCTGGATTTCCCTGTGGATGCTGGTGGCCGCTGGGGTGTTCGGTATTGTCGGCATGTTCTGGCTGGCGTTGAAACGCTACAGCCTGGATGTCAGCGGCCCTGAAGCGTTCTACACTTTCCTGTATCTGACGCGCGATACTTTCTCGCCGTGGGAAAATCTGGGGTTATTGCTGCAGAATTACGACAAGATCGATTTCCAGGGGCTGGCACCGATCGTGCGTGATTTCTATGTGTTTATCCCCACCTGGCTATGGCCGGGGCGGCCCGATCTGGTGCTGAATACCGCCAACTACTTTACTTGGGAAGTGTTGGACAACCATTCCGGTCTGGCGATCTCCCCCACGCTGATTGGCTCGCTGGTGGTGATGGGCGGGGTGCTATTTATCCCACTGGGTGCCATCGTGGTGGGTTTGATCATCAAGTGGTTTGACTGGCTGTATGAAATGGGCAAAAGCGAGCAGAACCGCTTTAAAGCGGCTATTTTGCAGGGTTTTTGCTTTGGTGCGGTGTTTAATATCATCGTATTGGCGCGTGAAGGGGTGGATTCCTTCGTTTCACGCGTCGTGTTCTTCTGCATCATTTTTGGTGTCTGCCTGATTCTGGCCAAATTGCTGTACTGGCTGTTTGATATCGCTGGGCTGATCAAGGCGCGGATAATACGTAAACGCACAATGGTGCCCTCTGCTGGCAGCCTTCTATAAAGGTAATAACAATGGAAGCAAACATTTCGGTTCCCAAGTATGTGTTACGTGGCTTCAGCCTGTGGGGATTCCGTGACATGGCGCAGTGCATGGATTTTCTGTTTGACGGTGGCCGGGTAAAACAAGGCACGCTGGTCGCGATGAACGCGGAGAAAATCCTTAAGGCGGAAACCGATCCTGCGCTGCATACCTTGCTGGATGAGGCAGAGTATAAGTATGCCGATGGCATCAGCATGGTGCGTTCGATCCGCCGTAAATATCCTGGCGCAGAGGTTTCCCGCGTGGCTGGGGCCGATCTGTGGGAAGCCCTGATGCAACGTGCCGGGCAGGAAGGCACACCGGTGTTTCTGATTGGTGGCAAGCCTACGGTACTGGCAGAGACCGAGCAGAAACTGCGTAGTCAGTGGAATGTGAACCTGGTGGGCAGCCAGGATGGTTACTTCACACCTGAACAGCGTGAAGCGTTGTTTGAGCGCATTCGTGCCAGCGGGGCCGCGATCGTGACGGTAGCCATGGGATCGCCAAAGCAGGAAATCTTTATGCGGGATTGCCGCAAAGTGCATCCACAAGCGCTGTATATGGGCGTAGGCGGCACCTATGACGTGTTTACCGGCCACGTGAAGCGTGCGCCCAAGATTTGGCAGAATCTCGGTTTAGAGTGGCTCTATCGCTTGCTCAGCCAGCCGAGCCGTATTGGCCGTCAGCTCAAGTTGCTCAAATTCGTTGGCTACTATTATACCGGCAAGATGTAATCTTCAGTGCTTTTGCCAAGAGGCAAAACATGGCATCAGCCTGAAAAACGTATGAAAAGTCGGCGTTAACCGTTGGAAAGGGGTGACAGAGGCTCCTTTCCTGCGCAGGAGTGAGCAAAGCGTAATCAAACACAACATTTCTGCGAAAAAGCACTAGACAGGATTGGTTTAAAACCGTAGTATCCCCACCCGCAACGGCGCTACGCGCCCGTAGCTCAGCTGGATAGAGCGCTGCCCTCCGGAGGCAGAGGTCTCAGGTTCGAATCCTGTCGGGCGCGCCATTAAGTTTGTGCGCAAGAGCTGCGGTGGTATGATTACCGCGTGAAATAGTAGTAATGAAGTAATGGTGGCTATAGCTCAGTTGGTAGAGCCCTGGATTGTGATTCCAGTTGTCGTGGGTTCGAGCCCCATTAGCCACCCCACTTTACCTAGGGTAAAGTAAAGAGTTAAAAGCTGTTTTGTGACCGTGCGAAGGTGGCGGAATTGGTAGACGCGCTAGCTTCAGGTGTTAGTGTTCTTACGGACGTGAGGGTTCAAGTCCCTCTCTTCGCACCACACAAAATGTCTGATAAATTTTAATATTTACATAGACATAAGCTTGAAGATTCAGTAGTATCAGCAACAAGAAATCGGCGAGTAGCGCAGCTTGGTAGCGCAACTGGTTTGGGACCAGTGGGTCGGAGGTTCGAATC
>JBAQHZ010000009.1:0-2028 GCA_049288585.1 Chania sp.
AGATGCTCAGCGTAAGCAATGACGGTGCAGAATGTTGTAGTCTGATGTTCACACTAA
The DNA here is from genome assembly GCA_049288585.1 of Chania sp. GTDB lineage: Bacteria > Pseudomonadota > Gammaproteobacteria > Enterobacterales > Enterobacteriaceae > Chania. Next base: position 58 of record JBAQHZ010000009.1, read on the forward strand.
TCAGCCTTCAGAGAAAAGAGAGACCGGTTGCCACTCAGGAACCTGAATCACCGAAATGGCCAGCCATCAGTACCGACTGGCCAACAGGCTTCTTAGTTATAAGCCACAACGAAAGCGGCAACAGATCTGTAGTCACCCGCGATGGCACCGCCGTGCAAGGTAGCCTTGAACATCGCGCCCGTCGTCGTCAGCACATCACCAGTAAAATCAGCAGACAGATTGGTACTATTGATACCTTGAACTGGCGTGATACTGGCGTTGACCGTATCAATTGACGCCCAGGCATCCGCAGCAACACCGGACTGGGCCTTAAGCCCATTGATATCAAACGCACCATTCCAGCCGATAGTCGCCGTGCTGGCGGCCGTCAGATTCTGGCAACCGCTCTGGTTCATATCAGCCTTCAGAGCAAATGGCACGTCGATACCCGTGGCGTTGGTGCCCACAGTTCCCAGTTGCACCAAATTATTCACGGTACCGCCACCAACAATTGGCAAAATGTCACAGGTGGTGTCGGTGACTACACCCAGAAACTGCACTTCGCCATTAGCTGCCACAGCAGCATAAGGCGTAACAGCTAGAGCAAAAGCAGAAACGGCCAATAATTTATTCATTTTGTTCCCTTACTAGTTAATAAATGACGATTAAAAGATATTGCGGCACTACATTTATTTACGGGGTACTGATATACAACCGCACATCTTTTCTTTTAATGTATCTTGCTTAAATTAGTTAATTTACTTGAGATTTAAAAGGCAGATTAAATACCTAGACAACCTATACCCACCACCTAATGGCAGCATATACCTCATTCAGGAAACAATAAAACCCACTGAACAGCAATAACCTGACGACCGGTTTTTTTTATTTCCCATCTTTGTAGCAGTCTCTGCTTTATTTTTATTTCGGTTTTATTTTTTAGCGTGTAAAACAATCAAGAAACCACCCATTAGAATTAGGTTATATTTGTTGAGACCCCTTGATGAAATTCAGATTTTCTTACCCTTCAGACGGTATCACTTTCTTCCTGAGTTGCAGTATCATTCAGCAACTCAGATGAATACATCATTGCGATAGTGCGACTTACCGTCTGCATATGGTGGTATTTCACCGAAAAATAACTCTGTGATACGCCATGTTTTTCACAAGCCTCCTGACGCGAAAGACCATTAACAAAAACATCCTCAAGAGCGTTACGCATATTCTTACCACGCAGGGTACAGACGGCAGCTAGAAGCAGGAAGTATCTCTGCGCTACTTTTCCCGGAATCAGCGCTCTGGGTAATTGATTGTTATTGTGTACTGCACACATTTATCTGCCCTTAATAATAACGAAATCTGTCTATGTTAATTCACTACCAACCATGCTGCTTGTAACGTTATAGACGTCACTGAAGGTCAGCGAAGGTATTAGTTCCATTGCAAGGTTATTCAATCCCAGAACTTTTTTTATCACTTGGCGATGGTGATAGATAACCTTGTGGCTTCGTCCTATTAACTTTCCCGCCTCTGCTGGCGTATAGCCTCGGGATAACAAGTCTATAGCAACAGCCCTCGCCTTTGGGGAGGTTACTACAGCAGCAAGTCGCTGGCGCAGCCACTGATTAAGCTCAATCAGAACCACCTCTGGTGATATTTCTACTAATGAGGTTCTTTGACATCCAGCCCATTCCGATCCCGCAAATGCACCACCGGCGTGTTCCGCGGCTGATATATTGGGAAAGCCAGCCAACAAGGCGTTATACTCCTTAAGAATTAGATGTCCAAAATACTCCTGCATCATTCTGTCTGAAAATAAAAAATAATGCTGCGTCACCATCAACGGTAATACTGGCCATTTGGCACGCAGCTGTAAAATAAGACTAAAATGACATCTCGGCGCGCCATCAATAATAATTAAATCCATTCTTCTCATAGATAGAGCCTCGAATAATGTCGAGGCGCTACATGTCTGAGTGACATGTACATTAC
>JBAQHZ010000010.1:0-1819 GCA_049288585.1 Chania sp.
CAAGGCAAAGCTCCCCCCTGCCACCACTACCGCTGGCCAGGTTTCTTTGATACCGCGCCAGCCGTCCATAATCGCCATGATCCAGAACAGCACGATGATCGTCAGGAAAGGCAATTGGCGCCCAACCATTTGGCCGATAACGAAGCTATCTATCCCAGTCACCTGACCTGCCACAATAATCGGGATCCCCATCGCGCCGAAGGCCACCGGCGCGGTGTTAACAATCAGGCAAAGCCCCGCCGCATACAGCGGATTAAACCCCAGCCCAACCAGCAACGCAGCGGTAATCGCCACCGGCGCGCCAACCCCGGCGGCACCTTCCAGAAATGCGCCAAAACAGAAACCGACGATCAGCATCTGTAAACGTTGATCGGGGGTGATCGAAAGAATGGAAGAGCGAATGATGTCAAACTGCCCGGTCTTGACCGAGATTTTGTAGACAAACACCGCCGCGATAATGATCCACGCAATCGGCCATAGCCCATAGAAAAAACCATAAACCACTGCGGCGAACGCACGGTCAACGGGCATGCGGTAAAGGAATAACGCCACCAGCAGGGCAATCCCTACGGTGAATGTGGCAGCAATGTGCCCCTTGAGCTTGAGTTTAATCAGAGCAAAAAAGAAAAACAGAATAGGCAGCGCTGCGATCAGGCTCGACAGCCAGATATTACCAATCGGATCATAAACTTGTTGCCAGACTTGCATGCAGGTATCTCCAGCGATTTTTTCGCACTTATCCCCCGCCATATTGGTCAGACCAATATGGCGGAGTAATATATTTGATATGCGATAGTTAATTCACTGTTAAAAATATGCAATGACTCTGTTTTTATTTTTGCCATTCTGTGTAGAAGGTTCACATTTTTTATTGATTGGTAGGACCAAATGGCGAGAGAGAGGGGGGAATTAATCTGAAAATAGTGGGCAAAGCCCACTATTGAAATGGTGGGTATTACATAAATACCATGTACACCACGGCCGCGACGATAAAGCGATAAATGGCAAACGGCACAAACGAAATGCGCTTGATCAGTTGCAGGAAGGTTTTAATCGCGATCAGCGCGACGACGAAGGCGGTAATAAAACCGACGGCGAACATCGGCAAGTCACCCAGCGTCAGGAAGTGCAGGCTCTTGTACAGATCCAGCGCGCTGGCCCCCATCATCATCGGCACCGCCAGGATAAAGGAAAACTCAGACGCCGCGTAGCGGCTCACGCCCATCAGCATACCGCCGGAAATAGTGGCACCTGAACGGGAAAAGCCCGGCCACAGCGCCAAACACTGGAAGCAACCGATGGCAAATGCCTGACGGTAAGTGATGTCATCCAGCCCCACGGCCGGAGGATTCTTCGGCTTCAGCCATTCAGCCACCAGCAGCAGCACACCACCAACAACCAGCGCATACATCACGTTCTTCGGTTCAAACAGCGATTTGATAAAGTCGTGAAACGCCAACCCCATCACCACCGCCGGGATCATCGCCAACAGAATATGGCTCAGCTTTAAGCGGCCCGCCGTTTTACCTTCATGCTCCACCGGCTTACCGCCGAAATGAATGCCGATAAGGCCAAACAGGCGACGCCAGAACACGACAACTACCGCCAGAATCGATCCCAACTGGATGATCACTTCGAAGGTTTTGGCTTTATCGCCGGTAAAACCCAGCCATTCACCGACGATAATCATATGCCCGGTAGAAGAAACCGGCAGGAATTCGGTTAACCCTTCAACCACCCCAAGAACAAACGCTACAAACAGTGAATGCATGTCAGCCATGATCCTGTCTTACCCCATGTCAAGTTTAAGGCTCTATAC
>JBAQHZ010000011.1:0-9260 GCA_049288585.1 Chania sp.
CAAATGAAGATGGTTTGGATTTGTTTTGTCTTGCTGGTCAACAGGGAGACTCTGCTCGTAAATTGCTGGATCCGAGCTACAGATTAGTGTGGACATGTGATGCAGACTCTCACCTTGAAGCAATGAAAAGATATCATACGTTCCGTAACTGGGGAGAATATCAAACTGATTTCCCTGAACAGGATAGTAAGACCTACAAAGAAATGGGATGGGAATAAAAAAGCATGACAGCCATAACATAGTAACTCGGTGTTCTAATGTCTCAATGACCGCTCGAAGCTGCCGTAGCAAGGTGTTCGGGCAGCTATGAGCGAAGAGCTGCCATATATATGGTTCTTACGTGCAACGGAGAAAGTATACGTCTGTAAGTTTAGCCAAACAATACTGAATCCATTTTGGATGCTTCAATGTTCATAAATTGACTCACTGGGAAGATTTTTATCCTGTCATTTTTATCATGATAAACATTTGATTGAATCAATCTTGTCTGCAATTCTTCATATTTATCTTTACTGAAAACCCCGTCCTCTATTAATATTAATACAAGAGCGATTGCTTTTTTTCCTCTGAACTGTTCATATAAGCTTTTTTTATAAAGATGCTTTAGAAATACCTCTTTTAACCAACCAAAATTAAATCCTTTGCGTATGTATTTTACTTCTATCAAACAATCCCTTCTGAAGAGGTTACCTTTAATAATAAAGTCCACTTCATGATTTGCTATGATAACATTTCTTTCCAGTCCATTGCCTACATTAGTGTTTGTTAATTTTTCGGCAATTTTATCCTCCATACGTTCCCAAACACTTACCTTCTCCGAAAAGTTATTCACGCAACTTACTTCAGATTCTGACTCTATAATCTCACTCTCAAGTTTGTCAATGATCTCATCCTGAGTAGCAGGTCTTAGACTGGCTTGTTTCAAATCGTGTTCAATTTTTATTTGCTCATCCAATAGTAATTGATTCTTTCTCCATTTTGCCACACCAAAAATAACAACCAATATCCCTACGATAAAAAACACAGGGGAAATAACCGGTATTGATTTAAGAATATAGTAAATTATTTCTTTTTTTGTATGCGCAACATCACAATCAAGACTTGATATCTTACATATAGCATCGGTATTTAATTCCAGTTTTTCCTTTAAAAATAACCATGGAAAAACAAATGCAGAACTTATCAAGAAAATACCCAATGAAACGATAAATCTGTATAAATCACCAAATTCAAACTTCATAATCCCTCTTATTTATCATGAATGCCTAATAAAAATGGACTGATATAATGCATTAAAACTATAGCATTAAATGAAAAAATAGTTAATCACATGTTTGAACTTGTGACATATTTCGACGTCCGCTTCTGGCACATAACAGCCACATGCTACATATTCTGGCTCGCAAACGGCGAAAGCCGTGTTTATAAAACGTTCGTTAATCACTTCAAATGGCAATAGCGATATCGGCAGTTGAAATCCCCTAAACCGCCACTACATAGCCGTTAACGCTGCCCCGTACCGGCTTCGTAATGTTCGTCTAGGGTTGAACATCGGGAGGGGCAGCAGCAAGGAACTTTCTTTCCTTAGCGATCAATCTCATACCATTCACCGAATAAATTCATCTTTTGCCCACCATCCCTCACGCCTATACTGTATATAAAAACAGTAAAGAGCCGTGCCATGAAAATTTCATTTCCAACACCAACCCCGATAAAACTTAAAATCCCACTTTTCTCTGACAAGGTGCCTGCTGGCTTTCCCTCCCCGGCGCAGGACTACATACACAAGCGCATCGATCTGAACGAGTATTGCATCAGCCACCCAAACGCCACTTACTTCCTGTTGGCGTCTGGTGAAAGCATGCTCGAGGCAGGTATCACGGATGGTTCAATGCTTGTGGTTGATCGCAGTATCACCGCTGAGCATGGCGACATTGTGATTGCCAGTATCGGCGGTGAATTCACCGTCAAGCGGCTATGTCTGCGGCCGGTTGCCCAGCTTGAGCCGATGAACCCTAAATACCAGCCTATACCGCTTTATGACGGTGGCGATGGAATGGAAATCGTTGGGGTCGTGGTATCGACCATCACGAGGCTGAAATAGTGTACGCCCTGGCTGATGTAAACAGCTTCTATGCAAGCTGCGAAACACTGTGGCGGCCAGACTTACGCGGGCGGCCCGTGGTGGTGCTGTCGAATAACGATGGTTGCGTGGTGGCCCGCAACAAAGAGGCAAAATTGCTGGGGCTTGAAATGGGTGGCCCCTACTTCAAGATCAAAGAAAAATTTGAGCGTGCCGGAGGCGTCGCTTTCAGTAGCAATTATGAACTGTATGCCGACATGTCTGCCAGAGTGATGACCGTCCTGGAGGAAATGGTACCGCGTATTGAGATTTACTCGATTGATGAAAGCTTTCTCGATCTGACCGGCGTGCGTCATTGCATTGAGCTTGAAACCTTTGGGCGGCAGATCCGCGCCCGCGTTCTAAAGGATACCGGGCTGACGGTGGGCGTTGGCATCGCGCAAACCAAAACGCTGGCAAAGCTGGCCAATTTTGCGGCCAAAAAATGGGATAAGACCGGTGGCGTTGTCGATCTCTCCAATCTGGCGCGGCAACGTAAGCTGATGGCAATGGTGCCCGTGGAAGAGATTTGGGGCATCGGCAGGCGGATATCGAAAAAGCTGAAGGTAATGGGGATCGAATCTGCGCTGCAGTTGGCCGATGCCAGTACTGCGATGATCCGCAGGCATTTCAGCGTGGTGATCGAACGAACGGTGAGGGAGCTACGCGGCGAACCCTGTTTTGCCCTTGAGGAATTTGCAGCAACCAAGCAGCAGATTATTTGTTCCCGTTCTTTTGGCGATCGCATCACGGAGTACGAGCACATGCACCAGGCGATTTGCATGTACGCAACGCGTGCGGCGGAAAAATTGCGCGAAGAACGCCAGTATTGTCGGCACGTGAGCGCCTGGATTAAGACCAGCCCCTTCTCCCCCCATGAACCTTATTTCGGCAATTCGGCCAACGTGCAGTTGAACACACCCACGCAAGATACACGTGACATCATTGCCACTGCGTTGCGCTGCCTGGACGCGATTTGGCAACCCGGCCACCGATACCAAAAAGGGGGCGTGATGCTGCAAGATTTTTTCAGCCACGGCGTGGCGCAGTTGGGGCTGTTCGATGAGTACAAACCACAGCCTAATAGCGAGCAGTTGATGGGGGTTTTAGACCGCATCAACCAATCAGGCCGCGCCAAAATCTGGTTTGCCGGACAGGGGACAGAGCAGGTGTGGACGATGAAGCGCGAAATGTTGTCTCCAGCGTATACAACCAGGATCAGCGATTTGCCTTTAGCAAAGGTATATTGACCCACGGTTTTTTCTCGTCCGTAGTAAAGCAAACGCAGTGATCTTGTTCGGGTTGGAAGTGGAAATTAAATTAAAGGCGAGAGTTGTAATGAAAGTCGTCATAACAACATGATTATATTCACTTCAGGGGCTGGCATGGCGTCTATTTTTCGTTACAGCTGACAAAAGTTGGGTGAAGTAACGCAATTTCCGGTTGACTAGGCAAACCATGCAACATAGAAGATCAGTAAAATTATTTTATATCAAAGAGTAATGTTCTTATGGCTGAGCCCCAATATCTTTTTGCAGAAATTCCTCTTTCTAGAAGTGCATTTGATCGCTGGCTAAAATCACCTCCAACTGCAGCGTCTCATTGGCCTGAATGGGCTGATCTTGATATGCAGGAAGAGAAAGAGAACATCTCGGTTTTAGACGCATTACTGCCCTTTTTTATCGAGGAACAGGAATTACAGCAATGTCTGTTGTTACACGATAAACAACAGGGAGTCCTACGATGTGCGCTCTGGCTGCGCTATGACGAAATGCACCTGACAATGATACGAATGCTGGCGCTATTGCGGAGTACCGCAGCGTTTATGGTTGCCAAAGTGCAGGGGAAAGTTCTACATGGTGAAAACTGTTGTGGAACGCTTACTTTAACTCGGGATAAGACGTACTGGGTACCTGACTGCGAGGCATTTTCATTTCCTGGATGGAGTGATGAGTGGTTACATTGTCTAGGTGAAGGAAGTGGTGGTCAGTGGGTGGATGCGAAACTGCTTCACGCGCTTAAGCGTCGCTATAACCACTACTTGATCAACGCATCGCCTGAAAAACCGGTCCAAATTAAAAAAACAGAGTACTACTCCAATGGTCATGAGGTGATTGATTATTATGGCAATGTCATAAAAGATGCCAATCCTCTGACTTTTAAACGATTATGTCATACCTACTTCGACACCCTTTATACCGATGGCCAAGGTATATGGATTGACTCGGGTCTCCTCGAACTTCACCGCCATAAGATCGCTGTAAACCTGATTCCAGAACAAATTCAGGTTCTAGAGGAGGGTTATGATGCTGCTTTTTTGCTGCGGATTGATGACAAAGTATGGTTCCGTGCACAAGACGAGACCCCCGGGCCTTTTTATCTGAGAGCGTTACCCATTGAACCCACGTCATTTCGGAAACTGACCAGCGGAGAATATGCGGATGAGAATGCGGTGTATCGTTTCACCGAAAACCGCGGGTTACACGTGGTTGAGGACCTTCATCCCGATGAGGTCGTCAGGACCGTTGGTGAGTTCCTTATTACAATTAAAGGTGTTTATTATTTCGGGAAAGTGCTCGACCATGCTGATGGTAAAAGCTTCCGCAGCCTGGAGCATGACTTTTATTGCGATGACCTTCATGTCTGGTGTCGAAATTGTTTATTGGAGGGACTTAACCCGCAAACGTTTAACCTGATTGCACCGGAATATGGTCTGGTAACCGATGGTCAGCACGTATTCATTAAGGGGCAACGGGTTCCCGATGCTGACCCACAAACCCTTGAAGTCTTGAGGCAAGGGCTGCTTTTTTACTGGCGGGATAAAGATAATATCTGGTATCAGCACTCAAAGCTCGAAGGTGCAGATCTATCCCGGGGCGATATCGAAATATATCCGGGTAGTGTCTTTTGTCGGATTGGTGATCGTATCTGGGGCATGTCCACTGAATTAAAAGATGTTGATATTGAAAGTTTTGTGGTGACTCAGTGGGATTATGCCGAGGATAAGCATGGACAATTTTACCGGAACAGACGGTTAGATGACACTAATTATGCTTAAGAAACCAATCTATGTTCAGGCTTAGCATTATCACAGCTATTACGTGAACCTTAGGTGTATTCGTTCAGACTTGACCTAGTGGTGTCATGTGCAAGAAAACGATTAAACCTGACAGTAGGCAACGAGCAGCGCACATAGCAAGCACCACTTCATGTCAGATGAAAAAGTAAGGGAGAATAAATGACCAATTTCTTAAAGAAGCTTTTTGGCAGCAAAGAGAAAGGTACCAGTGACGATACGCTAGTGCTTTCAGAGCCAGACCTCACAATTGCGCGCGCGAATAACGAGATGCAGTTGCGCACACAAGCAGCAGTGGATATGTGGGGCCTTGATATAGCTTCATGGGCAGTAGATCTTGATTCAGGCACAATCACCTTCATCAATGACGAAAAGGGGATGGTTATATCGGCACCTGTACAAGTAGTTGGCACTTACGATACTGAAGATGGCACTTGGCTCTGGGGGTGGGATCACCCATCAGTAAGTGAACCACTTGGAGAGTTCGCACGGAGAGTGCGAACCTTTGGTGAGCAATACGGGAAGGAAAAACTAACCACACGCAAAATTGCTGCATCCGAAGAGGATGCTTGGGAGTTTACTGCTCTTGCCTGTTATCTCAGCGGTGGTGAGGGAGGTTACAGTGGCTCGTCAGGTTCAACCAGAGTGCTGATGGTCTACGGCTCGGTAACGATGAGCAAAAAGGACTAACCAGTGCGGCTGTGAAAAAATCTGCCCCTCAGATTTAACCCTGAGCCGAAAAAGTGTCAGATCTAGTTGAAGCTAGGCCTGCACATAGTATTTTTAACCAGCCAAATGGCCGGTTAGAAATATTCCAAATAAAATAGTGTTGCCTAATTCAGCTAGCTTTGGCGTGCAACCGTGCCGCCAACTGTGTCACCAGGTACACCGCATCGACCGCATCCGGCAGGTTGATATACCAGCGCGGGGCCTGGGCATAATCCTGCGGTGTTGGCCAACGCAGTGTGCCAGTGATCGTCAACAACAGGTTGACGCTGCTACTCGTCCCTGCCAACGTCACTGCTACACAACTGTGATGCCCCACCCGGTGCGGTGCGCAGGTGATAGTGAGTACTGACGGGGTACGTCCCCGGATGTGGTCGCATAATTCTGCTAACTGCCCGGCGTGGGCCTCACTGATACGCGGGTTGCCCTGCGGCGGGGCCTCAAACAACACCCCGCCGTCTTGGCCGTCACCGGCGATTATCTCCAGCACCGTCTTTTTCAACTGCATCATTCCGCCGCCTTAGCGATACCGCGAGCCACATCCAGTTGGTGGGCTATCTGTTTCGCTGCCGCCAGTTCCGACACCCCCTGTGCCTGCATAATCGCCCGCCGTGCCGCCTTTTCTTCCTTCTCGGTCATCCCGAGAGCCAGATACAAGCTTGGAGGTACCGCCCGGAACAACGCCTCGATGCGGCTGGCCAGTACCACCCCTTCGGTATAACAACGGGGGGTTTTGGTGGCTGACAGCAACATCGCCTTCTGTTCTGCCGTCAGCTTCTTGAACCGGGCAATTTCCTCCACCTCTTCCGGCGGCATCACCAGGCATAACCACCATTCAATCATGTTGAGCATCTTCTTCGAGGTGTCGGGGAAATCCTCTAGGTTCTGCGTCGCCAGCCACAGCCAGGCCCCCAGTTTTCGCCACATCTTCACGATCTTGACCACGAACGGGGCCAACAGCGGGTTGGTCGTTATCATGTGGGCTTCATCGGTCGCAAACACGATTTCCCGGTCGAGGAACTGGTCACGCTCAGCGATATTGTTGATGGTGTTCACCAGCGAGGTGTAAGCCACCGCCAGTGCGGCTTCATACCCTTCCCGCGCCAGAGTACCCAGATCAATCAACGTCACATCGGCCTCGGGCCAGTTTTCACCGGGACGGTCAAACAGTTCGCCCAGGAACCCCTGCATAAACACGCCCAGCGATTCACCCATGTTCTGCGCCCGGGTCCGGCGTTGTTGACCGCGCCAGGGTGCGCCGGTGATGGCCTTGTCGATAAACAGCCCTGTGGGTACCGCAATACCGCGCATGTGCCGTTCCATCTCGCTGAGGTTATCAACAGTGTGGCGCGGACTGCGCCATTGGGGTTCTTTGCCACCCCGGCACCAGCAAGCTTGTGCGCCCCGCAGGCTGGGGGACGCGCAGGCTTGCTATTCAGCCCCTTCCTCCCAGCTTGGTCTGCACAGAGAAGCAGGCTATACTGGTTAAAAGGTCAGCAAAATAAGGAGTAAGCCACCATGACGACCAAACTGTCCCCCATCGTGTCCGAGTTTGAAACCCAGGAGCAGGCAGACAGCTATGACCGCTGGTTCCGTGCCAAAGTGGAAGCCGCGATGAACAGCAACAAACCCCGCATCCCTCACGATCAGGTGATGGCTGAAATCCGCTCTCGTTTGGAGGCTAAACGGAAGTTGCACAATGCGAGTTGATTGGAGTGATGAAGCTTTGGAAGAGCTGTGGGAAATTATTGATTATATTGATACACGCAACCCCAGTGCCGCCGCCGCGCTTCACTGGGATATAGAACAAGCTACGCAGTCCCTGCCATCACAGCCCTATATGCACCGACTTGGTCGAATTCTAGGTACGCGTGAAATTATCGTCCATCCAAACTACCTAGTTATCTATAGAGTCCTGGACCATATTGAAATTCTCAACGTAGTACATGCTCGCCAAGAATACCCCTAACCTAACATCGTAGAAAAAGAGTTTCAGCTACTCTCTCCCAGGCCCCTCCTTTTACCCTGTTTGCACATTGCTTGTTCTACTGGGGGAAATATGCCTGGGGGTATTTTCGGAGTATGGGCATTAATCCTGGTGTTTTGGTTCTCTTTTATATCCATTTCACTCGTTTTCGAAGCTCGCTACCCTGTATGGGTCTGGTGTGGTCGGACAAAATGGTTGTAAACTGGCCAGCCTTGTCCCTAGGTTCCTTACTCAGTCCGGTTGTGAGGGTTTGTGATTTTTGGCGATTGATCAGATCGCTCAAACCGGATTGAGTTCCCTTCAGTGATCTACTATTTGGCGCAGTTATTTAGACAAAAATTAATTGGAATGTGAGTTCACCGCACCATTATGCTAGGTGTAATCTCCGCTCAGGTTGATATGCTCCCAACCCAGAGGGGACAGGTGTGAAGCTGCGCTTAATTCAGTAGAGTCTGCCTTCCATCTATCTTCTACAAGCTATGAAGTCACCATCCCCACCAGGTGTCGTGTTACCAAACTGAAGGTTAACAGAGTTGTTATTACTGCTCCAATAAGCTCTGACAGTGGCAGGCCAACCATGCAAGGTGACAATATTATTATTGGCTAAATTCTGAAGTTCGGCGGCAGTTGGTATCGTTCCGCCTATTGACTGACAATATGACGTAGCAGCAGCGTTCGTAAAACCACCCCATGCTTCATTAGCACTAGTTTGGGTAAAAGTATTAAAACTAGACTCAGCGGCCAATGGCGAACGCTGGAAGGTAATACCTTGTGGCGATACAACAGTATCTGACATGAAGCCATACATATTTGCCGATGGCGAGTCTGGACTAGTCCTCACATTGAAAGTGACAGTCGTTGTTGCTGTATCACCTGAATCCGCATTCGCACTAAGTGTTGTCCGTACCCCAACTCCACTTGGGTCTGTTACTGTTACGGTCATTTGACCAGTGGCATTAGTCGTACCTGAGAAGCTACTGAATACCGTCCCATTGAGTAGTATATTACCACTAGTGCGCGTCGCTCCTTGGCGATCCAAAACCGACATACGAGAGAATGTTATTCTCTTGTTAGGAGCAATAGCATTGTTGCTTCTGTACCTAGTGGTCACTGTTAAGGTTATGCCTTGACCGATGTTTGTTCTTACCCCCCCCCCCGCAATACTCACAGTAAGTGGTGCAACTACAAAGGTCGATGTCTGCGCTACCGTGGTGAACGAACCTACCCTAGCTGTTACTTGATTGCCCGCAGCAACCAGGCTCACCAGTGCGGCGGTTGCCACCCCGGAAGCACTGGTCTGCACCGTCTGGCTGGCCGGCGTCGCCGCCCCGCTCGTCACGGTAAAGATC
>JBAQHZ010000012.1:0-7349 GCA_049288585.1 Chania sp.
CACCAATTCAACGAACATAGTTAAACCTTAAAATGACTGTTTATGTATACAGTTATTTTGGCTGAGAGCCAGGGCTTTATGCAAGAGAAAAATGACAAAAATCTTGCAGCGGTAACTCACTGCCATAAAACGCCATTGACTAAAGCCTCAGCACTTCAGATAGGTTCTGCCGTATCGTGGAAAACAGCCTCAATGTTGTAGCCGTCAGGGTCGTATACAAACGCTGCATAGTAATTTTTGTGATAGTGGTGGCGAAATCCTGGGGCTCCGTTATCTTTCGCCCCAGCCGCTAACGCGGCATCATAAAAGGCATTCACCTGTGCTTGGTTTGTGGCCCGGAAAGCAATATGAATACGCGGCGTGCAGGGTTCATTGGCAGAGATCCAGAAAGCGCCCCCCGGATCGTCCCCAGGCTGTAGAATCGCTTTACCATAGCCTGCTGCGGTGTCACCGAGTTGCAGACGTAGCACATAACCCAACGATGCCAGCACCTCCGTGTAAAATTTTTTGCTTTGGGCAAATTGGCTTACATTGATGCCGGTGTGATCAATCATGCTTTATCTCCAGGTCAAACCAGGTCTGTTTTTGGCCGAACGCGAGTGAAACTGCTTACGCTAAGAGCTACCGCGAATCCATTATGTACGGTAACTATCCAAGATAGCATGCACAATAACCCACCAGCGGGGCAGGGTTTACATCAATAAAGGGATGGATGAGAGGGAATTATTTTGTTATCAATAAATCGCAGGCATAAAAAAACCAACCGTAACAGGTTGGTTTCTCTATAAAAAGTTGGTCGGCATGAGAGGATTCGAACCTCCGACCCCCGACACCCCATGACGGTGCGCTACCAGGCTGCGCTACATGCCGACGCAGTGCGATCTATACTACCGTTTCCCGTTGTGAATTCAAGATGGCTTATCGCTGATTGCTTTAGATTTAAGCAGTTAGTTGGCAATAAAGCGTTTAACGTCGGTCAGCACTTGCAATAACAGCGCTAACTGAGGTTTTTCATCTTTTATCTCTTTATCATTCTGATCGTAGGCGCGATAACTGCCGTTGCTGTCCAACACCAGGGTTTGCGTTGGCGTGGTAATCACCAGCAGACTGCGGTTGCCGGTGGCGAGCCAGTCTTTTTTTCGCTGTGCGGCAAACAGGTCTTCACCCTGTGAGTAATCATTGGCAGCGGTGCTGACATGCAATAGGCGCTGCATCAACGTGCGCATCACGTCATTGTGATTGGTCAGTTTGTTGAGCGTCTGTGCCGGTGTGCCAGGCCAGTGGATAATCAGAGGAACCTGCAACTGGCTGCGGTTGAAGTGGGTACCTGCCCCCCAATTCCCTTCGCCGGTATCGTTGAATTCAATACCGTGCTCTGCGGTGATCACCACAACGGTATTGTCCAGCATCTCTTTTTCTTTCAGCGTCGCCAGCACTTGTGCGATCTGGGCATCAACATCCTTCGCACCATTACGGTAGCGCTGGATAAACGTATCCGGTTTGTCACTATTATTCTGTAGTTCAGCACCGCTGAAGTTGAGGTAAGAGAACCAAGGTGCAGTATGATTCTGGGCGGCCAGCCAGCGTTGCCATTGTTGGGTGGTTACCGCATCGCTCTGCGCTTCAGGTGCCGGCAGCGAGAAATCAGCCAGCAGTGCCTGGCGATACAGCCTGGCATTAAATCCATCCGAAGAGAACAGACCAAACTGGTAGCCTTGATCGCTCAGTGCATTAATCAGTGCCGAAGGTTTACGCCCGGCCAGAATACCATCCAGATAGGTGGGCGAAATGCCGTAAAACAGACCAAACAGACCGGTATCAGCCTGATTGCCGGAGCTGTAATGATTGCTGAAGCGGATATTTTCCTGCGCAAAGCGGGTGAGGGTAGGCATATCCTGCGCGATATCAGCCGTGCGAATGCCATCGACCACAATCATCAACAGGTTATAACCACTCCCTTTATCACGGTAACTCAATGGGCTCAGCGGATATTCTACGGCTACGGCTTCAGGGCTCCCCTGTTGAATCAGGCGGCGTTCGTACTCCTCTTGGTTCAACAGGCCGTGCTTTTCCAGGAACTTACGCGCGGTCATCGGATAAGAAAGCGGCAGATTGGCGCGCTGCATGGTGATCGGGCGATAGAAATTGGCATCTGCCCAGATATAGATCAGATGCGAAGCAAAGAACGAGCAGATAAATAACGCAGCCAGCGGTTTGCCAAAGCTACGCCGATTAAGGCTGCGCAGTTTCTGCCAACTCCAGGTGGCAAACAGCATTTGGATCAGGAAGATCACCGGTACGCTGATGAACATCAGTTGCCAGTCGCGCGCCAGTTCACTCTGATCTGGATTGATTACCAGTTCCCATACCACCGGGTTAAGGTGCAGGTGGAAACGGGTAAATACGGCGCTATCGACCAGCAACAAGGTCAGGCCCGTAGTGGCCAGCGCGGCAGAAATAAATCGCAGCAGGCGCTGCGACATCACCACAAAGGTGAGGGGGAAGATGATCAGCAGATAGGCAGCAAACACAATGAAGCTGAAGTGCCCAATCAGGCTGACCCACGCATAAATCCGCCCCAGCAGCGAGGCTGGCCAGTCGGTAACAAACAGATAGCGGCTGCCCAACCCGATACTGAGCAGAATATTGAATAAGGCGAACCAGTGCCCCCAGCTGATCATCTGGGAGACTTTTTCACGATAACGCTGACGGTTTGTCACCATAAATAATTATTAATGCGCTTTATCTTCACGGATCGAAGCTTGCAGAGCTTCGGCAAACGATCTTGCCAGTGACTTCCGCTGCGCGGGAGCAATACTGGTGTTGATCAGGTTGGTTACCATGTTGCCCAGCACCATCAAAGAGAGATCGGTGGGAGTATGGTGTTTTTCCAGAACATTGACCAGTTCAGAAAGCAATTGTTCAACGTGTTCGTCACTGTAACGGGATGATTGTGGCATAAAGATTGTGCTCAAAGCCTGACAAAGTCCAATATCTTACCGTATAGAGCCGTGATTTTCCGCTCTTTTATAGCGTGAAGATCGTTAAGGAAATGATTATACCCGTTGCCTTCCAATACGCCGGGGCTGGCTGCTTCTATCTCTGCGCTCATCGTCATCTTGAAATCCATTGGGTATCTGTTGCGGTTCGAAGCCTTCAGTGCTTGAATACGCGCTCAAAGAACAGGAGGATTTATCATGAGTCTGGATATCCAGCAGATCGCACTGCACCAGTTGGTTAAACGCGACGAACAGACGTTGGACGTGGTGTTGCGCGATTCTCTTCTCCCCACCAATGCGGCGGTGGAAGAGATGATGGCAGAGCTGCACCGCGTTTACAGCGCCAAGAGCAAAGCTTATGGCCTGTTTAACGAAGGGAGCGAACTGGCGGATGCGCTGCGTACCTGCCGCAAGGGTGATGAAGACTTCCTGGCATTCAGCCGTGCAGCGACCGGTCGCCTGCGCGATGAACTGGCCAAATACCCATTTGCCTCTGGCGGCGTGGTGTTGTTTGGCCAATACCGTTATCTGGCGGTGGAGTATTTGCTGATCGCCGTGCTGAACAGCTGTAACAGTACGCGCGTCAATGAAGAGCTGGATCTCAGCATGACTCACTATCTGGACATCAACCACGCGGATATCGTGGCGCGTATTGATTTGACCGAATGGGAAACCAATCCGCAATCAACGCGTTACCTGACCTTCCTGAAAGGGCGCGTGGGCCGTAAAGTTTCCGATTTCTTCATGGATTTCCTGGCGGCGGCCGAAGGCCTGGACACCAAAGCGCAGAACCGTGGCCTGCTGCAAGCGGTGGACGACTACTGTGCCGATGCGCAGTTGGGCAAGAACGAACGCCAGTCGGTGCGTCAGCAGGTTTACAGCTACTGTAATGAGCAGTTGCAGGCGGGCGAAGAGATTGCGTTGCAGGAATTGTCGAAAGAAATTGCGCCGGTGGGTGAAAAAGATTTCCTGCAGTTTTCCAGCGAGCAGGGCTATCAACTGGAAGAGAGTTTCCCGGCGGATCGCGGTACGCTGCGTCAGTTGACCAAATTTGCTGGTAGCGGTGGCGGCATCAGCCTGAACTTTGATGCGATGCTGTTAGGTGAGCGGATCTTCTGGGATCCGGCTACCGATACGTTGACTATTCGCGGCACGCCACCGAACCTGCGCGATCAACTGCAACGCCGTTCAAACGGTGGCAAATAAGCCAGATCGCAGCCAATAAAAAACGCCGCAATTGCGGCGTTTTCTACTTCGGCGTCCCGAAAGGTCGATAACGTTGCGATTAAACGCGAACGAAGTCGATGTGAGCCAGTTTTGGCTTGAACGGGTGACGCTGTACAGCCTGAACCTTAACTTTGGTTTCTTTACCGTCGATAACCAGAGTTACTGCTTCGCTGTAGAATTCTGGCTTAACTTCCATGTTCTTTACAGAATCATGGTCTAGCTCGATGGAAACTGCAGCTTCTTTGCCACCGTAAACGATAGCTGGGAATTTATTTGCTGCACGCAGGCGGCGGCTCGCACCCTTACCCTGGTCTTTACGTACTTCTACGTTGATAGTGAACATTGTTTTTTCTCTTAAAAGAAAATTTACCCTGCTACAGGCGACCCAGTAACAGGCTCGATAACCTGCTTTCACACTGGGCGAACCCAGGTAAAGCGGGCGGCATTTTAACGGAAAGCCGCTCTCTGGGCAATGAAAACCTGCCGCAAGTACGCGCCACGGCCCTTAATACAGCTCATTGGCACGGCGGAAGCGGCCCTGATAATCAAAAACTTTTTCGCGGATTTGCCAGAACTGGCCGCGTTTACGCGCCACCACAAAGTCCGGATGGCGCAATAGCGCCTGTTGTATTAAGACGTCAGCAGCCGTTTGCCAACTGAATGGCACCCCCGGCGCGCGCTGATGCGGCCGCAGGAACAGCATTTCAAACGCTTTACGTTGAGCCGGGGTTTGCAGACGGAAACGCTCACTGGTGCTGGTGCCGTCCTCGTCGTAGTAGGTGGCTTTCAGCCATTCCCCTTTGTCATCCCGGCCGCTTTGTAACTCCATGCCGCCGCAGCGCAATACCAGCGCATCTTTCAGCTTCAGTGCGGCTTTTAGCATATCATCAGGGTCGACCAGCACTTCCTGGCACTGATGGCAGCGGCGTGCGGCGATATCGTTCTCAGCCCCGCAGTGTGGGCAGTTTTTGAAGCGGAAACGATAGTCACATTGTTCACGATTGCCGTCGTCGTCTTCCAGCCAACCTTGGCAGCGGCGGCCATAGTGCTCAATGATCGCGCCGCTCTCGGTGCATTTGCCCCAGAACAGGTTGGCAAAGCCGCAGGCGGGGCAAAACACCTGCACCGGTTGGCTGCCCGCGTGTGGCTTGCTGACACCCACTTCCGGGGTGAACAGATCGTGTGGGTTGCCAGCATAGTCGAGGATCAAACAATCTTTCTTGCCGGGTGCCAGCCGCAACCCACGGCCGACGATCTGCTGATACAGGCTGACGGACTCGGTTGGCCGCAGAATTGCGATCAGATCGACATGAGGTGCGTCAAAGCCAGTGGTCAACACCGCCACGTTAACCAGATAGCGTAACTGCTGCTGTTTAAAGGCGGCGATCAGCGCATCGCGCTCGGCAGGTGGCGTTTCGGCGCTTACCAGTGCGGCTTCTCCTGCGGGCAGCAGGCCGTGGATTTCGCGCGCATGTTCTACCGTTGCAGCAAAGACCATCACGCCCTTGCGGGTTTCAGCATACTCAACAATCTGGCTGATGATATGTGGCGTGATACGATGCTGCTTTTTCAGTTCGCGGTTAAGATCCACCTCGCTGAACAAACCGTTGCTTCTGGCTTCCAGGCGGCTGAAATCGTACTGCACGATCGGCATATCCAACCGCTCGGGCGGAACCAGAAAGCCATGCTTGATCATGTAGCGTAGCGGCAGTTCATAGATACAGTCGCGGAACAGGCTGCTGCTGTCGCCACGGGTAAAACCGTGGTAGTGAAACTGATAGATCCAGCCTTTGCCTAGCCGATAAGGGGTGGCCGTCAGGCCAAGCAGGCGCAGTTGCGGGTTAGATTTTTGCAGATGCTGAATAATCTGCTGATATTGGCTGTCATCGTCGTCGCTGATGCGGTGGCATTCGTCGATAATCAGCAGCGAAAAAGCACCATCAAACAGCGGTAGATTGCGCGCCACCGATTGTACGCTGCCAAACACCACTTTACCGGCGCTTTGTTTCTGCTGTAGCCCAGCGGCAAAAATGTCCGCTTCCAGCCCGTAAGCGCAGTACTTGGCATGGTTTTGCGCCACCAACTCTTTGACGTGCGCCAGTACTAGCACCCGGCCACGGGCACGCTTTGCTAACTCGGCGATCACCAGGCTTTTGCCAGCACCGGTTGGCAACACAATTAACGCGGGCTCAGGATGCTGCCGGAAATGTTGGATGGTGGCGTCGACCGCCTCCAACTGATAGGGGCGCAGGGTAAATGCCATGAATTAACGCCGTTTGCTGGAATGGGCCATCGGGAACCGGTTTTGCAACAGAAAACCCTGCTGAAATCGTGCCATGCTGCTCCCCGAATGGCGGAAAAGTTTCCCTTATTATGCCCTTATCGCTCGGGTGGTGCGAGAGGCTTGGAAATTGCAGCTGTCATGGCATCGTTTACGCCGCTATACTTATGTGACAGCAATCGCTGTTTCCCCACGCGATTTTACTGATTCCTCCTCTTCGAACCTGCTTTTTGCACCTGGTGTAAGGGTGGGGCGTCATATTCAGCAATACGATCAATGCGATCATAACAACGACAGGCAAAGCAGATTCAATGCGACTGGACAAGTTTTTATCTCAGCAATTAGGCATCAGCCGCGCCCTGGTAGCGCGTGAACTGCGTGCAAAACGCGTCACCGTAGATGGCGAAGTGGTCAAGAGCGGGTCGATCAAGCTGGCCCCAGAACAGGAAGTGACATTCGACGGCAACGTGCTGTCACAACTTACCGGGCCACGCTATTTCATGCTCAATAAACCGCAGGGTTATGTGTGCTCCACCGAAGATCCGGATCACCCGACGGTGCTTTATTTCCTTGATGAACCGGTGGCCTACAAGCTGCATGCGGCAGGGCGGCTGGATATTGATACCACCGGCTTGGTGTTGATGACCGATGACGGCCAGTGGTCGCACCGGATCACTTCTCCGAAGCATCACTGTGAAAAAACCTATCTGGTGACGCTGGAGCATCCGCTAGCCGAGGACACCGCACAGCAGTTTGAACAGGGCGTGCAGTTGCACAATGAAAAAGACCTGACCAAACCGGCACGCCTGGAAAAGATCGAAGATAACCTGGTGCGTTTGACG
>JBAQHZ010000013.1:0-7392 GCA_049288585.1 Chania sp.
GAAAGGCATAGTCCTGGATATCTCCCCAGTAATAACGGCAGGGGTTGGTAAACATCAGGTGGATATCAATATGCTTGCCGAGTGCCTGTAACGCTTCCAGATAGACCGGTGGCAGAGCTGAAATACCACAGATAAACACGCGGGGTGGTAAACCGGCCGGGCATTGATCGGTGCTTTCCAACTCGCTGATAAAGCGGCGATATAAATTGGCACGGTGCCATTTCTCTTGCCCCAGCTCATCCGTATACTCAACCAGCCTGCGCCACAGAGCAGCCTGCCATGGTTGAGCCTCCGCCAACCCGTCAATCAGTTCCTGGCGCTGCCAGCTTTCCAGCCACTGCGGGCGATAAACCAGATATTGGTCAAACAGATCCGCCACTCTACCGGCAAGCTGGTGGATCTTGCGCTTGTCGCCGTCGTCGGTAAGGTAATGTTGCAGCGGTGCAAACTCAGGTTGCATCAACATCTCAGGCAACAGCCACATCAGCTTCCAGGTCATGGCATCTTTGCTGAAGGCGCTCTCTTTTGGGATCCCTGGCAAGACCTTAGTGAACATATCCCAGATAAAGGTGGCAGGCAGCGGAAAAGCGATATTTGCGGCGATCCCCAATTGCTCTGCCAATTGCATTTGCAGCCACTGCGCCATACCGGGGCTTTGTACCAATACCACTTCCTGCTGAAAAGGATCGGCCAAGGGTTCTCTGGTTATCAACGTACTGGTCAGCGTTTTCAGTAAATCCAACTGATTGGAGTGATAGACCCTAAACATGCTGCTCCTTTAAACCGAATAATTACCCAGCCGGTATTTGAGGTTGATGACAAAGTGGTTTTTTAGCCCGAGATACTCGGGCCTAGCGCACCGAGGGGCTATGATGGGACACATCCTTGTGTCCCACCCTGCGGGCCGACTTAACGTCGTTCAAATTTGCTCCCGGCAAATTTGTCGGCGGCTTACGCCGCTACGACCCCTTCGGCACGCTCTCCCTAATATCTGACTTTGTCAGCAGCCTGAGGCCAGGTGCAACCGCATCTGGCCTTTTTACTTCTGAAGATGCTCCACGCAGTTCACAGACAGGATCCCGGCTTTTCTATATTCTAAATTATCCCCTGCTGACGCGACCTTGAGATGCCATAGTGAACAGCTTTGACCTGTCATTGTTAAAATATATCCAGGAACACAGCCCGGTATTAATCGAGGATGTTACGTCCAGATTTGGTAAAACCACATCGACGCTGAAGCGGGCAATGAAAGAGATTAACGAGCTGCTTGAGCCTGACTACCACCTACACCTAGATGGGCAGTCGATCGTCACGGCCATTACCTATCGGGAATATATTGCCTTGCTGGAACATATTCCGTTTAACCGCTATATCACCACCGCAGAAGAGCGTATTAAGGATCTCAGCGTGGCGCTGTGTTTGCAGGAGGTGGTGAATAAAGGCGAATACTACCGCAAATTCAACGTCAGCCCGACCACGCTCAAAAACGATAATCAGGCGCTGTCGGCGTTTTTACAAGCCAACCGCCTCAGTGTGACTGCCATTCCCAAACAGGGATCGCGGCTGGACGGCGACGAGATTCTACTGCGCATCGCGGTGTGCCTGACCATCCTCAAAACGGTGGAAATTGGTGAAGGTCACCTGCTGGTGCCGCACAAAGCCAATGAGCCGATTAATCGCTCCATTGCCACGCAGTTTTTACGCGAGTGTCAGCAGGAAATTCACGCTGCCGCCGAGCTTTGTCAGCAACGGCTAAGCCGCATGATTACGCTGGGCTATAACAGCAAAAAATACTTTCTGGTGTACATGAGCATTGCGCTGCACCGAATAGGGCGCGGGCATGGGATTACCAGCAACGCTAACCTTAACTTTATACAGTCCTGCGACTTTGCGCTGCTGGGCAGTGAACATGAAGATCGCTTTCTCGATCTGCTGATTTCCTCACTGACCTCTACCTGGCGGCCATTCGATATCTACGATCCCACGCTGATTACGCTGGTCAAACGCCTGTGTGACTATATCTCCCCGCTGTTGAGAGCAGAAATACACAACGGGTCGCCGTTCTTTGCCGAGGTTTATCAGTTCATCTATTCGACCATTGTACAAAGCCGGTTCAATTTATATTTTGACGACAAAAAGCTGCATCAGGTGCAGACCCGGCATGCCCTGCTCTATCAGGGCGTGGCTGAAGCCACTGCGCCCATCGCCCAGCACTATCACACCACCTTTTCCACCGTGCATCTGTCGACGCTGGTCTTGATCCTGAAAAAATACGAGCTGCAAAACCGCATCCACAGTGAATATAAACAACGCGTGATTATCGTCACCAATTCGTCAGAAAGTAAGGTCGGTTATTTTAAGGAGATGCTGAAATCGCACTTCCATATTGAGATCGTCGGCTGCGTCAATATCAATGAATTGCACACGCTGGAGCAGATCCCTTTCGATTTGCTGATTACTTTCACCAATAAAATCTCCAGCTATCTGAAGTATTACCAGTTGGATTATATCAAGGTGAATTTCTATCTGACCCGCGATGATATCTCGCTGCTGGGTAAGCACGGGCTTTCGCGTGCGAAAAAGAAGATCCCCGCAGAGGCGTTTATTCAGGAAACCGCAGGGTTGGATCAGCAGCAACTGCGTGCGCTGTTAGAGCAGAAATACCCCGACTTTTTCATTTAAAACGGAACAGCCGCTGAATATTGGCCGTTCCGTTTCGTATCAATGTCAGAAGTCGATTTTTAATTTGGCATAAAAACCGTTTGAGGTGACATCGCTATTATATGCGCCGGTATAGGATATGCCGAACGTAGCCGCGTTGTTGAGCTTGGTTTCAACGCCCAAACCTACACCAACCAGAGTAGACAATTTACCGCCTTGGATTTTAGCCACTCCGCTATCGGCCAGGTGCATCGTCGCTTCCGGTGTGCTATCACCAAAGAAGTGCATGCCATACAGATCGCCTTTCACTGCCATCTTCATTTCACCCAAGGTAAACGGCAGCGCAGCACGGGCACCAAGCGTGGTGACCTGTAGATCCTGGTTATCAACGTCGGTGGTAAACTGCATATGGTTAACCGTTTCAACATAGCCATCGGATTTAATATGCAGCCAACTGAAACCGGCATACGGTTCGATGGAATAAGTGTCCGTGGTTAAGCCTGAATAGGCCGCTTCGGCAAACAGTTGGGTAATATCCACATCCGGGGAAACTGAATTGTTAGCCATTTGATCGCCAACCAGCAAAGTACGATGAGCATCGCGATTTTGCCGGGTATGCATGGCACCATAATTCAGCGAGGCCATATCGGCTATGTTGGAAACACCGTACACCCCAAAATGCAGATCATCGCTGTCGATTCTACTCTGCCTATTCCCTTTAAAATCGGTGCTACCCGCGCCGAAATACAGGCCCAGTTTGGTGCTAGCGCTGGCATTAATTTCACCACCGATTAAAGCCGCATAGAAATCGACGTCCATGCTGGATTGACCGTAATCCACCTTAGACCAGCTACCAATCGGCGCAACCCAAAGACGGCCCGCACCATCAACCGTTTCAACATAGCGGCCACCGCCCACGCCAACGGCCTGATCCTTAATCACGCGCGACAAAGTCATTGAATTAACAATGCTGGCATTTTGCGTATTCAGGTACATATCACTGCCGAGTGAATCATGAGTATTACGAACCTCATCGCCAGACGCCATTAACAGGCTATCGAACAGCGCACCAGAACCGCTGCCTTCAATCGCGTGGCCAATAGACCGGCCATTGTGGCTTGATGCATAAGAGGCAAAGGTCACGTCCTTATTACGGCCAAAGCTGGCAGTGAGCGAATTGCCGGAGATATCGACATCGGTTTTGAAGAACGCATACTGAGGTATGGCGATGGCTTTATCAGCCCCGGTTAACCTATCCGCTGTGACGGTTCCACTAACCACGGTGCCATGATTAAACACCTCCTCGAACACGTCTTTATTGGTGGAGCCCACCGTAATCATTGAGCCGTTATTAAAGGTTAGCTGGCCTACGCTGACGCTTTCGCCCGTGCTGACCACATAAGTCCCACCCGCATTAACGGCAATATTCGCCTTATGACTTTCGGTTGAGGCCAGTTCGCCCTTCAGCGTAAAGGTATCGTTATAGCGGGCGAGGACACCGAATTTACCGCCGTTGACCGCCACGGTTCCGCTGCCAAATGATTCCGTGAAACCATACAGTTCCCCCTGATCCACACGGGTGCCGCCCTGATAGGTATTATCGCCGGTCATGATCAGCGTGCCTGCGCCGAGCTTAACCAGAGAACCGGTATAAAGATCGGCATCAATCCTGGCCTGAATAGCCGCAGCACGCTGGCTGTAATAGTCTTGCCGCCACTGTTCAGCATCCGCCTGGCTAACGAGGTGATCCGTTGGATCGCTGTTACCGTCATTGACCACGAAGCTGTTGCCTAACTCGTAGGCTCCGCCCGCCGCGATGCCCTGCGCCTGATAGCGCTGTAACCAGGCCAGATCATCCTGTTCGCGCGCATCCAGCGCTTGCTGGCTGATATTATTGCTCCAGACATCAAGCGGCGTGCTGGCGATGTTGTATTCAAACTTGCCGAGGAACTGGCCAGGCCCATACATGCCTTTATCCAGATCGGGCACGCCCCAGCCGTAACGAATATCAGGCACGCCGTCAGCCGCCGTCCAGCTATCCAAGGTGCTGCCGTCTGGATTTTGGTGGCTGGCGGTGGTGAACAGCACATCACGCACCTGAAGCGCACTCATATCCTGGTAACGCGAGAGCAGAACGCCCATGGCTCCGGCAACGTGCGGCGCAGACATGGAAGTGCCGGATGAATTCCCCCAGCCAGCCACACCGGTTGCCGCATTCACCGTGGTTGAGTAAATACCACTTCCCGGTGCCGCCACGGTCCACCATTTGGCCTCGCCAGCTTCATTCCAGGTATAAGACAGCACGTATTTATCGCTACCCGTTACCCGCTGTAGCCCGGCAACCGCAATCCAGTGCTGTTCGGCCTCAGGATGATAATAAGGGTAAAGTGCGCGATAGAATGGATTTGCGAAATCGCGGTTGCCGGTGGTAAATATCTGCACCACCGTGGTTCCTTTCACCGCATCGTAAGCGGCATCAACAAAGGAGGGATTTGCACCATACCTTTTGTTGAAATAGAAATACTCATATTCCGACTGGGTCATATTATTTGCCGGTAGATGAACGCCGGTGTTGCCACCGTCATTACCGGTTGAGCCGTTGTCAGTAATGCGAATGTTGGTGCCCCAACTGTTATTAATCACTTCGGCACCGGAATCCACCAGCGCTTTCCAACCGCTATAGAAGAACTGATAATCCTGGAACGGGCCATAGTTATTGCCATCGGTCCCGCCGGTATTACCGACATACACATCAGCCCCCCAGGCAACACCGTGCATCCCTTCACCGTCGCGATTAGCCCCAACGGTACCGGTGACGTGGGTTCCGTGCCCATCGTTAACCCCGGCTATCCATTGGCCGCTAAGATCGAATACTTCTCCCTCGGTATATTCCCCCTGCGAGCCCACCGCCGACTGGGGATAACGCAAGCCAGAAGAACCGTATGTGCCAGCAGCTTCAACCGCATGGAAGCGATCGCTATTAAGATCCTGATGGATAAAAAGCAGCGCACCGGAATCCATCACGCCAACCTTAACCCCTTGGCCGGAAAACCCCAGCGCATAGGCACCGGAGGCTTTCATCGCGGCCAGGCCCCAATCTTTGCCGTACTCTTCGGTTTCCCAACTGGCTTTATCGCCAATCTGGCCAGGCTCTGCATAGGCGGCAACGGCCGAACCTGCTATCGGCAACATAGCTGCGGTAATCGCCAAGGCAATCAGGGATTTATTGGGTGTGACTTTTTCCCTTTGGGTTCTGTTATGTTCTTGGTAAGCCAGGTAAAAAAATATCTTTGAAATCAATTTCATGCTGATATTCCTTTTAATGATGCTTATAGACAACTTCTCTGTGCCAATTGGGCAAGCGCTAGTTTGCTCTCTTTTCAATCTGTCACACATTGATAAGTATCAACATATTTTTTTACAACTTTCAGCGGTGAGCTGATGCACTGGCCTTTATTAATCAGAACGATGGCTATTCACGGGCCAGCACTCGCTCGGCTAATTCATCGGCCAGTACGGCGCACAGGCCGGTGTAGCATGCAGGGTCCAGTAGCTCCGCGATCTCATCGGCGGTGAAGTTTTCCGCCATCAGCGGGTCGTTGCTCAATATCTCGCTGTATTCGAGATGCTCGTGCGTGCTGCGCATCGCCATGTGGTAAACCAGCTCGTGAGCCGGATCCTTGCCCAGCTTATCCACCAGTTTCATCATGATTTTTTCGCTGTTAATCAGCCCGTGCGTCAGCATCACGTTGTCATGCATCCGTTCAGGGTTAATCACCAGCGTGCGCGTCAGCTCTTCGGCGCGCAGGATGATTTCAGCCATCAGCTCAATACTTTCTTGCAGGCTGGCATCAAAGATGAAGTAGGCGGAGCTGTCGGCCTCAAACGGCCGTGGGCAGACATACAGCGCTGCCGTCAGTACCGAATACAGCTTCTGCGCGTTGGCAATAATGCCTTTGGCCAGCTTGGGATTGACCTTCTGCGGCATGGTGCTGCTGCCCACCGTGCCCTTGGTGAACGCTTCTGATACCTCGCCAAACTCTTCGCTGGAGGTCTGATAAACTTCTTCAGCGATTTTATGCAGGGTCGTCGCCAGCAGGCACAGATTGGTGATGTACTCGGCGCGGAACACCCGGGCATTGCGCGAAGGCACCAGCATTGAGTGCATGCCGAGCTGCTCGGCAACCAGATCCTGCACCGTTCTGCCCGCTTCACCCGTGGCGTGAAACGCCCCCACCGCACCGCCCATCATTACGGTAAACACCCGTTTTTCCGCCTCCTGCATGCGCTCTACCGCCGCCAACAGTTCATAAATCCACACCGAAACCTTATAGCCATAGGTGATGGGCAAAGCGTGTTTACCGTGAGTACGCCCCGCCATCAGGGTGTTTTTATGCGTTTTCGCCAGGCGCGCCAGATTGACCAGCGTGTCATCCACGAACTTCATCAGTTTCTGGTGGAATTTTTTTACGATCAGCAGATGGGCCGTTTGCTGAATATTCTGGGTGGTCACGCCGTAATGCACATATTTGCCGCTTTCCGCATCACAGGCTTTAACCAACACCTTGATCACCGGTACAAAACCGTGGCCAATCTGGCGCAGCAAGCGATCAACCTCGGCGAGATCGATCCGCTCCAAGCGGCAGTTGGCAGCAATATTTTCAGCCGCTGCGGCGGGGATCATGCCAACCTTGGCCTGCGCCAGCGCCAGTGCGCCTTCCACGTCAAGCC
>JBAQHZ010000014.1:0-2934 GCA_049288585.1 Chania sp.
AGCTTATGTTTAATAAGTGACTGGGGTTAGCGTCCGCCGCCAACAACGCTGTAGCTTGAAAGACGACGAGCATAAAAAAGCCGACTCTCTGGTCGGCTCGACGTTATTTTGTACCAAATATTTTATCGCCGGCATCACCCAGGCCAGGCACGATGTAGCCCTTCTCATTGAGGCACTGATCGATGGAAGCGGTATACAGTTCAACATCCGGGTGCGCTTTCTCCAGCGCTTTGATCCCTTCTGGAGCGGCAACCAGCACCAGCACCTTGATGCTGGTACAGCCCGCCTTTTTCAGCAGATCGATAGTCGCAATCATCGAACCACCGGTCGCCAGCATCGGGTCAACCACCAGCGCCATACGCTCTGAAATGTTGGAGACCAGTTTCTGGAAATAAGGTACCGGCTCCAGGGTTTCTTCATCACGGTACACGCCCACTACGCTGATACGCGCACTCGGTACGTGCTCCAGCACCCCTTCCATCATGCCAAGCCCGGCACGCAGGATCGGCACCACGGTAATTTTTTTCCCTTTAATCTGCTCTACTTCAACCGGCCCGCACCAGCCTTCGATGGTCACTTTTTCAGTCACCAGATCGGCGGTCGCTTCATAGGTCAACAAACTCCCCACTTCAGAAGCCAGTTCACGAAAACGTTTGGTGCTGATGTCATGCTCGCGCATCAGACCAAGTTTGTGTTTAACCAGCGGGTGTTTCACCTCAACGATCTTCATCATTATTCTCCTATTAAGGCGGTTGACGGCCAAAAAAATCGCGGGATTATACCGCCTTTTCCCGCGTGCGCCACTACCAATAGCCGTATCGAGATCAACAAAAGATTGATAATTATTATATACCCAATAAACCTCGGGCGACGGTTTAGGGTAAGTGTATGAATCCGCAAACGCTGGTATGCCGCAATGCCCAAGGCAGCGGAAAGATGAAACGAAAAGTGGAAGCGGGCCGATAAGGCTCTCGCAAACGTTTGCTTGCGCTGTTAGAATTGCCGCGCCTTGTTCCGGAACCAACACCGGACGCACAGTTTTCAAACCGCAAACCGTCGTGGGGATCGCGCAGTGACCGACAAAACCTCTCTCAGCTATAAAGACGCAGGTGTCGATATCGATGCTGGCAACGCATTGGTAGACCGCATCAAAGGTGTAGTTAAACAGACCCGCCGCCCGGAAGTGATGGGGGGTCTGGGCGGGTTTGGCGCCCTGTGTGCGTTGCCGCAGAAATACCGCGAACCGATACTGGTTTCGGGTACCGACGGCGTGGGCACCAAGCTGCGTCTGGCGATGGACCTGAAACGCCACGACACCATCGGTATCGATCTGGTTGCAATGTGTGTGAACGACCTGGTGGTTCAGGGTGCTGAACCGCTGTTCTTCCTGGACTATTACGCCACCGGCAAACTGGACGTCGACACCGCGGCCAGCGTGATCACGGGCATCGCCGAAGGCTGTAAACAGTCTGGCTGTGCGCTGGTGGGTGGCGAAACCGCCGAAATGCCCGGCATGTACCACGGTGAAGATTATGACGTCGCGGGTTTCTGCGTCGGCGTGGTCGAAAAATCCGAGATTATCGACGGCAGCAAAGTGCAGTCTGGTGATGCGCTGATCGCATTGGGCGCTTCCGGCCCGCACTCCAACGGCTATTCGCTGGTGCGCAAGATCCTCGAAGTCAGCAATACCGATCCTACTCAAACCACACTGGAAGGCCAATCACTGGCGGATCATCTGCTGGCACCGACCAAGATTTATGTCAAATCAGTGCTGGAGCTGATTGCCAAGGTTGAGGTTCACGCCATTGCTCACCTGACCGGCGGCGGCTTCTGGGAAAATATCCCACGCGTGCTGCCAGAAGGCATGCAGGCGGTGATTGACGAATCAAGCTGGCAGTGGCCGGCAATCTTCAGTTGGTTGCAGCAGGCAGGTAACGTCAGCCGCCATGAGATGTACCGCACCTTTAACTGTGGCGTAGGTATGGTGATTGCGCTGCCGGAAGACGCGGTTGAAGAAGCTATCGCTTTGTTGACCGCCGCCGGTGAAAAAGCCTGGAAGATTGGTAAACTGACCGCTTCTTCTGACGAACAACAAGTGATTATTCAGTGATGAAAAAGATTGTGGTATTGGTCTCCGGCCAGGGGGGGAATCTCCAGGCGTTGATTGATGCCTGCCAGCAGGGCCGGATTGCCGCCAATATCGTGGCGGTATTCAGCAACAAAGCCCAGGCCTATGGCCTGCAACGCGCCGCAGAAGCCGGGATCGCCGCTCACGCGCTTGATGCCAAAGCCTTTGCCGACCGTGAAGCTTTTGACGCTGCACTGGCCGCAGCCATTGACCAGTACCAGCCCGATCTGGTGGTGCTGGCCGGTTATATGCGCATTCTCAGCAACGCATTCGTCCAGCACTATGCCGGGCGCATGCTGAACATCCACCCTTCACTGCTGCCGAAATATCCCGGCCTGCACACCCACCGGCAAGCGATCGACAATGGCGATAGCGAGCACGGTACTTCGGTGCATTTCGTCACCGAACAGCTCGACGGTGGCCCGGTGATCCTGCAAGCAAAAGTGCCTATTTTCCCCGGCGACGAGGAAAATGAGGTGATCGAACGTGTGCAAACTCAGGAACACCACATTTACCCACTGGTGGTGAGTTGGTTCGTTGCCGGGCGTCTGGCAATGCGTGATAACGCAGCCTGGCTGGATGGTGAACGCTTACCAGCGCAAGGATATGCGGCCGACTAACGCCTGTAATCTGAATGCAGCCTAAACGGTGCCCTGAGTGGCATAATGCCGGTCAGTTAAACGCAAAACTGCATAATCGTGTGTAATTGCTAAAGGAGTCGCCCCCTCTCCCCGTGGGCTGTCTCTTATACACAACGTGTTCGTCTCTGTAAGTCAGGTGTAATGGGAATTGCCGTAAAAGATCAT
>JBAQHZ010000015.1:0-6825 GCA_049288585.1 Chania sp.
CTCGTTAGAGTAGTCGTTGTTCCCGGTCAGTGGAGGCGCATTATAGGGAGTTCTCAGAGCGCCGCAACCCCTAAATTCAAAAAACGTTTCAAGCGCGGATATTTTCAACAAAACGCTGCACAAGGCAACGTTTTTGCCTCTTACTCCTGAAAACAGCCGTAAAAACTGGCGCCCCGTAGAGTAAAATGACAGGTAATGATGCAAGCCAAGGATCCGCAGCCATGCAATTTAATGCTCAACAACAGGCCGCACAGCGAAACCTTTCTTACCTACTGGCAGAAAAGCTCGGCCAACAAATTCTGGCAGGCGAATATGAAGCGGGCAGTATCTTGCCGGGTGAGATGGAGTTAGTGGAACAATTTGGTGTTAGCCGCACTGCGGTGAGGGAGGCGGTAAAGATACTGGCAGCTAAAGGTATGCTGCTACCACGCCCACGTATCGGTACCAGGGTGATGCCACAAAGCCAATGGAACTTTCTCGATCAGGATTTACTGGCATGGTGGATGACAAAGGAAAACTTCGATCAGGTCATGCAGCACTTCCTAATCCTGCGTACCACGCTCGAACCCCAAGCCTGTTCACTGGCCGCCGCCAAGGCTACTGCGCAACAGAGAGCGCAATTAACCTGGTTGATGCAGGAGATGTGCGCACTACACACTGATTTTGACCGCGAGCGTTGGATTGAAATCGATAGCCAATACCACCAGTTGATATATGAAGCCAGTGCTAACCCATTTCTGACCTCATTCGCCAAGCTGTTCAGTTCGGTCTATCAAAACTACTTTCGCGCGATTACCGGAAACGAAGTGATTAAGCTGCAAAGCCATCAGGCGATTGTCGATGCCATCGTGTCGGGCGACAGCGCGGCAGCACTAGCCGCATGCCGAGCTCTGCTACAAGATAACGAGTAAGCTTATATAGAAGAAAAGAGAAAGACGGTTAGCGGCGACCCACGGAGGCGCGATCTACCAACTCGGGCGTCAGTACCATAACTTGAGCCTCACGTTCAGGGTGTTGCAGACGATGGATCAACGCATCAATGGCTAACTCCCCGAGTGAGTCTTTCGGCTGATGAATAGTACTCAGCGGTGGCGTTAAGTATTTAGCCAACTCGATATCGTCATATCCCATGACGGCCATATCCTGCGGCACCACCATCCTCGCCTGATAAAGTGCCTGATAAACCCCTACGGCCACCGCATCGTTCCCGGCAAACACCGCATGCGGTGGTTCAGCCAACGCCAGCAGTTGCCGCATAGCCTGAACGCCACCCTCAAATTCAAAGTCGCAATGCACTTCATAACCAGGCGGAATATCGAGCCCGGCACGATGCATCGCACGGCGATACCCTTCCAAGCGATGGCGCGCGGTAGTTTTATCCTGTGGCCCGGCAATGCAGGCAATTTTACGGTAACCACGGCCAATCAGATGATCGGTAGCCATTTCACCACCGAGCAACGAGTTATCCTGAATAATATCGTTAGCCCCTTCGAACGGTGCCCAATCCATCATCACAATGGGTAAAGAGGGATAACGACTCAGTGCATCTGGTGACGGACGATGATTCTCAGTGCACATCAATAGCAAACCATCGACTCGCTTTTGCAACAGCGTTTCCATGCTGCGGTTCATGCGTGCCGCATCTTCTTCGGTATTACACAGGATCAGACTGTATCCGCGTTCATAGCAGCTGCGCTCGACACCGCGCACCACTTCGGCATAAAACGGGTTATTACTGGAAGTGACCAGCATACCGATGGTATGCGTGGTATTGAGTTTCAGGCTACGAGCCAATGCTGACGGAGCATAATTAAGCTGTTCGACGGCCGCCATGACTTTGCCGCGCACGCTGTCGCTGACAAAGCGATTGTTATTAATCACGTGCGATACCGTCGAGGTGGAAACCCCTGCCAGGCGCGCAACATCTTTCATGGTGGCCAAAAGGATTACTCCTGTTGCAACAGGAAGGCGTCAATCTCTGCACGCCAGGGTACGGAAGGCTGTGCGCCAGCGCGAGTTACGGCAATCGCCGCAGCCGCATGGGCGAAACGCACGGCATCATCCATTGATTTGCCTTCAAGCAACGCCGTAACCAGCGCGCCGTTAAAGGTGTCGCCAGCGGCAATGGTATCAACCGCTTTCACCTTAAAGCCCGGCACCCGTTTACCGCTGCGGTTTTCACTCAGCCAAACGCCCCGGCTACCGAGCGTGATAATCACGCACCCGATACCTTTATCATGCAACGCATTGGCAGCACGGGCTGCATCACTGTCATCATTGACGGCAATACCGGTCAGCCGCTGAGCTTCGGTTTCATTCGGCGTGATGATATCGATCATCGCCAATAACTCATCCGGCAACTCGCGTGCCGGTGCCGGATTGAGGATCACTTGCGTATGGTGCTGCTTTGCCAGTTTGGCGGCAGCGATCACCGTTTCGAGTGGAGATTCGAGCTGCATCAGCAATGCATCCGCATCGATCACTTTCTGCTGATAACGCTTAAGGTAATCGGGCGTCAGGGCCGCATTGGCACCCGCATCGATACCAATCACGTTCTCACCTTCCGCATTAACAAAAATCAGTGCAACCCCGGTGGTACGGCTGGCAATAGCTTCAATCGGTTGGGTATCAATGCGATCGGTTACCAGTTGCTGGCGAATACGCTCACCGATATCATCAGCCCCAACACAGGCGATAAACGCGATCTTAGCACCACTGCGTCCGGCGGCCACGGCCTGGTTAGCCCCTTTGCCACCGAAAGCGACGTTATACTGCTTCCCGATCACCGTTTCACCCGGGTGGGGAAACTGTTCGATATTAAGGATATGGTCGGCATTGATGCTGCCCAAAACCACCAGCTTTCCTGTTTCCATCGCATTGATTCCTGCAAAATTATGCGCCACCGTAACGCCCGTTCCGATGGCGCAGAGATGACTTACTTAGTCACCAGCTTCAGATCGACCGGAATAGTGGCCGGCACTTTTTCGCCTTTTAACACTTTATCGGCGGTTTCAATGCCAATTACCCCGATTTGATCCGGGCGCTGTGCCACGGTTGCAGCCAGTTTGCCACCTTCAACCGCTTTCACCCCATCATCGGTGCCGTCAAAACCCACTACTACCACATCGGTTTTACCGGCTGTTTGCAGCGCACGCAGTGCACCCAGCGCCATTTCATCGTTCTGGGCGAATACCGCCTGCACATCTGGATGCGCAGTCAGCAGGTTCTGCATCACGTTCAAGCCCTTAGTGCGATCGAAATCCGCTGGCTGGCTAGCCAACAGTTTGAATTTGTTCTGTTCCAGAGACTGTTTGAAACCTTCACCACGCTCACGTGCCGCAGAAGTTCCAGCGATACCTTCCAACTGGATCACTTTCGCGTCAGCCCCGGCTTTCTTGGCAATAAAGTCACCGGCCATTTTACCGCCAGCACGGTTATCGGAAGCAATATGGCTGACTACTTCACCTTTGGCTGCCGCGCGGTCCAGCGTGATTACCGGGATCTTGGCCTGGTTGGCCATCTTGATGGCGTTACCGACAGCATCGGAATCGGTTGGGTTGATCAGCAGCAGCTTTGGTTGCTGCACCATCAGATCCTGCACGTTAGCTAGCTCTTTTGCCGGGTTGTTCTGAGAATCCAGCACCACCAGGTTGTAGCCCAGTTTGTTGGCTTCCTGCTGCGCACCGTCTTTCATCGAAACAAAGAACGGGTTGTTCAGCGTCGAAACCACCAGCGCGATAGTGTCTTTAGCCAACGCGTTGGCACTCAACGTGGCCGACAGAGCAATAGCAGAAGCGAATACGGCCAGTTTTTTCATTTTCATGTTCGAGATTCCTGTAGGAGAAGAAGTGTCCGTGAATACTGCGGGCCGACAAGCCCGCCTCTAAAGAGACTTACTGCTTTTTGTTATCTACCAGAACCGCCAGCAAAATAACGGCTGCTTTTACGATCATTTGGTAGTAGGAAGAAACACCCAACAAATTCAAACCGTTGTTCAGGAAGCCCAGGATCAGCGCACCAATCAGTGTGCCGACAATGCGCCCCTTGCCTCCTGCCAGGCTGGTGCCGCCCAACACTACCGCTGCGATAGCATCCAACTCATAGCCAGTACCAGCGGTTGGTTGTGCCGATGACAGGCGTGCAACTTCAATCACTCCGGCCAATGCTGCCAGCAGGCCGCACAGCGAGTAAACGATGATTTTCACTTTATCGACGCTGATGCCAGACAAACGGGTCGCGGCCTCGTTCCCCCCGAGCGCGTAGATATAACGGCCCAAGCGGGTGTGATGCAACATGTACCAGACGGCAATAAACACGATCACCATAATCCAGATCGGTGTAGGTATTCCCAGTGGGCGGCCGATACCGAACCAGCCGAAAGTATCGGCCACATCGGTAAAACCGGTGTTGATCGGGCTGCCGCTGGTATACACCATGGTGACACCGCGCAGCAGCAGCATCATTACCAGCGTGGCGATAAATGCCTGAACCTTGCCTTTCGCCACAATAATCCCGGTGCAGGCCCCCACGGCAGCCCCCAACGCTAAAGCCGCCGCCACGGCGACTACCGCATTGATTTCAAAGCCGACGATTGATGCTGCGACCGCACCGGTCAGCGCCAGCAATGAACCTACCGACAAATCGATACCGGAAGTCAGGATCACCAGCGTCATGCCCACCGCCATAATGGCGTTCACCGACGTTTGCTGCAGAATATTGAACAGGTTGTTGAGGGTGAAGAAATTCGGGCTCATCGAAGACACCACGGCAATCAGCACCAGCAGCGCAATCAGCGATTTCTGCTCTAACAGCCACTCTTTACTGAACCAGCGCTTTGCGACACTCTGGGAACTCATATCTGATTACTCCTGCTTTACGCCGTATTGCTTGCCGACGGCCGCTGCCATCAACACTTCTTGAGTGGCCTGTTCAATTGGGAATTCACCGCTGAGATGGCCTTCGTGCATCACCAGAATGCGGTCACTCATGCCCAGCACTTCTGGCATTTCTGAAGATACCAGAATGATGCTCAGCCCTTCCTGCTTGAACTGGTTAATTAATTGATAGATCTCTTTCTTGGCTCCGACGTCGACGCCGCGCGTCGGTTCATCGAGGATCAGCACCTTCGGCCGGGTCATTAAACCGCGGGCGATCGCCACTTTCTGCTGGTTACCACCAGAAAGCAGGCCTATCGGCTGCTCCATTGAGGGGGTTTTAACATTGAACAGGCGGATAAAATCGCTCACCGCCTGCTGCTCATCGGCATGTTTCAGGCTGCCACCGCGGCGGCTGAAATAGCGCAAGGCGGTTAGCGACATGTTCTCCTTCACCGACATCCCCAACACTAAACCATCGCGTTTACGGTCTTCGGAAATATAGACGATGCCATTCGCCAACCCATCCTGTGGTGAATGGGTGACGACCTCATGACCATCAAGATTAACGATGCCGCTTTTACGCGGTGCTGCACCGTAAAGAATCTTCATCAATTCGGTGCGCCCGGCGCCCATCAGGCCAGCTACGCCCAAAATTTCGCCCCGATACAGGGTAAAACTGACGTCGTGAACGCCTGGGCCTGAAACATGGCTGACTTGTAGACGTTTTTCTCCACGCGGCAGATTCAGGCGCGGATACTGTTCTTCCAGCTTGCGGCCCACCATCATTTCGATCAGCGAATCTTCTTGCAGCTCGGCCACCGGGCGTTCGGCAATAAACTGGCCGTCACGGAACACGGTAACGTCGTCACAGATTTCAAAGATCTCTTTCAGGCGGTGGGAAATATAAACAATGCCACGGCCTTCGGCTTTCAGCTCATTGATGACGCTAAATAAAGAGGCGGTTTCAGTATCGGTCAGCGCGTCGGTCGGCTCATCCATAATGATGACTTTCGATTCGAAACTCAGCACTTTGGCAATTTCTACCATCTGCTGATCGCCAATCGACAATTCCCCCACCAGCCGGTGGCTGCTATAACGCAAATTCAGGCGCGCCAGCAATTTATCTGCTTCGGCGTACATGCGTTTCCAGTCGATGCGGCCGAAACGGCTCACGAACTCACGGCCAAGAAAAATGTTTTCGGCAATGGTCAGTTGCGGGATCAGGTTCAGTTCCTGATGAATAATACCGATACCCGCTTCTTGCGAATCCTTCGGGCCGTTAAACACCACCTCTTTACCCAGAAAACGCTGGCTGCCCGCATCTTTGCTGTAGATACCGGTCAGCACTTTCATCATGGTAGATTTCCCGGCGCCGTTTTCCCCCACCAGCGCCATCACCCTGCCAGGGTAGACACTGAGGGCAGCGCCAGAAAGCGCCTTGACGCCGGGAAAGGCTTTATCGATCCCTTGCAGTTGCATTAACGGTTGCATAATTGCCTCAGAAAGTGACGCCGGAGCAGAGAATGACGTTGGCATATGGCGAACATTCTCCACTGCGGATCACCGCTCGGCTGTGCTCGGTTTGTACTTTAAACTCGCTGTGACTAATATAGCTCACGCTTATGGTGTTTCCCTGGTGTTGGCTAAGTTGTTGCAATTGAGCTAGCAACGCTTCATGGAGCAGCGGATTTTGTTTAACCATCTCTTCCGCCAGAATAGCGTTTTCTACCTGCATTTCCTGCGTAACCACCCCGACCACCTGTAAAAACGTCGGTACTCCTTGGGTCAGCGCCAGATCGATACGCTGCGCCGCTGCCGGGATCGGCAGCCCTGCGTCGCAAATGGTGATCTGATCGGTATGACCGAGGCGGGACACAACCGCAGAAACTTCAGAATTTAGTAGCACGCCTTTTTTCATGTTCTCACTCCAACAGCGAAACGTTTCGCT
>JBAQHZ010000016.1:0-4861 GCA_049288585.1 Chania sp.
TATCTTTACCGAGCGAGCGTTAGAGTTGATTACGCTACATGATGCGCAAGGCGGATTGGATGAAGAGCAGGCACAAGAATTCATTGCACAGGCGCTAGAAACATTCCGTTGGCACAGTCAGGCCACGGTGAGCGCCAGTGAATATCAACAGTTGCACGATCAACACCGCTTGATTGCCGATGTGGTCGCTTTCAAAGGCCCGCATATTAATCATCTGACACCACGCACGTTGGATATCGATCGGGTACAACTGGCGATGCCAGGACGCGGCATTACGCCTAAAGCGGTGATTGAAGGCCCGCCAACGCGCAACTGTCCGATCCTGCTGCGCCAGACCAGTTTTAAGGCGTTAGAAGAAGATGTCGCCTTTATCGAGCATGATGGCCATGAAGTTGCCGGACACCATACCGCGCGTTTCGGTGAAATCGAGCAGCGTGGAATTGCGCTTACCCCCAAAGGGCGTGCGCTTTACGATCGTCTGTTACAGGCTACCAATGATACATTGCAAGCTCCGGCCACTGAAAAAAATGCTGCGCAGTACAATCAATTACTGGCCGAAAATTTCCAGGCATTTCCAGATGATTACGCGACGCTGCGCGAGCAACGATTGGCCTGGTTCCGCTATTTCCCAACAGAATGCGGCCTGGCCGCTAAAGAGACTATAGATAAACACCGCTCTCTGGAGCAGCTTATCGCACTTGATTACATCCGCTACCAGCCCTTGGTGTATGAGGATTTTCTACCGGTCAGTGCCGCAGGGATTTTTCAGTCCAATCTCGGCGATAGCAGCCATACACAATACGGCACAGCATCAAGCCGTACCGCATTTGAACAGGCATTAGGAGCAGAAGTGATTGATGAGTTGGAGCTGTATCAACAGACACAACAGCGTTCGTTGCAGGCCTGTGCGCAAGCATTAGGGGTATGCGCACTGGAGGCCTGATTTATTTGAGTAGTTTTTCGATATCTTGCAACAACCGCTCAGCCTGATCGGCAGGCAGTACCGCATCAACCGGTAAATACCACCAGTCAGGCTGGGCGAAATGGCGACATTTCACCGCATCTTTCTCAGTCATCAGCAGCGTCTGCCCTGCTTTCGTCAACGCCGCCAACTGTGCCAGAGCATAGTCCTGATGATCGGCGAATGGGACTTCACCTTCAACCTCAACACCCAGTTTTTCCAACGTGGCGAAAAAGCGCGGCGGATGACCGATTCCGGCCATTGCGACTACATGTGATAGTTCGGTTGCAGGGCATCGTTCACCACTCGCCAGATTCACCGCATCCAGCGCTTGGAGTTTCATGGCAATTTCACCCGGTTGCGCAACGCCACCATTAGCGACACAGGCATCTACCGTCTTCAAGCGTGCAGCACGCTCACGCATTGGCCCCGCAGGTAACCACCAGCCGTTGCCAAAGCGGCGTACACCATCAATAACCACTAATTCAAAATCACGCTGCAAAGCATAATGCTGAAGACCGTCGTCAGTAATCACCACATCAAGTTCACCCTGTTGTAGCAATGCTTGAACAGCCTCAGTACGCTTAGGGGAAATCGCCACCGGCGCTCCGGTACGCTGATAGATCAACACTGGCTCATCACCGGCCTGCTGCGTTGTAGTTTGAGCATTCAGCACCAGAGGGTACACCGCTGATTTTCCGCCATATCCTCTGGAAACAACCCCCACACGATAGCCTCGCTGCTGAAGATGCTCCACCAACCAGATCACCATAGGGGTTTTACCATTACCACCGGCCGTCAGATTCCCCACCACCACCACCGGCACGGGCGCACGCCAACTTTTACGTAAGCCCACACGATAACTGCACCGAATAACGCCGCTAACCAGACCATACAGCCAGGATAGCGGCAGCAACAGTAGATAAATCAGTGAGCTACCGGACCAGATACGTTCTATCATTACTGACCAAACTGCATACGGTGAAGCTGTGCGTAAACACCCCGTTGCTCAATCAGTGCCGCGTGCTGACCACGTTCAACGATCTGACCATCCTCAACCACCAGGATTTCATCCGCTTTCTCAATGGTAGACAGACGGTGCGCAATAACTAACGAGGTACGGTTCTTCTGCAGCTCATCCAATGCGGCCTGAATCGCACGCTCAGATTCGGTGTCCAGTGCAGAGGTGGCTTCATCAAGGATCAGAATTGGGCAGTCACGCAGTAATGCACGAGCAATGGCGATACGTTGGCGCTGGCCACCGGAAAGCATCACGCCATTTTCACCAATAACCGTATCCAGGCCATTCTCCATCTTGCCGATAAAGTCCATGGCATAAGCCATTCGAGCCGCTTTCTCAATCTCTTCACGGCTGTAACGCTGCTCACGAGCATAGGCAATATTGTTGGCAATGGTGTCGTTGAACAGATGGACATTCTGCGAGACCAATGCCACCTGATCGCGCAATGAGGCTAGGGTATATTCACGCAGGTCGTGGCCATCCATCAGGATCTCGCCTTGCTGGACGTCATAAAAGCGCGTCAATAGGTTAGCAATGGTTGACTTGCCTGAACCAGAACGCCCAACCAACGCCACTGTTTTACCCTCAGCGATACTCAGATTGATATCACGCAGCGCCGGGATTTCCCGCCCTGGATAACAGAACGTCACGTTGCGGAATTCGATATCCCCTTTGGCACGTTCCACCTGGCGAGTACCGGTATCCTTTTCCTGCTCCATATCCAGAATCGAGAATAGAGTCTGACATGCGGCCATACCGCGCTGGAACTGGGCGTTAACGTTAGTCAGTGATTTCAGCGGGCGCATCAGGGCAATCATTGAAGAAAACACCACGGTAATCGTACCGGCAGTCAAGGTTTCCATTACGCTCGGGAAGCTGGCCGCAAACAGGACAAACGCCAAGGCCAACGAGGCGATCAACTGAATAATAGGATCAGAAATAGAAGAAGCAGAAACCAGCTTCATCCCCTGCTGACGCATGCGGTTGCTGACCGAGTTGAAACGCTCCGTCTCCACCTGCTGGCCACCAAAGATCAAGACCTCTTTGTGCCCTTTCAGCATTTGCTCGGCGCTGGTGGTCACCTGCCCCATGGTGTTTTGCATATTTTTGCTGATATTGCGAAAGCGTTTAGACACCATCCGGATCGCAAAAGAGACAATCGGCGCCAACACAATCAGAATGACCGAAAGCTGCCAACTGTAATAGAACATCATGATGAACAGGCCGATGATCGATGCCCCTTCACGCACAACGGTCACCAACGCGCTGGAAGATGACGAAGCAACCTGCTCAGAATCATAGGTGATACGTGACAATAAAGTCCCGGTAGATTGCTGGTCAAAAAAGGCCACCGGCATTCTCATCATATGGCCGAATAAGCGGCGGCGCATATGCATCACCACCATGCCAGACACCCAGGAAATACAATAGCTGGAAATGAAGCTGGTCACACCGCGCATCAGCATCAGGCCAATAACGACCAGAGGCATCCAGACCAAAACACGGCTATCAGTTTTACCAAAACCATCATCTAAAAGCGGTTTGAGTAGGGACAACATTAGCGTGTCCCCTGCTGCGTTTAAAATTAACGCAACAGCGGCCACTATCAGCCCGGTTTTAAAAGGAGTGATCATCGGCCAGAGGCGACGGAACGTCTGCCAAGTGGAGAGATCTTTATCATTCATCATG
This sequence comes from Chania sp., assembly GCA_049288585.1. Lineage (GTDB taxonomy): Bacteria > Pseudomonadota > Gammaproteobacteria > Enterobacterales > Enterobacteriaceae > Chania. The sequence goes on from JBAQHZ010000016.1 coordinate 3,672, forward strand.
CAGATACCAGCATCGGAAGAAATAGCGGCCCATTCTACTCATTATCGTCCTCTACGCCAAACCGCTGATGGTACCAGCGGGGCATTAATTGCTCACGAAAGCCTTTAACCTGCCAGCCGTTGTCGAAAAATAGCACACTCAACTGCCCTGAGTGTGCAGTATCTCGCCAGGTAATATTGTTCTCGCGGTATCGTTTGATGATTTTTTCCGCCGGTAACCGCCACGTGTTATACCTAGATGCCGATGCAACAGCCAGTTTCGGTGCTACCGCACGCAAAAACGGCGGTGATGATGAAGTCTTGCTGCCATGATGTGGCACTTGTAAAAGAGTGACGGGCAGAGCTGAACGCTGCTTGAGCAATTCCTGCTCCCCACGTTGTTCCAGATCGCCTGTTAGTAAAATGCTGTGCTTGCCATCATCGATCCGAACAATACAAGAGTCGTCATTATTGGCATGTTTTTTCTGCTGTGGTGGCCACAGTACCTGAAAATGCAACCCACTCCAGTACCATCGTTGCCCTTGGATACAAGATAAATGACCTTGATGAGTTAATGGTGAACGGACGCTGGCCTGTGGAAACGCAGCCTGTAATACCGGTAGCCCACCAATATGATCCTGATGGCTGTGACTGATAATAATCTGTTCCACAATAACCTGCCTCCAACGCAGATAAGGTAAAATAAAACGTTCAGCAGCGCTGGTTCTCTCCCACACATCTCCGCTGTCATAGATAACCGCTTTCCCATCGCGCTCGATAATCACCGCTAAACCATGGCCAACGTCAATCATATCTACCCGCCAACGGTAGTCCTGCTGCCGTTCCCGCCACAGCTGGCAACAAAGCAATACGGTCAGGCAACCAACGGGAAAACTGTACCACCAATAAAAACGCCAGCAGGCAACAATCAACCAACCAATAGCACTGAATTGCAGCAAAGTGGCCCCTATCTGCACCCAACCAACCTCCAACCATGGTAAAGGCCAAAGCGCCCAGTCAACGGTGATATCAGCCAGCCACCATAAAAAGGAACTCATTACGGGGATAAAGCTAAGCATCAAGGCCAGTAAAATCAGTGGCACAGACAGCAGTGAAATAATAGGTACAGCCCACAGATTCGCCGGAAGCGAAGTCCAGGTGACACCATGGAACAGGCCGAATTGTAATGGCAACAGCAACAGCGTCATACCC
>JBAQHZ010000017.1:0-2346 GCA_049288585.1 Chania sp.
ACGATCAGCAGCAGGCAAACAAGGATGTGTATTTTTTTCATATGTTTTCTTTATCTTTGGTTCGACATGTTAGATCCATCGCCCATGCAACCATATCTTGTACTACCGTCGTATTAAGGCCGTACCAGATAGTCTGCCCATGAAATCAGTTTAAGGTTTTACCGCAGCAGATCATGCCGATCCGCGTTTGATTAGCGTGGGTTGCAGGATCACGCTCTGTGGCGGTAATCCGTCATCACCAATACGTTGCAGCAAGCGTGCAGCGGCGCTGCGCCCAACCTCACGGGCGGAACTGGAGATAAAAGTGAGCGGCGGTTCGGTCAACTCGGCTTCCGGCACATCGCCAAAACCGATCAGCGCCACCTGTTGGCCATAGAAACTGTCCATCCCTTCCGAACCAATGCTGCGACCGCTGCGCACAATGCCGAAGTAAGCCCCCAGAGCTACCGACGCTTTATGGCACACCAGCGCGCTGATATTGGGGTATTGGCGCAGCAGATTCTCTGCTGCTTCCGCAGCCGAACGCTGATGGCAATCGCACTCGACGATCCACTCAGAACGGAACGGCAGGCCATATTGCACCAGGGTGGCACAGAAACCGCCCAAGCGTTCGGCGCGCGTCAGGGAATCGCTTTGCCCGCCAAGATAGGCGATCTGGCTGTGGCCGCGTTTGATCAAGAATTCGGTGGCCATCTTCGCCGCCTGCATATTGTCCGGCCGCACCACGTCAACGCCTTCCAGACCGTTAGAGCGCGCCGCACAGACCAACGGCACGCCCTGCTCTTCGGCCTTCTCTTTCAGGCCGATGGCTGAACGCACGCCGCCGGCCAACACCATCCCGTCAACGCCTTGTGCCAGTAAGGTATCGAAACAGCGCATCAGCCCTTTACCTTCGCGCCCGCTTTGCGTCAGGAACAGCACTTTGCCGTTGGCCTCCAGCACCTCACTCAGCCCGGCGGTCATTTCGGCATAAAACGGCTCGCAGATATCACGCAGGATCAAACCAATCACCCCCGATTCCCCACCGCGCAACGTGGCCGCCTGGCGGTTGCGGACATAGCCGAGCTGCTCGATCGCCTGATTCACACGGATCATGGTCGCAGAAGAAATACGCCCCTTGCCGCTCAGCACCAAGGAGACGGTGGTCACGGATACACCGGCCAATTGTGCAACGTCGGTGATGGTGATCTTTTTGATAGTCATAGCCTCTGCAAAACAGTTATCTGGCAACCAAGGGTATACCGAATGGTTTTCTTCGGTAAAACGTTTTACTGGTATTGCCATTGTCACCGCAAAGCATGGTGCATAATTGTGATTAGCGGCGCATTTTTGCTAGGTAAAACGTTTTATCTTATTTTTACCTAAACTGGGTACACACAACATTGCATGCTTTTTCGCCAGGAGTCGTCGGTTATGCCAGCGTCCAAAAAACAAAAAATTACGCTTTGGGAGTTTTTCCAAAGCCTGGGCAAGACATTTATGCTGCCCGTAGCGCTACTTTCCTTCTGCGGCATCATGCTGGGGATCGGCAGTTCATTAAGCAGCCGTGACGTCATCACCCTGCTGCCGTTTATCGGCCATCCCATCTTCCAGTTGATCTTCACCTGGATGAGCAAGATCGGTTCGTTTGCCTTCAGCTTCCTGCCGGTGATGTTCGCCATTGCCATCCCGCTGGGCATGGCGCGCGAGAACAAAGGCGTGGCCGCGTTCTCTGGTTTTGTCGGCTTTGCGGTACTGAATCTGGCCACCAACTTTTACCTGACGACCGTTGGCATTCTGCCTTCCAGCGATCCGCTGGTGCTGAAAGCCAATAACATCCAGAACATCCTGGGGATCCAGTCGATCGACACCGGGATCCTCGGCGCAGTGATCGTTGGTATCATCGTTTATCTGCTGCACGAGCGTTACAACACCATCCGCCTGCCGGATGCACTGGCGTTCTTCGGCGGTACCCGCTTTGTGCCGATCGTCACTACCGTAGTGCTGGGCCTGTGCGGCCTGGTGATCCCGCTGATCTGGCCGTGGTTTGCCGCCGGTATCAACGGCTTGGGGCGGATGATCAACGGCGCTGGTGTGTTCGGGCCGATGATTTTTGGCTCTGGCGAACGCCTGCTGCTGCCGTTCGGTTTGCACCACATTCTGGTGGCACTGATCCGCTTTACCGAAGCGGGCGGTACGCTGGATGTCTGTGGCCGCGAAGTCAGCGGTGCGCTGACCATCTTCCAGGCACAGCTCTCTTGCCCAACCACCCAAGGCTTTGCTGAAAGCGCTACCCGCTTCCTGTCGCAGGGTAAAATGCCCGCCTTCCTCGGTGGCCTGCCAGGTGCTGCGTTGGCGATGTACCAC
>JBAQHZ010000018.1:0-4743 GCA_049288585.1 Chania sp.
TGCCGCATCTGGCGCTGATCCCGCTGGTAATCCTCTGGTTCGGTATTGATGAGTCCGCCAAGATCTTTCTGGTGGCGCTGGGGACGCTGTTCCCGATCTACCTGAATACTTATCACGGCATCAAGAATCTCGATCGCGGCCTGCTGGAGATGGCGCGCAGCTACGGCCTGAGCGGTTTTCGCTTGTTCAGCCAAGTCGTGCTGCCCGGCGCATTGCCTTCGATCATGGTCGGCGTGCGCTTCGCCCTTGGCTTTATGTGGCTGACGCTGATCGTCGCTGAAACTATTTCAGCCAATTCCGGCATCGGTTATCTGGCGATGAACGCTCGTGAATTCCTGCAAACCGATGTCGTGGTGGTGGCGATCGTGCTGTATGCCCTGCTTGGCAAACTGGCCGATGCCAGCGCGCAACTGCTCGAACGTATCTGGCTGCGCTGGCACCCGGCCTATCAACTGAAATCAGGAGAAGCGTGATGACGGCTCCCACTCGCATTCCACAAGGCATTCCGGTCACCCTGGAATCCATCGCCAAACACTATGGCAATCGCACCGTGCTGGATAACCTGCAACTGCGCATCACCGCGGGTCAGTTTGTCGCCGTGGTGGGCCGCAGCGGCTGTGGCAAAAGCACCCTATTGCGCCTGTTGGCCGGTTTGGAAACCGCCAATGGTGGCGCACTGCTGGCCGGTGGTGCGCCGCTCAGCAGTGCCAAAGACGATACGCGTTTGATGTTTCAGGACGCCCGCTTGCTGCCGTGGAAAAAGGTCATCGATAACGTCGGGCTTGGTCTGCGCGGTAACTGGCGTGATGACGCGTTACAAGCATTAACCACCGTCGGGCTGGCCGATCGCGCTAACGACTGGCCAGCGGCGCTATCCGGCGGGCAAAAACAGCGTGTCGCGTTGGCTCGGGCGCTGATTCATCGCCCTCGCCTATTGCTGTTGGATGAACCGCTGGGAGCATTGGACGCGTTAACCCGTATTGAGATGCAGGGGTTGATCGAACGCCTGTGGCAACAACAGGGTTTCACCGTGCTGCTGGTGACGCATGACGTCAGTGAAGCCATTGCGTTGGCCGATCGAGTACTGCTGATCGAGGAAGGGCGAATCGGGTTAGATTTGGCCATCGATTTGCCACGGCCGCGCCGTAAAGGTTCGGCAAGGCTGGCTGAACTGGAAGCCGAAGTGTTGGAGAGGGTGTTATCGCCACCGCAGACGCTGGAAACAGTGCGCCGGGTGGCAACACATTAAATCGCAGGGACGGCACAGACCGTCCCTGCTTCTTTTAGGCGGCTAACGCCTTGGTGATCTTCTCATACAGATCGCCAGACAGGTTTTCCAACCCTTTCAACTGCTCCAGCGCGCTGCGCATCAACGCCTGGCGGGACGCGTCATAACGTTTCAGCCGGATTAGCGGTTCGATCAACCGGGCAGCCACCTGCGGGTTACGTTGATTGAGATCGCTGAGGATCTCAACCAGGAACTGATACCCGCTGCCATCTGCGGCGTGGAATGCCGCCGGATTGGCAGACGCGAAACCCCCAATCAGTGAACGGGTACGGTTCGGGTTACCGAGGCTGAATGAGCGATGTTGCAGCAAACCGCGAACCTTGGTCAACACATCGGCCGCCGGACTGGTGGCCTGTAGCACAAACCATTTGTCCATCACCAGGCCATCCTGATGCCAGCGCTCATCAAACTCGGCCATCAACGCATCGCGGCACGGTAACTGCGCACCCACCGCAGCGGAAAGGGCCGCCAGCGAGTCGGTCATATTGTCCGCCTGCTGGAACTGCTTCAGCACCAGTTGATTAGCCTGCTCTGCATCACCAAAGGCCAGATAGCTGAGGCAAACATTACGCAACGAACGCTTGGCAATGTCGCGGTGCTCAACGCGGTAACCGTCGGTTTTGTTGGCGCGATACACCGCCAGCCATTCATCGGCCATTTCCTGTGCCAAACAGCGAGTGATCGCGTCATGCACCGCCGCGATCGCTTCTGGATCGATCGTCGAGAACAGTTCGGCAATCTCGTTTTCTGAAGGCAGCGTCAGGATCTGTGCCGCCAAGGCCGGATCCAGTTTTTCATCCAACAGCACCGCCCGGAACGCGTCGGCAACGTGCAGCGGTAAGGTCAACGGCTGTTTCTGCTGATACTTGGCCACGTTGAGTTTGATATAGGTGGCCAACAGGCTTTGTGCGGCATCCCAGCGGGCAAACTCATTGCGTGCGTGTTGCATCAGGAAGGTCAGTTGTTGATCGCTATACGGATAGTCCAGCTTCACCGGGGCAGAGAATTCACGCAGCAACGAAGGCACCGGCTGATGCGCGACACCATCAAACACAAAGGTCTGTTCCGCTTCGGTTACATTCAGCACGTTGTTTACCGGCGCACCGCCTTTCTGCAGGGCGATAACCTTGCCTTCGCCATCGTAAAGTTCAATATCCAGCGGAATATGCAGCGGCAGCTTTTCTGGCTGCTCCGCCGTTGGCGCGGTTTTCTGGCTGACGTGCAGACGGTATTGCTGCTGTTCAGCGTCATACTCATCGCGCACCGTCAGCAGTGGCGTGCCAGATTGGCTGTACCAGCGGCGGAACAGGGAAAGATCGACGTTAGAGGCATCTTCCATTGCCTGCACAAAGTCATCGCAGGTTGCCGCACTGCCATCGTGACGCTCAAAGTACAGTTGCATCCCCGCCTGGAACTGCTGTTCACCCAGCAGGGTGTGCATCATGCGGATCACTTCAGAACCTTTTTCGTACACCGTCAGGGTGTAGAAGTTGTTCATTTCGATCACTTTGTCCGGCCGAATGGCGTGCGCCATCGGGCTGGCATCCTCGGCAAACTGTGCTCCACGCATCACGCGCACGTTGTCGATGCGGTTAACCGAGCGGGAACCGAGATCTGAACTGAACTCCTGATCGCGGAACACCGTCAGCCCCTCTTTCAGGCTGAGCTGGAACCAGTCGCGGCAGGTCACGCGATTCCCCGTCCAGTTATGGAAATATTCGTGACCAATCACCGCTTCAATATTCAGGTAATCTTTGTCGGTGGCCGTTTCGGCCTTCGCCAGCACATACTTCGAGTTAAAGATATTTAACCCTTTGTTTTCCATCGCACCCATGTTGAAGAAATCCACGGCCACGATCATATAGATGTCCAGATCGTATTCCAGGCCAAAACGGGTTTCGTCCCACTTCATCGAGTTTTTCAGCGAGGTCATCGCCCAATCGGCACGATCCAGATTACCGCGATCCACAAACAGTTCCAGCGCAACGTTGCGCCCGGAGCGCGTGGTGAAGCTATCGCGCAGCACATCGAAATCCCCTGCTACCAGAGCAAACAGATAACTAGGTTTAGGGAACGGATCCTGCCATTGCACCCAGTGGCGGCCATCTGCAAGCTCGCCCTCGCCCATTCGGTTACCGTTGGAGAGCAGGAAAGGATAGCGCGCTTTATCTGCCACAATACGGGTGGTGAACCGAGCCAGAACGTCTGGGCGATCAAGATAATAGGTGATGTGGCGGAACCCTTCGGCTTCACACTGGGTACACAGCGCCTCACCGGACAGGTATAACCCTTCCAGAGCGGTATTTTTTGCCGGATGGATATCGTTGACGATGGTCAGGGTAAATTGTGCTGGCAGCTGTTCGATAACCAGTTGGTTATCCTGTTGGTGATAGCTGCTCCATGGCTGGCCATCAATCTGGATACTGACCAGCGTCAGATCTTCACCGTTGAGGATTAACGGTGCTCCTGCTGCCCCTTGGCGCTTGACCTGGCTGATGGCGGTGACGCGCGTGTTCTCCGCGTCCAGTTCGAAATCCAAATCGATATCGGTAATGGTGTAATCAGGTGCGCGATAATCGTGGCGAAACTTCGCCTGTGGCTGTTGTGTCATAGAAACCCTCTGACGTTTCAGTAAGTTGCAGGTATTGGCCGTCATCACGTCATACTGCTCTTGAGTTCGTTAGATGGCGTTGTTCTTCGACGGCCCGAGTGTAAATAAACTGTACCACAGCCACGAAAAAAGCCCAGAGATGGCCGCTTTAGCGAAAAAACAAGCACGCGGCCCACTCACCGGCATACCACAATATTACTGCAGCGAGACAGTCAGCTCGATGTTATAATTCTACTCTCGTCTTGCAGGAGAAACGGATTGGCATGAAAGTAAAATATCTGATCTATTTCTTCACTTTTGCTTTAACGTTTTCCTTTGCCATGTTTATTTCCAATGGGCTGATGGAAGCGCATAACTGTTATCTCCAAAGCCAGGAGAATCTGTATAAAATCCATAGAGCCAAAGAAGTTTCAGCCGCGTTTCAGGCCACATTGCGTGCGCACCGCTCAAAAAGATTAAGCCTGGTGAATAAAGAGATTAGCGAAACACAATGGCAAAATGATGATGCTCAGGCGCGTAAAAAAATAGCGATTGTCAAATCACATATCGGCAGTGAGCATTCTCAACGGCTGGGGATCCAGCAGAAATTTGCCCTGCTTTCTATCGTCGACCTGATGGAAAAATTGTTGGACAACGACTCCCGCCAGATTTCCCTGATCAATGAAGCCAACACCAATCTGTTCAATATCAACAGCGCCTACTATATCGGCCAGACCACTAAGACCTTTTACCGCTATACCTATGATACTCGGATGATCACCGCCGATTCATTTCTGTTTCTGGAAGCTATTCGTCTCAATAACCGCCTGAATATGACCCTGGCCGAATTGATGGACCAAATCAT
>JBAQHZ010000019.1:0-7828 GCA_049288585.1 Chania sp.
ACGTCAACACCCGAATCTGTGAGTAACGGGCAATTTTACAATGGGATTGATAACAGCGTGTCAAACTCCGTTGTGGGTGAAATGAGCACTGATGTTGAAGCCATTGAAGGCGCTGAACGCAGACACTGCGCATAAGCGACCGCGCCACGGACGGCGCGTTCATCACATTGCCAATGTGTACACAATATGTTTAGCGACCTAAATAAACACTCATTCCCCTACCTCAAGATGTGAACAAGAGACAGCTCCCTGTGGGAGAGGGCCGGGGTGAGGGGCTTGTAGTGCGGTGTTCGTCCCCTCACCCTAACCCTCTCCCCAAGGGAGAGGGAACTGGTTAGCCTTAACTGACAAGCATTAGGGCGAAAGCCCCCTTTTTTATGTTTTTTGTACAGATTTAAAAAATTACTGAACGGTATAATTTACTGCCGTTGTCATCCACCACAAATGAAACGAACTGCTTCAAAAATTTTTTAGATATTTATCACTGAATAAAGCAGGAATAATCTTGCTTAGTGCTAACTGAGTGCAATGAATAACAAAAGTAGAGACTTGTTTGGTACTGGCCTACATGGTTAGAATGCGCGCGAATCATTAAAGTGACTTATCTGAATGGACTCAGTAGCAACGGATCGCAGCAATATTCCAATGTATCCTGTTCTTTTGGCGCACATCTACATGCCCAGCCACTTCCCTTCGATGTCACTGTGAGCAGCCTTCAACTTGCTTCTGGCAGTGTTGTCATCCAAATCAATTAATTGATTAAGCTCAGCAGGATAAATACGCCTCATTTGCGCGCCAGCGTTTGCGTTGGTTGGCAACTTGGGATCCTGCGGATAGTTCTATTACAAAAACAATGAGTTGTTTTTAGTTAAATTTATCAAGGGATAAGATGAATCACAATTACGGTAACCCTCTGGCGCTGTTATTCAAGGCCAGCCTCTTCTGTTTGGCGACACAGCCTGTGTCGCTGGTGTCAGCCAATATGCTCTCACCTGCCGCGCCACAGAATGCGGCGGCCATTGATGCTCAAGAGCAAAACCGGCAGCAAGAAAGGGAACGGGTTTTACAGCAGCAAAATACCCCGCAAACCGATGTGCGTCTCACCCGACCAACGGCTTCATTGCCGGATTATCCGGCCGATGAATCGCCGTGTTTTACCATTAATACCTTTACGTTATCCGGGGACGAAGCCAGCCGTTTTCAATGGGCGCTGGATGCTGCCGATAGTGCGAAAGGCCGTTGTTTAGGATCGCAAGGGATCCTGCTGGTGATCAATAAAGTCCAGAATGCCATTTTGGAGCAAGGGTACGTTACCACCCGCGTGATGGCGCAAGAGCAGGATCTTACTAAAGGCGTCTTTATGCTCACACTCCAACCCGGTCGTATTGCCAACGTTCGCTTTGCCGAGCCCGTGTCTTATCGCGCCAGACTGTGGAATGCCGTGCCAGCACGTTCAGGGGACATCCTTAGCCTGCGTGATATCGAACAGGCTCTGGAGAACTTCAAGCGCGTCCCGAATGTTGAGGCGGATATTCAGATTGTGCCGGGTGCGCAAGAAGCGACCAGCGATCTGCTGATTACCTGGAAAGAGAGTCGCCCGTTCCATCTCAGCCTGGGGTTGGATGACAGCGGCTCTGACAGCACCGGTAAGTACCAGGGCTCAACCACCCTGTCGATCGATGCGCCTTTTGCCCAGAACGATCTTTTCTATGTCAACCTCGGCAGAAGCCTGTTCCGCGATGGGCCCTATGACAGCCGCTCCAATACGGTGAACTACACCCTTCCTGTGGGCTACTGGAGCTTCTCTGCCAACTACAACGACTACAACTATCACCAGAATATCGCCAATGCCAACGAGATCCTCAGTTACAGCGGCAAAAGCGAAAATGCGCAATTCACCGTCTCCCGTTTGCTGTTCCGCAATCAGGTACATAAAACTACGCTGAATCTGCGTGGTTACCGCCGCCATTCGACCAACGCAGTCGGCGACATTGAACTTACGCAACAAGAACGGCGTGCAACAGGCTGGGAGCTGGGGCTCAACCAGCACAGCTATCTTGGTGATGCCACGTTGGATGCCAACCTCAATTGGCGGCGCGGTATCGGTGCTTTTGGTGCTCTGCGTGTACCGGAAGAAGATAATAACGAAGGCACATCGCGCCCGAGCCTGGTCACCGGGGATATCAGCCTGAATCAGCCTTTTGAATGGGCGAGCCAATCCTGGCGTTACAACACCAGCCTGCGTGGGCAATGGAGCAACCAACCGCTAATCCCACAGGATCGGCTGTCGATGGGGGGGCGCTACACGGTGCGCGGCTTTGATGGCGAACAGAGCTTATCCGGTGAAAAAGGCCTGATCTGGCGCAACGAACTGGCCTGGAAGGTATTAGCGAGTGAGCATGAACTGTATTGGGGCGTGGACACTGGCCGGGTGGCGGGGCCGGGAGCGCGCGGTTTGGCCGGGCAACAGTTAACGGGCAGCGCCATTGGCCTGCGCGGTGCCTTGTGGCAGCGCTTCAGCTACGACCTGTTTGCTGGCGTGCCGATCGACAAACCGGAAAGTTTCCACACCTCGGGTGTGACCACCGGTTTCAGCATCAACCTGCAACTCTAGCGATCGCTGCACAAAAGCACTCGCAGACGCCTTTTTACTGATTTTATTAGAGAATTCGCTCCATGAACAAACATTGCTACCGCATCATTTTCAGCCGTACTCAAGGTGAGTTGAGGGTGGTGTCAGAACTGGCCCGCAGTTGTAGCACCCATCCTGGGCAAAGCCGCAGTGCCGGGGGCGCTCGCCTGTGGGTAACGCTGCGCCCTGCCATGTGGCTGATTGGACTGGCCCTGTTTGCCGATCCGGTACTGGCCAACGGCATTGTGGCCGACGGCCAACTGGCACCCGCGCAGCGCCCGGAAGTGATCAATACCCAAAATGGTGTGCCGCAGGTCAATATCAATGCTCCGAATCAGGCCGGGGTATCACACAACCAGTACCAGCAGTTTGATGTCGACAAGCAAGGGGCGATCCTCAACAACTCTGCGGTGATGACTTCCACCCAACTGGCGGGCTATATCCAGGGTAACGCCAAGCTCGATCCGAATGCGGCACCCGCCAAAGTCATCATCAATGAAGTCAACAGCAACAACCCTAGCCAACTGCGCGGTTTTCTGGAAGTCGCGGGCGGCAAGGCACAAGTGGTGGTGGCCAACCCGTCAGGCATACTGTGTGACGGCTGTGGCACCATCAATGCCGGGCGCATGACCTTGACCACCGGTAAACCGCAGCTGAATGCGGATGGCAGTGTGGCGGGTTATCGCGTTGAGCGTGGGGTGATCCAGGTTCAAGGCGGCGGCCTGAATGGCGATTCGCGTCACGACACCGAATATGTCGATATTCTGGCGCGAGCGGTGCAGGTGAACGCCGGGGTTTGGGCGAAAGAAGGCGTTTCTGTGGTGGCAGGGCGCAACCAGATTGGCGCAGATGGCAAAACGGCCACTGCACTGGCAGGCAGTGATGGCAGCGCCCCTGAACTGGCGATCGACATGGGCCAGATGGGCGGCATGTACAGCGGCCATATCCGCATGGTCGGCACAGAAGCCGGGGTGGGTGTGCGCAATCAGGGCGGGCATTTGCAGGCCGAAAATACCCTGGTGGTGAGCAGCGAAGGCAAGCTTACCTGGCGGGCTGGCACGGCAGAGCCTCACACGCAGGCCGGGGGTGATATCACCTTAGCCGCCCGCGACAATCTTGAACATCAGGGCAAATTGTACAGCGGTGGTCAGCTTAGCGTACAAAGTCGCCAGGGTGAGATCACACAATCCGGCACTTTGGCCGCGGCGGGCAATGTCACGCTGCAAGCCGCACAGGCGATCCAGAGCAGCGGCCATCTTTTAGCGGGCAGTGACGCGAACAGCACCCTGATCCGCCCAGCGGATTTAACGCTCGAGAGCCAGGCGGATGTTCGTGCCAGCGGCAGCCTGATGAGCCAGAAAAAGGTGAGCGTTACCGGCCGCAAGGTAGACGTCAGCCAGAGCCGTGTGGCGGCCGAGCAGGCGGTATTGACGGCGTTTGCCGGGGATGTTGCCCTGCAACAGGCGCAGGTGGATAGCCAGCAGTTCACCGTCAACAGCCAGGGCAATGTTTACTCGCAGCAGGCGCAAATCCGCGCGGGCAGTTGGCAAATCACCGCCAACAGCCTGTTCAACCAGACGGGTATCTGGTCACAGGTGGGGGCCGGTGAAAGCCGCTTTGCCCTGACCGGTGCGCTGGATAACACCGATGGCAGCATTGAAACCCAACAGCTCAGCCTGAATAGCGCCACCCTCAACAACCTGCGTGGTCGGCTGGTGGCGTTGGACGGTACCGCTCAGCATTGGCGTGTCAGTGGTCTGCTGGCTAACCAATCAGGGATTATAGGCAGTAACGGCAGCTTACAGCTGGATCTCGGTGCGTTGGATAACCAGCAGGGCACGCTGCAAAGCCAGTCGCATCTGGCGATCACCACACAGCAAGGCGCGGATAACCGCCAGGGTAAGCTACTGTCCGGTGGGAATTTAACCCTGAACAGCCAAGGTACTCTGAATAACAGTGCCGGTGAGATCCGTGGTCAGAACCTGCAACTCGCTGCGCAAGCTTTGAACAATGCGCAGGGCCAGGTAGTCAGCCAAGGGGGAATACGCCTTGACGCTCGCCAGTCGATCGATAACCAGCAAGGGCTGATAGAAGCGGGCGATGTGCTGGATGCCAGCACCTTAGGGAACTGGGATAACCGCAAAGGCACCGCGCTGGGGGCGAAGCAGGCCAAGGTCACGGCAGGCAGCCTGGATAACACCGCAGGCAAGCTGCAATCGGGCGGTGAGTTAACCCTCAACACCACCGGCAATATCAACAACCAATCGGGCATCCTGACGGCACAACAGAACCTCTATTGGCAAGGGGGTGCGCTCAGTCTGTTTAATAACGATGAGGGCAAGCTGTTAAGCGGAGGGGCGCTGTCACTGAACGGCGGGCAGTTGAACAACCGCCAGCAAGGGCTGATACAAAGCCAGCAGGCGCTGACATTGAACCTTGCCGGGGCATGGGACAACCAGGGTGGGAAGCTGGCCAGCGGGGGCAGCAGCACGCTGCGTGCGCTCAGCCTGCTCAATACTCAGGGTGAGATCCAGGCGTTAGACTCGCTGGATATGCAGTTCACCCGTGCACTGGATAACCGCAACGGCAACATCATCAGCCAACGGGCACAGCGCTTGCAGGCCGAGAACATTTTTAACACCCAAGGGTGGATTGGCAGCCTGGGCACGCTGATGGCAATCAGCCAAGGGTTCGATAACCAACAGGGTGAAGTCGTTAGCCAGCAGGATGCGGATTTAACCGCTACCACCTGGAATAACCAATACGGCACATTGCAATCTGCTGCCAATCTGGTGCTGCGCACGGCGCAAGACATCTCCAACCAGGGCGGGAAGATCAGCGCACAAGCCCGCCTGTGGCTGCAAGGGCTCACCCACGCTACGCCTGCCGGGGTGCTACACAACGCAGGTGGGCAACTGCTGGCGGGGGAGCAGCTCTGGATCCAGGCTCAGGGCATTGATAACCAGCAACATGGCCTGCTCTATAGCCAGAAACAGCTGCAACTGACGCTAAACGACACGCTGGATAACCGCCTGGGCAAACTGCAAAGTGGCGAAGGGATGCAGATTAGCGCGGTACAGCTGCTGAACGCCCAAGGGGTGATTGATAGCCAACAACAGCTCAATCTGCAGCTTTCTGGCGTTCTGGATAATACCCAGGGTACGCTGCGTGCCAATCAGGCGCAACAGATCTCGGCCGATCGTTTACTGAATACCCAAGGGGTGATCAGCAGCCTGGGGAGCCTCCAGCTTGCGACTAACCAGTTGGACAACGCCACAGGTATGGTGATCAGCCAAGGCGCAGGCGATTATCATTTCAGCACTCTCAATAATCAGCAGGGTAAAATCCACAGCGGCGGTGCGCTCACGCTGAGCGGTGGCAGCGTGGATAACCAAGCGGGCCAATTGGTTTCCAGCCAAGCGCTGACGCTCAACGGCGAGAGTGTGGATAACCGCAACCAAGGGATCATCAGCAGCCAGGGTGCATTGACCGTGAATGCCCAGCAGGTGAACAACCGTGACGGTGGCCTGGTGATTGGCACCACGCAGACCAACGTGAATACGCGCACTCTGGATAATACCGCAGGACGCGTGCAGAGCGCAGGCACCCTGACGCTGTCACAGTTGGATTCGCTGGATAACCGCCAAGGGTATCTGTTAGCCAATAACGCGCTGAGCATCAGCGGCGGATCGCTGTCGCTGTTTAACCAAGGCGGTAACATCCAAAGCGGCGGGGCATTAACGGTCGCGACCCAATGGCTGGATAACCAATCGGGCACTCTGCTCAGCCAGCAGGCGTTGCAACTGAGCGTGCAGCAGGATTACACCCACCGTGCCGGGGATACCATCAGCAGCAACAGCGCAGTGACCTTCAGCGTCGCAGGCGTATTGACCAACCTGGCGGATTGGTTGCTGCCGGGCGATTTGACGCTTTACAGCGCGCATTTAAACAACCTGGCCAGCCTGGTGGCTAACCAACTGCATCTGACCACCGGGGCGTTGACTAATCAGGGGCGCATCGAAGCCGATACGCTGACCATTAATGCCGATAGCCTGGATAACCAGACCACGCTGATGGCGGACAATCTGGTGGTCACTAGCCGGATCATCGACAACCATGGCCGCGCCGCCCTGATTGCCGCCACGGAAAACATCAGCCTGATGACCGGCGAGCGGTTAACCAACCGTGATGGCGCACTGATTTACAGCGCCGGAACGTTGCAGCTTACCAGTGGAGATTGGATTGAAAACCGTGCCAGCAATATTGAAGCGGAAGGGGATCTGACCCTGACCGCCAAACGCTTCGACAACCTGCGTGAAGGGCTGGAGATTACGCGTGACGCGGAGAGCAGTGAGTACAGCTGGCACCGTTATAACTACTACTGGCGATCTTATGGCTCTGGAGTGAATACCGATCTGGCCTCTATGGCCCCGACCACTCAGCAATTGACCTTCCGCGATGATGCCGCAGCAGCGAGCAACCCGTATGGCACCCTGCTCAATATTGACGCTGTTACCAAACGGGCGGAAGTTCAGGTGAAGGACAATCAGGGCCAACTGATCAGCCTGTGGGTCAACTACCTGGCGCTGATCCCGAATGCCGATGGCAGTTATGCCATGACCTTCTATGAAACGCGTGGTTTCCGGCAGAATACGGTACCGACACCGTACCACAACACGGTCTGGCGCGAGCATGACCGGGGCAGGCTGGAGCAGTGGAACCCTGAGTTGCATATCGACATCGCCGCAGCGCCGTTTGTGACCGACTACAACAACCTCCGTGAGCGCACGGCGACCGGCACAGTGACCCGCGACAAATTGGTGTCGGCGGGTGTTGGGGCGTATCTGCTTTCCGGTGGCAATATGGCCCTGCATATTGGTGAGCAATTGCTGAATGACGCCAGCACCATCAGTTCCAACGGTAATCTGACCATCGACGGCACCGCCAACATCATCAACCGAGGGTATTCGGTGAATGAACGGCGGCAGGAGTTTATTGTCGATCACTACGACAGAAATACCAACCATTGGTACCCAACCTACAATCTGGATGAAACCACCGCCCTGATGACCATTGACGGCGTCATCAGCGGCTACGGTAACGTGACGATCGGCGGTGCGCATCTGGAAAACACCACGGTCAACCAGGCACAAATCAGCGCGGTCGAAGCGGCGCAGAATGCCGCGGCGGCCGAGC
>JBAQHZ010000020.1:0-10636 GCA_049288585.1 Chania sp.
CAGACACGGCGCATAAGCGACCGCGCCACGGACGGCGCGTTCATCACATTGCCAATGTGTACACAATATGTTTAGCGACCTAAATAAACACTCATTCCCCTACCTCAAGATGTGAACAAGAGACAGCCCAAGGGCGAGGGAACAAGTTAACTTTAACTGACAAGCACTTGTGAGCGCCTGTTTTTGTTTATCGCTCGGTCAGTGAGCGCCACCGCCACCGCCGCCGGAACTGAATGGCGGCTTGGCGAACCACACCAGCGCCAGCAGGACCAGGAACACGCCCGCAGACAGCCAGAAAATCTCGTTAGCCGAGATAATCAGCCCCTGTGCGGTGATCTCATTGGCGATATACGCCGAAGCCTGCTGCTTGCTCATCCCAAGCTGTTCAAGCTTGGTATACATCTCCTGCGACTGTGGGTTGAACGGAGTCACAAACTCCGTCAGCTGCGCATGGTGCATCGATTCACGCCGGGTCCACAAGGTGGTGGTGATCGAGGTACCGATAGAACCCGCTAGCGTACGGAGAAAGTTCGACAGGCTCGACGCGGCGGCAATGCGATCGGGCGGCAATCCTGACAAGGTAATGGTGGTCAGCGGCATAAAGAAGCAGGCGATGGCAAAGCCCTGCACAAACTGCGGCCATGCCGAAGCGCCAAAATCCATCCCCGGTTCAAACGTATAGGCGCGCCAGTAGAAGCACACGGCATACATAATGAAGCTGAAGGTGACCAGGCGGCGCATATCCAGCCGGTTACCGAATTTGCCGATGATAGGCGACAGCAACACCGGGATCAGCCCCACCGGCGCGGACGCCAAGCCTGCCCAGGTGGCGGTATAGCCATACACCTCCTGTAGCAACTGCGGCAACAGCACAATCGCCCCAAAATACAGCATGTATGCCAGGCTGATACACAGGCAGCCGATGGTAAAGTTGCGCGATTTGAATAACGACAAATCCACCACCGGGTGATCGTCAGTCAACTCCCACACCACCAGGAACACCAGCGCCACCACGGCTACTGCCGTCAGGACGATAATCTCCGTCGAGTTGAACCAGTCCAGCTCTTTACCTTGATCGAGCATGATTTGCAGCGAGCCAATACCCACCACCAGCAGAACCAGCCCAACGGTATCAATCGGTTTGATCTCGGTTTTGGTTTCCCGGCCTTTCAACGTCGACATCGCAGCCAGAATGACAAATAGCCCGATGGGGATATTGATAAAGAAGATCCAGCCCCAGTGATAATTATCACTGATATACCCGCCAAGAATCGGCCCGAAAATCGGCGCAACGATCACGGTCATCGACCAAAGCGCCAGTGCCATCGCTCGCTTGGCGGGGGGATAGTTGTTCAATAGCAAACTTTGCGACAGTGGGATCAGCGGCCCGGCCACCACCCCCTGGATCACGCGGAAGAAGATCAGCATGCCCAGGCTGTTGGAAATACCACACAGCCAAGAGGCGAGGACGAACAGCGCCGTGGACCACAGGAACAGGCGCACTTCACCGATACGCTTCGCCAACCAACCGGTGATCGGAATGGAGATGGCGTTCGCCACCCCAAACGAGGTAATCACCCAGGTGCCCTGCGAGGTGGAAGACCCGAGGTTACCGGCGATGGTTGGTATTGCAACGTTGGCAATGGTGGAGTCCAGTACCTGCATAAAGGTCGCCATGGCCAGCGCGATCGTCATCCAGGCGAGCTGGGCACCTTCAAGCGGTTTTTGTGCCAAGGTAGCCTCCCGCGCGCTTAACCTGCGTTTGCATGGATCACATCGGCGATCATCTGGTCAACGGGTGCCAGATCCAGCATCAGTGCGCTGGTTTCATAGCGCGGTTGTTCGCGCACCACGTTGGAGAGTATCTGCCCATCGCGATTGCTGGTGTCGATGGTGACCAAGGTCGAAAGGCCGATCCGCAGCGGATGTTCAGCAATCTGCTCGGGATCCAACTCAATACGCACCGGTAAACGCTGTACGACTTTGATCCAGTTACCGGTGGCGTTTTGCGCTGGCAGCAGCGAGAAAGCACTGCCGGTCCCCATATCGATACCTACCACTTTACCTTTGAACACCACGTCACTGCCGTAAACGTCGCTGATCACGGTAGCCGGTTGGCCAATACGCATATTGGCGATCTGAGTTTCTTTAAAGTTGGCATCGATCCAGAGATGATCGGCCGGAACCACCGCCATCAGCGGCGTTCCTGGCGAGATCTGCGCGCCGACCTGCACGCTGCGGCGCGAGACAAAGCCGGTAATCGGGCTGATCACGCGGGTACGTTGCAGCGCCATCCAGGCATCACGCATCTGCGCGGCCGCCTGCAAAATAGCGGGCTGTTTTGCCAGCGGGGTATTCAGCACCATCGCCTGATTGGCGTTGTATTGCTGTACCGCCACTTCCAGCGCCGCTTTGGCACTGTCTACCGCTTCGCGTGCGTGCTGCAATTCTTCGCGGCCAATCGCATCCACGCTGCCCAGCACCACACGGCGCTTGAGATCGTTTTCAGCCTTGCTCAGTTCAGATTTGCGCAGCGCAATGTTGGCCTGATACTGCTTACTGTTGATCACCAGTTGATGCGTTTGGCGCACGCTGTTGGCCAGCGCGGTTTTGGCGCGTTCAAACGCCTGTTCGGCATCGGTAGGGTCGAGCGTCAGCAGAACATCCCCTTTCCGCACGAAATCCGTGCTGTCGAACGTCACACTGTTCACGCTGCCGGACACCTGCGGCATGATTTGCACCTGATTACCGGCGACATAGGCGTTATCCGTTTCCTGATGATGACGCAGCACCAGGAACCAATACACTAAATAGGCCACCCCAATAACAATAAAAATAACCGTCAGCAGCAGCAGCCAAAATTTACGCTGCTTCTTTTTGCCCTTCGGTTGCTGCGAGGGTTGAATCTCCGCGCTTGCACTCATGGTGTTCTCCACGCTCTCTATTTATAGGTATTTACTAGGCTTTCGAATCCGCCGCCGAGGCTTGATAGCCACCGCCTAGCGCACGAACCAATCCTATCTTCGCCTGCATCAGATTGCTGTTGGCGCTCAGTTCCGCCTGTTGCTGCTGTAATAGCTGCGTCTGGCTGGTCAACAGTTCGTCGCGCCCGATGATCCCTGCCCGGTATCGGGCGTTAGCGACTCGGTACACCTGCTGCACGGATTCGGCCGCCGCAGCTGCCTGTTGCAGTTGCTTGGCACGGCTTTGCTGAACAGTAATGGCATCGGCCGTCTCCTGTACCGCATTCAGGATAGTTTGGTTATAGGATTCCACCGCTTCATCATAGAGTGCAGACTCCTCACCCAGCTTGCTGCGCAGCGCACCGGCGTGAAAGATCGGCAAAGAGATCGCCGGCATCAGGCTCCAGGCTTGGCTCGCCGCTTCAAGCAGATTCGGGCTGGTACCACCCACATTGGTGGTGTTCAAACCGGCAAAGGCTGAAATCGACAGGCTGGGGTAAAACTCTTTACGCGCCGCACTGACGCGCTGGTTGTATGACTCCACCAGTTGGCGCTGTGCCGCGATGTCTGGGCGTTTGCCCAGTAAATCGGCGGTCAGTTCACCTTTCGGGGCCAACAGCGCCTCAGCGGGCAATGCCACCGGATGCAGAGACTGCATCGCATTCGGGCCCTGGCCCGTTAATGCCGCCAGTTGGTGCTTAAGCTGTTCAATCTGTGACTGCAACTGGATGATTTTCTGCTTGGCGCCGTCGGCCTGTGCCAGAATCTGCTGCGGAATATCAACGCCGTAGATCCCGGCTTTGTATTGCTGCTGGCGTAGATCGGCCAGACGCTGGTTGTTGTCTACTTCCTGTTGCAGTACTTTTTCCAGCGCATAATTTGCCTGCAACTGGTAATAAGCTGAGGCCACTGAACTGGTCAATGTCAGTGCCGCCTGTGCCTGTTCGGCGCGTGCGGCGTCGACCTGGGCGTTTGCTGCGTTCACCCGATCGCGATATTTACCCCACCAGTCGAATTCGTAGGCCAGATTCAGGCCCAGTGAACTACTGGTTTCATAAATGGGTGATGTCGGGTAGCCGAAACCCTGATTGGTGTTTTGCGATACACGCAGGCGATCGCTGCTGGCGTTGAGATCCAGGTTCGGGCCGTTGGCGGCACTGGCTTCACCGACCACGCTCTGGGCTTCACGCACGCGGGCGGCCGCTTGTTTGAGCGACGGTGAGCTTTGCAGCGTTTGGGTCATCAGCACATCAAGCTGTGGGTCATTCAGCGTGCGCCACCACTGTGGGCTAACGGCCAGTGAACTGACTTTAGGCTGTGCAAGTTGCAGGTGTTGCGGATCCATCAGTTTGGATTGTGGGGCGATATTGTCGGTAGACGCACACCCCGCCAGCAGTAAAACAGCGCACAGCGGGGTTAATCTCCAGTTTAACGGGGATCGCATAAATTAATTACCTGAACAGAAACTAGGGTGATAACTGTTCTGAAACTTCCATCTGATCCAGGCGTACCAAGAGTTTACGCGTCAGTTTTTCAAGCTGCTGCTGCTCTTCGTCATTCAGCGTGGACCAGAGGAAATGCAGACATTTGTGCTGCGGCGGCAGCAGTTGGCCGATAAACGCCTCTCCGGCAGGAGTCAGATGCAAATGCAGGCACCGGCGGTCATTGTCGCTTTCCCGGCGCTCAATCCAACCGCGTTTCTCCAGTTCATCGGCAATGCGGGTCGCATTAGTGCGTGAAGAACCCAAGGCTGAGCTTAGCTCAGAAGGTTGAATGCTGTGGCTTTCTTGCGCATCCAACGTAATGAGCGCCATAAACAAGGTTTCGTTGATTCCCTGTGCTTTCAGCATTTTATTGCGATTTTCCAGCAGCTTGCTTTGCATGTGCATGCAAAGGCGAGTCAGTAGAATTTCCTGGTAAGGGAAGTTTGCCTGGCGTTTAGCGCGGAAATTAAGCATTTGTTCTATGGGCGTAAACGAACTTTCCATAATCTTTAGCCTCATTAATTTCGTTCGGTATAGTAACGATAGTTATTAATAATGTAAATCTTCAGCAAGGGGAATAATTTAGCAATTCGTGTCATTTGTAAGCCATTTGTAAATGATTAACATCACAATCTATATGGCTTTGTGAGTAAAGACACAAATTCAGTTTTCCCGCTGGTTGAAATACATAAGATTTATTTACTGAATGCAGAAAAGTTCCGCAGCGTTCTGTTTGGCGGAAGGAATGACAAGGTAACAGAAAGCTACGGCAACAGGGTTTTGCATGAGTATTCGGGTCACAGAATATATACCCGCTATTTTTTAATCTGCGGCAATGGGGCGCGTTTTAACCCCATTTACTTGGGGATAAACTCCCTGAGATTGACTCAGCCACCATCGATCTGCATTTTGAAGGCTATCGGGTATAGGGCACTAATAATTTATCCCGATAACAATACCAGAGAGTTAGTGTGGTTTATACTCTCTGGTATTTAATAAATAACAAAAATAACTATATGTTTGCTAACTAAGAAATTACCGATCCCAGTGGATCATGACGTTTCCCTCGCCACCAGGTCAGCAGGTTCAGCAGGCACAAAATACCCCCAATAGCGGCGACGCCATTCCAACCTGCATGTTGATAAGCAGCGGCGGAAAGCAAGGAACCCAGCGCCCCACCAATGAAATAGCTGGTCATATAGCCTGCGGTCAAGCGATTACGAGCTTCCGGCATAATGCGGTAAATCACGCTTTGATTGGTGACATGCACACCTTGGACAGCCAGATCGAGCACGAGAATGCCGATAATCAAGGCCCACAGGGAGTGTTTCGCCAGTGCGATCGGGATCCAGGACAGCAATAGCAGTATCAAACCTATGCTGGTGGTCAGCCCGGCTTTACCTTTATCCGCCAGGTGCCCAGCGCGTGACGCTGCCAGAGCACCGGCCGCACCCACCAGGCCAAACAGCCCAATCACCCCTTCGGAATAGTTAAACGGCGGGGCGGCTAACAGGAACGCCATGGAGGTCCACAAAATGCTGAAATTGGCGAATGACAGCGCGCCGATAATGGCGCGGGTGCGCAATAGCGGCGTGAAGCAGAACAGCGAAAAGATGGATTTCAGCAACTGTGGGTAATTCAGGCCAGAATGCAGTTTATAGCGTGGCAAGGTGCGCCACAGGATCAGCGCCATCAGGATCATCAGCACGCTGGCAACCCAGTAAATGGTGCGCCAGCCACCGATGGCCGCCAGAGCGCCGGCAACGGTACGCGCCAGCAGGATCCCCAGCAGCAGACCACTCATAATAACGCCGACGGTTTTACCGCGTTTCTCCGGGCGGGCCAGCGTAGCGGCCAACGGCACCAGCAACTGAGCCACCACCGAGAACAACCCGGTGAGGGCGGTCCCCAGGATCATCATGGATAAGGTGCTGGATGCGGCGGTGATCAGCATGCCACCGGCTGCCAGCAGCGTCATAAACACGATCAGCCCGCGGCGTTCAAACATGTCGCCAAGCGGCACCAGAAACAGCAGGCCCACCGCATAGCCGAGCTGCGCGGCTGTGACGATAAATCCGGCCTGATTGACCGACAGATTAAAACTTTGCGCGATGGTTTCCAGCAACGGTTGGGCATAGTAGTTACTGGCGACGGCCAGGCCGGTAGCCATGGCGATGATAAGGGTCAATGCCGGGCTCAGGCCCTGATTTTCGGTTTGCGGGTTCATCGGTGTTCAGTCAAAGAAATAGTCAGTGGTGCAGAGTATCGGGTAAGGCAGGTTGTTAAAACAATGTTTAATTCTAGCTGATTCCAAAACCGCATAACGGTTTGAGCTGTTTACCTACAGGGGAAAGGGCGCAGCGTGCTGCGCCCACAAACGGCTGACAAAGCGGGTTATTAGGGGGAGCGTACCGAAGGGGTCGTAACGGCGTAAGCCGTCGGAGTGCCCCTCGGTGCGCTAGACCCGGGTATCTCGGGCTAGAAGGCGCCTGTGTCATCAAACTCAGGGCGCAGCGTGCTTTGCCCACTGGAATGTTATGACTTTGCCGCTTCTGCGGCGGTTTTCACCCAGCCATCAAAGGTTGCCTGGTGGGCTTTGATCCAACCATTGACGTGGTTCTGAATGTCTGCTTGCGAGGCTTGGCCTTCATGCATCCGCAGGTTTTGCGCATTCACATCGGCAATCGGCAATTTCATGATGGAGAACAGCTTAGCTGCTGCCGGGTTGGCCAGCGCCCACTGCTTGTTGGCGGCAATACGCATGGTATTGACCGGGAAACCATAGTTGGCACCGTTTGGCAGCTTGGTGTCTATGCCTTTCTGGTCACCCGGCAGGGACGAGAAGGGCACTTGCAGCCAAACCACATCGCGGCCCGGCACCAGCACATCACTGACCCAGTAAGGGGTCCAGGCGTAGTAGAGTATCGGTTTGCCTTCCTTGAAGCGGGTAATGGTATCGGCAATGATCGCGGCATAGTTGCCCTGGTTATGCTCGACGGTATCGCTCAGGCCGTAGGCTTTAATATGATGGTTAATCATCGCCTCACAACCCCAACCTGGCGTACAGCCGGTCAGATCGGCCTTGCCGTCACCGTTGGTATCAAACAGCTTGGCAATTTTCGGGTCTTTTAGCTGCTCGACGTTGGTGAGCTGATACTGGTCGGCGGTTTTTTTGTCGATCAGGTAACCTTGTGCCGCGCCGTTAACGTAAACCCCTTCGCGATAGAACTTGTCATCACCCCCGGCGGAACGGTACTGATCGGCCTGAAGGGGATCCCAGTTCACGGCGATAAAGGTGGCATCGCCGGAAGCGATAGAGGTGTAGGCCACGTTGTAATCCACCTCGCGGATCTCTTTCACGTCATAGCCGAGTTTTTCCAGCGCTTTGCTGACCAGCAACGTCTGGAAGGTTTCTTCAGAAATGGTGCTTTGTACCGGTTGTACCGCAATACCTTTTCCCGGCAAATCAGCAGCGGAGGCAACCTGTGAGCCAATCAGTGTGGTAAGGGCAATGGCCCAGATTCCTGTGGTGCGCATAGTTATTCCTCTAGTTTTTTGATAGCCCGCCGGGGCAAAGCGCCACCGGCGGTAAAGACAGACTACTGACAAAGCCCGTTATTAGGGAGAGCGTGCCGAAGGGGTCGTAGCGGCGTAAGCCGCCGGAGTGCCCCAAGGTGCGCGAGATCCGGGTATCTCGGGCTAAAAGGCTACGTTGTCAGCAGCCTCGTTAGGCTTTTTTGATAAACGGACGCGTCATCAGCCCGATAGGGCCGTGGGCGTACCAACGGCCGATCCCTTTGCTGCGGCGATCGCGGCCCAGCGACTGGGTAAGGC
Organism: Chania sp.; assembly: GCA_049288585.1. Taxonomy (GTDB): domain Bacteria; phylum Pseudomonadota; class Gammaproteobacteria; order Enterobacterales; family Enterobacteriaceae; genus Chania. The sequence goes on from JBAQHZ010000020.1 coordinate 8,282, forward strand.
GATCGAGAATAATCGCCAGAATGACAATACCCACCCCACCGACGGCGGCCAGCCCCATATCCAGGCGGCCAATCCCGCGCAGCACCATCTGGCCCAAACCTCCGACGGCGATCATTGAGGCGATCACCACCATCGACAGCGCCAGCATCAGCGTCTGGTTAACGCCAGCCATAATGGTCGGCATGGCCAGCGGCAGTTGCACTTTAAACAGCAACTGACGCGGGCTGGCACCGAAAGATTCGGCGGCTTCGATCAGATCTTCCGGCACCTGATTGATGCCCAGAATGGTCAGGCGCACAATCGGCGGCAGCGCGAAGATAATGGTCACTACCACCCCAGGCACGTTACCGATACCAAACAGCATGACGATCGGCACCAGATAAACGAAGGCCGGTGTGGTTTGCATGGCATCAAGCAGCGGCCGAATCACTTTGGCGGCGCGTTTGCTGCGTGCCAGCCAAATGCCCAACGGCAACCCGATAAGGAGGCAGAAGAATAGCGCAGTGAGCACCAGCGCCAGCGTAACCATCGCTTGCGACCAGGCACCGATCGCGCCGATGGCCACCAGCGAAACCAGCGTGGCGGCACCCATCCCCAGGCTGGTGATCTGCCAGGCGATCAGCGAGAACAGCACAATGGCGATCGGTGCTGGCATGCCCAACAGCAACTGCTGGAAACCGCTGAGGATGAAGTCTACCGGCACGCGAATGCCCTGGAACAGCGGGCGGAAATGCTGCACCACCCAGCCGATGCCTTCGGTGACCCAGGAGTCCAGCGGTATCCAGGTGTTATGGAAAGGGTCGAGCAGGCTGAAACTCTCTGGCTGAGCCGGAGCGCTGTTCAGCCAGTCGGCCCCTTGTGCGGCCTGAGTGGCGGCATCGTGAGAGCCCGCAGACGCTGCGCCGTCTACCGCTGCGCCGGTAGACCAAGGGTCGCTGCTGGTGGCTGCGCTGGCATCGTTAGCTGTTGTGGAAGCAGTCGCCCACGGATCCTGTTGATTACTCATTCGTTGGGCCCTCTTTGTCTAAAGCCTGCAACAGCATGGCCTTGGAAATGATTCCGATATAGTTGTTATTTTCCCCTACCACCGGCACGGCACAGGGTGCTTGCGCTACCAGTGAGATCAATTCACTCAGCGGCATATCCGCTGGGACAGGGAATGGAGTATCTAGCAGAGCCTCGTCCAGCGTTTGCTTGGTCGCCAACGCCTTTTTGAGCGAATCTATCGATACCACACCAACAAATTTTTCTCCGCGTTCAACCACATAACCATAGTCGCGGTCTTCTTCGCGCAGCAGTTGCAGTGCCGAACGTGGGCCGAAACCGTGGGTTTTACGAATCAGGGTGACCGGGCGACGCTGGGCGATATCTTTTGCACTGAAAACGTGGCTGACATCCACGCCGCGGAAGAAGGCTCGAACGTAATCGTTGGCCGGATTATTTAATATTTCGTCCGGTGTCCCCACCTGAATCACTTCGCCGCCTTGCATAATCGCAATGCGATCGCCAATACGCATGGCTTCATCCAGGTCGTGGGAAATAAACACGATGGTGCGCTGATGTTTATCCTGCAATTTGACTAATTCATCCTGCATTTCAGCACGAATTAATGGATCGAGCGCAGAGAAGGCTTCATCCATTAACAATATATCCGGATTATTCGCCAGCGCGCGGGCTAATCCCACCCGTTGACGCATACCTCCAGAGAGTTCATCAGGGTAAGAGTTGGCATAATTTTCCAACCCAACCTGATGCAATGCATCCAAGGCTTTTTCCTGACGTTCTTGTAACGGTATGCCCGCTAATCCCATGCCAAAAGCGGTATTATTTAATACGCTCAGGTGTGGCATTAAAGAGAATGATTGGAACACCATACTAATCTTATTTCGCCGCACGGTACGCAATGCCGTGTCGGATATTTGGGCGATATCTTCGCCGTCAATCAGTACTTGACCGCGCGTGGGTTCTATCAGACGATTGAGAAGGCGTACCAGGGTGGATTTACCGGAACCGGAAAGCCCCATGATGACAAATATCTCGCCTTCTTCAATGGCCAGAGAGGCGTTTTTTACGCCAAGTGATAATCCCGTTTTTTTCAGTATCTGATCTTTTGTCAGGCCGCGTTTAAGCAGCTTAAATGCCCGTTCGGGGTTTTCACCAAATATCTTATATAAGTTCTTTACTTCAAGTTTAATAGCCATGCAAATATCTGCTTCCTGTGATGTATTATCAAACGATAAAAATTTCCTAATAGAAAATAAGAGAGCCATATACCCTAACATACTGACAGTCTGAGACAACCCTTAATGTTAATATACCCGTCATACTTCAAGTTGCTTGGGTGTTGGCTGCCCT
>JBAQHZ010000021.1:0-3062 GCA_049288585.1 Chania sp.
GTGGGAATGCCTGCGGGGTTGGCCTCGCTGGTGCTACAAGCGCAGGTTTTCTTCACGTTACTGTTGGGGATGCTGGTTTTTGCCGAACGGCTGCGTGTGTATCAGGTTATCGGAATGGTAGTTGCCACTTTGGGGATGCTGTTACTGGCACAGGCCAGCCTGCGCAATCAGGGGGCGTCTGCGGTGCCTTTGGCCGGATTAATATTGACGTTGGGCGCGGCATTTTCGTGGGCCATCGGTAACCTCACCAACAAAAAAATCATGGCGATATTTCCACAACAGGGGATCTTACCGCTGGTGGTGTGGAGCGCGCTGATCCCGATCGTGCCATTCTTGGTTTGCAGTGTGCTGTTTGACGATCGCCAGCAGGTACTTAACAGTTTGTTGCATCTGCAAATGAGCAGCGTAGCGGTGATCGTCTATTTGTCGTTTGCTGCCACCCTGTTGGGTTATTCCATCTGGGGCAGTCTGTTGGCGCGTTACGAAACCTGGCGTGTGGCACCGCTGGCGCTGTTAGTGCCTTTGGTGGGGTTGGCCAGCGCCTGGCTGCTGATGGGGGAGGCGCTGTCTTCCCTGCAAATTGGCGGAGCACTGCTGGTAATGGTGGGAATGGCGGTGAATACCTTCGGCTTGCCGCGCTGGCGAGTGGCTGCCAGAAAATAATCGGCAGCAGGGCAATTCCGTTCAATACTCTCTCGCCGCGAAGCGGCACGCTGGCACCTGTGAATTTTTTACAGGTGCTGAATATGACGCTTTATCTTTCTATGGCCGCCTTTGCGTTAGCCTCTTCCATTACCCCTGGCCCGGTGAATATCGTGGCGCTCAGCAGCGGGGCGCAGTTTGGTTTTAACGCCAGCCTGCGCCACGTTACCGGATCGACATTGGGTTTTACCTTGCTGCTGGTGTTGATCGGCCTCGGTTTGCATGAGCTATTGGCGCTATGGCCGGGGCTGACGCGGCTGATCCTCTGGGCTGGCGTGGGTTTTCTGTTTTATATGGCCTATCAGCTTGCGGCTGACGACGGGCAACTGGGGCGGGGCGATCGGCAAAAAGCGCCTTCTTATTGGCATGGTGCGTTGTTGCAATGGCTGAATCCGAAGGCCTGGTTGGCTTCGATGGCCAGCATGGGGGCGTTTGTCGGTGACGGTGAGATGCAGTTGCTGTGGCAGTTTGCGGCGATCTACTGCGTAATTTGCTACGTTTCGGTGGCCTGTTGGGCCTATACCGGTGCGATGCTCAGCGGCCTGCTGCAAAGTGCGCGCAACGTGCAGCGTTTCAACCGTTTGATGGCGCTGCTTTTGGCGGCCAGCGCCTGCTACTTATTGGCCGAAGGGGTTTGATACTGGCCGGGTGTGGCCGCCAGCAGTTGTTTGAAGGTGCGCTGAAAGTGCGCCTGATCGGCAAAGCCGCTTTCGCTGGCGGCTGCGGCGATGGGGAAGCCGCGCTTCAACAACCGGTGGCCATACTGGATGCGCTGATTGACCAGATAAGCGTGCGGCGTCATGCCATAGCGTTTCTTGAACGCGCGGATCAGATAGGAGGGGGACAAGGCTGAAACCTGGCAGATTGCCTCTAACGTCAGTGATTGGGTACAGTGGTTGCGGATAAACGCGGCCGCCGTTTCCAGCTTGGGGTTGATCTCTAGCGTTATGTTTGGTGCTGTGCCCAAACGCATCGGCAGTTCGCTAAAGTATTCAACCAACGCGATCTGTTTCTCCAAGTGGCTGCGCAGCGGATCGATCAGTAAGGCATAAAGATGATTCAGACCGGTAAATAAGATCGGATCATGGCTGGCGATGGTGGTAAACGGCGTAAACCTTGGTTGCCTATCGCGACTATTATCCTGCTGCAAAACGGCGAGCCAAGCGGTGTCGATATAAAACATGATGTAAGCCCAGCGTCGATCGCCAATCGGGTTACAGCCATGTGCTTGCTGTGGGTTGATGATCACCACGTCACCGGTTTTTACCTCCAGACGCTGCTCACCATTAAGGTAGCTACTGGTGCCAGCAGTAATGGCGCCGATAGAGAAAAACTCATGGCTATGCATTGCATAACAAACTTTACGGCCATCGGCAATGGCACGCGCTTCAACAAATGGCAAGCGTGTGTCGCGCCAGAATTGCGGGGAGTGATCGGCCATGCAGTTTTCCTTTGCTGCTGGAGAGGTGTGAACTGTTATAGCCTAAAGTGCCAGGGCAGGGGAATGCTCATGTTAATCTTTGAGGCGTAATGCTGTAAGCCTCTTCAAATTCACTGGATATAGGGAATGCGACACAATGAAAAAATGGACTCACTGGCTGACTCTGCCGCCGGTGGTGCTGGTGGCCTGCGCTGCGAGCATGTTGGGCACGCCTAGCCTGTCTGTTGAGGGTTGGCAGTGGCATCTTCCCACCCTGTTGGGGGCCACGGTGCTGTTGCTGGCCTCTGTAGCCATCACGTTCAGCGCCTGCCTGCATTTTTTCCGTGCAGGAACCACGCTGCATCCAGAAAATCCGCAGCAGGTTAATGCACTGCTGGTCAGCGGTATTTTCCGCTTCAGCCGCAATCCGATCTATCTGGGGCAGTTACTGCTGTTGGCCGCTTGGGCTGTGCTATTGGGAGGCATCGGCGTTTGGCTGTGGTGGTTACTGTTCTTTATCTATCTGCACAAGGTGCAGGTTCCGCGTGAGGAAGCGTTTCTCAGGACGCGTTTCGGGGCTGACTATGCGGCGTTTTGCCAGCGGGTGCGGCGCTGGCTGTGACGCTGTTCAGGCAGAAACTCCCCGGCGGTTTGCCGGGGGAATGGATTACTCTTCGTTTTCGTTACGCGCCAGCAACTGGCGCTGATGTTCATCGCTGGCTGCCTGGATTTCGTCCAGTACTGAGCCGACATCGGCGCGTTTGTCGCTTTCGATAAACTTACCGGTCAGTTCGGTTTCCGGCGTCAGATTTCCTTCCTGATACAGCGCCCAAATCTCTTTAGCGTACTTGCTACCCAGCAGTTCCGGCGCATATTGGCCGTAATACTGGGTCATATTGTTGATATCGCGCTCGAACATGCTTTTGGCATGATTGTTGGC
>JBAQHZ010000022.1:0-96655 GCA_049288585.1 Chania sp.
GAAACAGAATTTGCCTGGCGGCAATAGCGCGGTGGTCCCACCTGACCCCATGCCGAACTCAGAAGTGAAACGCCGTAGCGCCGATGGTAGTGTGGGGTCTCCCCATGCGAGAGTAGGACACTGCCAGGCATCAAATAAAGTAGAAAGCCTCATGCGAAAGCATGGGGCTTTTTGCTTTGAGATTTAAACCCAGAATTAATTTGTTCAATAGACTGACTTATTCTCTTATTTCCTTCAGCCATTGTGTAATAAATACGGCGATCTCCTCTGGCCGATTGATATCTAATTGCCGCAGTATGTCGTTAGTTTTTTTATCGCTAGCCACCGCAATAACATATTTATCCAGCATACTTTCAAGCGGTTTCCCCACTTCCTCGCGATAAAGAACGATTTTACTGATAGGTTCATGTTTGAATCCCTCCACCAGAATTAAATCCACCTTGCTGCTGTCAAATCTGCTGGCCAAATACATTAAATCCGGCGGTTGCTGTTCGGGGGTTTCGGTCATCAGCGCCCAACGCCGATCGTTAGCCACCAGCGTTTGACTTGCTCCGGCCTTACGTAGCTCGTAGCTGTCCTTGCCTGGAGTATCGACATCCATATCATGATGGGTATGCTTGATAAGTCCAATCCGTATCTGCTGCTGTTTCAATAGTGGAATTAATTGTTTAAGTAGCGTCGTTTTTCCTGTGCCACTATAATCTGCGATAGCGAGTAAGGGGGGCAATGAGTTAATCATTAACGATTCCTTTCTCTTGCAACCATTGCTGGCAATCTTCCGGCGTATTTAAATTGCGGAAAGCCTGTCGCTGGTTATTGAATACAACCTGCTGCGCACCTATGGCGTCCATAAACAGCATCAGCTTACGCTCGCCGCTAGCCAGATAATCCGTCAAGTTACCCAATAGGCTGGTATGGAGTAATGCTAATGTGGGGTGCGGGCGCTCGCCGTCGCTGGCATAAGCAGCCAGCGCTGTACCTTTATGCTGCCATAGTTGCTCAACCAAATTGTCAGGGAGGTCTGGAACATCACAGGGGGCGCAGACTACCCACTCATTATCGGCATAGTGGAGCCCAGCCAACATACCGGCTAATGGGCCGGGGAAGTCAGCCGTTAGATCGCTTACTACTGGTAAGCCGCTTTCCCTATAACGTTGCTGATTGCGGTTGGCGCAGATAATTAGGTGACCAACCTGTGGCATTAATCGAGCCAACACGTGTTGGTATAATGCTTTATCACCCAGTTGAATTAGTCCTTTATCTTCACCCGCCATGCGGGCAGAGCGCCCTCCGGCCAGAATAACGCCGGTTATTTCTTTATGCATCATCCATCACTCTGCTGTATTGCTAATGCACTGATTGTAGCGCTAAACCCATGCGGACAGGGTGATTTACCTTTATTGACAAGCTGGTTCTTTCACTGCGTGAATAAGCCTGCTACTTTGTGAGTTTATTCACTTCACTGGATGATATTGGTATGAAAACGCATCGCGTAAACGAGTTGATTGAGCTGCTCCACCCGGTCTGGCAGCAGGATCCGGATCTCAATCTGATCCAGTTTCTGCAAAAGCTGGCGCAGGAAGCGGGTTTTCAAGGTGACTTGGCGGATCTGAGCGATGATATTTTGATTTATCATCTTAAAATGCGCGGCAGTGCTGGCACCGAGCAGATCCCTGGTCTGAAGAAAGATTACGAAGAAGACTTCAAAACCGCATTGCTGCGTGCTCGCGGTGTCATTAAAGATTAGCACTCATCAGGGACAGTCATCTGTAGTGATGATTAGTGCTACTATTTCTCATACTTGGCACTGTGCTGTCATCTGGCGAACTGAATGGCTGTTATGAATAATAACTCTGCTTTTAATTTTGAAACCCTTTCTCCCGATCTGATTATGGATGCTTTGGAAGGGATTGGTTTGCGTGTTGATTCCGGGCTGACGGCGCTGAACAGCTATGAAAACCGCGTTTATCAGTTTATGGATGAAGATCGTAAGCGTTATGTGGTGAAATTTTATCGGCCGGAGCGTTGGAGCGCAGTACAAATTGGTGAAGAGCATCAGTTTGCTCTTGAGCTATCCCAAGCTGAAATCCCGGCAGTTGCACCACTGGTGTTGCAAGGAAATACCCTACATACCCATGCGGGTTTCTTTTTTACCGTCTTTCCCAGTGTGGGGGGCCGGCAATATGAGATAGATAGTCTTGAGCAACTTGAGTGGGTTGGGCGTTTTCTGGGTCGTATTCATCAGGTGGGTAGCGAAAGTTTGTTTGCCGAGCGCCCCACCATCGGCGTTGAAGAGTATCTCACGGCGCCACGGCAGGTTTTGGCAAACTGCGCTTTAGTGCCCAAGGCTCAGCGCGATACTTTTTTGAACGCTATGGATAATCTGATTGCCGTCATTAAACTGCATTGGCAATTGGATTGGCAGCCGTTGCGTGTGCACGGTGACTGCCATCCGGGCAACATTCTGTGGCGTGATGGGCCGTTGTTCGTCGATCTGGATGATGCGCGTAATGGGCCAGCAGTGCAGGATCTGTGGATGTTGTTACACGGTGAACGTCGCGATCGGTTGATGCAATTGGATATCTTGCTGGAAGCCTACGGTGAATTTGCCGAATTTGATCAGCGTGAACTAGCGTTAATTGAGCCGTTGCGGGCGATGCGTATGGTGTATTACCTGGCATGGGTAGCACGCCGTTGGCAAGACCCGGCATTCCCTAAAAGTTTTCCGTGGATGGCTGAGTCTGATTTTTGGTTATCTCAGACTAAGGCATTTACTGAGCAGGTTAAGCTGTTGCAGGAACCTCCTCTGCAGCTGACGCCAATGTATTGAAGCTTTAACATAATGGAGAGTTTAGTTTTATGAAGAAAATATGGTTGGCACTCGTTGGCATGGTGATGGCATTCAGTGCCTCTGCTGCGCAATTCAGTGAAGGCAATCAATATGTCACTTTGGACAAACCTGTGACCGGTGAACCGCAAGTATTGGAGTTTTTCTCCTTCTACTGCCCACACTGTTATCAGTTTGAAGAGGTTTATCATGTTTCTGATAGCGTGAAGAAGGCCTTGCCTGCTGGCACCAAAATGACCAAATATCATGTGGAGTTCCTGGGGCCCTTGGGCAAACAGATGACTCAAGCATGGGCTGTGGCGATAGCCTTAGGTGTGGAAGATAAAATTACTCCGCTGATGTTTGAAGCCGTACAGAAAACCCAAACGGTACAAACTCCAGATGACATCCGTAATGTTTTCGTGAAAGCAGGCGTTAGCGCGGAAGACTATGATGCGGCCTTGAACAGCTTTGTCGTGAAATCCTTGTTGGTTCAGCAAGAGAAAGCGGCTGAAGATCTGCAACTGCGTGGTGTACCAGCGATGTTTGTTAATGGCAAATACATGGTGAAGCCCGATGGTTTGGATACCAGTTCAATGGAAGCTTACGTGAAGCAATTTGCTGACGTAGTAAAATTCCTGAGTGAAAAGAAATAACGTGTAAACAAGATAACGAACGCCGGTTAATCCGGCGTTTTTTAGCGGTACTGGCGCTTGAGTTTATCAAGCAGGCGGTCTTTCTCCAGCCATAAGGTATTCAACCAAAGCTGGAATTTGCGCTTGAACTGTTTGTCGTTGAAGTAATCCCCGTGCAAGGTTTTATCAATCGGCAGGCATTCAATTCTTACCACAATGCGTTTCAGCCGGCCGCACAGCATATCCATAAACGGGTGCGCCTGGTTATCAGGATAGAGCAGAGTCACATTCAATACTTTATCAAATTGGTTACCAAGTGCGTTGAGCGTAAAGGCAATACCGGCCGCTTTGGGTGCCAGTAAATTACGGTAAGGTGAGTGAGTTTTGATTTTTTTCGCTTCCGTAAAACGCGAGCCCTCAACGAAATTAACGATAGTTGTTGGGCGTTGGCGAAACTTCTCACAGGAACGACGAGTTGTTTCGATATCCCGTTCCCGCTTTTCCGGATGCTTCAGCAAATAGGAGCGTGAATAGCGTTTCATGAATGGCATATCCAACGCCCAGCAGGCCAAGCCAACGAAGGGTATCCAGGCTAACTGCTGTTTGAGGAAATACTTATTCATCGGTATGTGATTACGGAAGAGTACACACAGCACGACAATATCAGACCAGCTTTGATGATTACCGATCAACAGATACCAATTCTTTTTTTCCAACCCTTTCAACCCATCAATATCCCATTGTATACCCAAGTTAATTTTTAGTAGCAGTGCCAGGATTTGGCTCCAGCACCACATGATGTAATCAGTAAAGATGGAGATATGTCGCCAAAGAGTGTGAACCGGAACCAACAGTTTAATAACGCCAGCTAAAGTGATAGGGATAGAGCATAAAACCGTCACTACAATGGTGAGCAGTGTAGAGAGGATAAAAATAACAGGGGATAACAATTTTGGCATGAGTTAAGTGCTGAAGGTGAATGAAAACATTGTTACGGATGAAAAAATATTTTAACAGAAACCAGGGGAAGATAACGCAGCTAGAAGCCAGTGTTTTGGCTACAAAGAAATAGCCGAGTATTACGTCCTCGTGCAAATCGTTAATCTTGTGCTATGGCGATTGAGGTGCCAAAAATCGATTATTTGTGCTGTTAGCATTTGGCTTAAGTTATATCCACAAATTGCTTGAAAGATGATTAATATCAAGGCATAAAATAATTCAATTTAACACTATGATTTAAATGCTAATTTTATTTTCAGCTATAATCATAAGCGCATTATTATAATTCGCTATCTTTTCTATGCACAAAGTTATCCACAAGAAGGATCTTGCGGATCGCTTCGCAGAATCCCATCAAATTTATCGACAATGCACGCTAAGGTTCGTCACCAGCGGCTAGCTATGGCATGCTTAGCTCAGTCTTTTCACGAATTAAAAAGAAACACTATGGCCCAGATTGCAGAAAACCCATTAATCCTGGTAGATGGTTCTTCCTACCTCTATCGTGCCTATCATGCCTTCCCACCGCTAACCAACTCCGTTGGCGAGCCGACCGGGGCGATGTACGGTGTGCTGAATATGCTGCGCAGCCTGCTTCTGCAGTACACCCCTAGCCATGTGGCGGTGGTGTTCGACGCCAAAGGCAAAACTTTCCGTGATGATCTGTTTGCCGAATACAAATCACACCGGCCACCGATGCCGGACGATTTGCGTGCGCAGATCGAACCTCTGCACCAAATGGTGAAGGCCATGGGGCTGCCGCTGATCGTGACGCCAGGAGTGGAAGCTGATGACGTGATTGGCACCTTGGCACAAGAGGCGGAAAAGGCCGGCCACGCGGTATTGATCAGTACCGGTGACAAGGATATGGCGCAACTGGTGACGCCAAATATCACCCTGATCAACACCATGAACAACACTATTCTTGGTCCACAGGAAGTGTGTGATAAATACGGCATTCCACCGGAGCTGATCATCGATTTTCTGGCATTGATGGGTGACTCGTCAGATAACATACCCGGTGTGCCTGGCGTTGGTGAGAAAACCGCTCAGGCGCTGCTGCAAGGGCTGGGAGGATTGGATGCGCTCTATGCTAATCTCGACAGCATCGCCACGCTGAGTTTCCGTGGTGCTAAAACTATCGCTGCCAAATTGGAGCAGAATAAAGAGGTGGCTTACCTCTCTTATAAGCTGGCGACGATTAAAACCGATGTCGAGTTGGAACTAAGCTGCGGCGAACTGCAAGTGAATCAGCCAGATGTTGATCAGTTACAGGCGCTGTTTAAACGCTACGAATTCAAGCGTTGGATGGCAGACGTTGAGGCTGGCACTTGGTTAGAAAATAAAGGTGGCGGACGTAAAGCCAGTACCGGAGCAAAACCGGCGGTAGCGGCTGAAACACCTAAGGTTGCCAGTGAAGCCACACTGTCGCAGGAAGGTTATGTCACGATCCTTGATGAAGAAACCTTTGTTGATTGGATAGCACGCCTGAAAAAAGCGGACGTATTTGCCTTTGATACCGAGACTGATGGCCTGGATACCTTAACCGCTAACCTGATTGGTTTGTCCTTTGCTATTGAGCCGGGTGTAGCTGCCTATTTGCCGGTCGCACATGATTACCTTGATGCTCCCTCTCAATTGGATCGTGCACACGTGTTGGCCACCCTGAAGCCGTTGCTGGAAGACGAAAAGGCGCTGAAGGTTGGGCAGAACCTGAAGTTTGATAAGAGCCTGCTGGCGCGCTATGACATCGATCTGCGTGGTATTGCTTATGACACCATGCTTGAGTCCTACGTACTGGACAGCGTCAGCGGTCGCCACGATATGGACAGTCTGGCCGATCGCCATCTAGGTCATAAAACCATTACCTTTGAAGAGATTGCAGGTAAGGGGAAAAATCAACTGACCTTTAACCAGATTGCCCTTGAGCAAGCTGGGCCTTACGCTGCTGAAGATGCCGACGTTACGCTGCAGTTACATCTGGCGATGTGGCCAAAACTGAAAGAAAGTGAAGATCTGCTGACGGTATTCAATGAAATTGAAATGCCGTTGCTGCCGGTACTTTCGCACATCGAACGAACCGGTGTGCTGATCGATCAAAATATTCTGGCAGCACATTCCAAAGAGTTGGCTAAACGCCTGGCAGAGCTTGAAGTGCAAGCGCATGAACTGGCTGAAGAGCCATTTAATCTGGCTTCAACCAAGCAGCTCCAGGCAATTTTGTATGAAAAACAGAAGTTACCAATTTTGAAGAAAACCCCCGGTGGTGCACCTTCAACCAATGAAGAGGTTTTGGCCGAGCTGGCGCTTGATTACCCATTGCCAAAAGTACTGCTGGAATACCGTGGGTTGGCGAAACTGAAAACCACCTATACCGACAAGCTACCGCTGATGATCAATCCAGTTAGCGGGCGGGTGCATACTTCTTATCATCAGGCAGTGACGGCAACTGGGCGTCTTTCCTCCAGCGATCCGAACCTGCAGAATATCCCGGTGCGTAACGACGAAGGCCGTCGTATCCGTCAGGCGTTTATTGCGCCGGAAGGTTACCGTATTGTCGCTGCTGACTACTCGCAGATTGAGCTGCGTATCATGGCTCATCTGTCGCAGGACGAAGGTCTGTTGAAGGCCTTTGCTGAAGGCAAAGATATTCACCGCGCAACAGCGGCAGAAGTGTTTGGTTTGCCGCTCGACAAAGTGACCGGCGAACAGCGCCGCAGTGCCAAGGCAATTAACTTTGGCCTGATTTACGGCATGAGTGCGTTTGGTCTGGCGCGTCAGTTGGGGATCCCGCGTGGCGAAGCCCAGCGCTATATGGACCTTTACTTCGAACGCTACCCTGGTGTGTTGGAATATATGGAGCGTACTCGCCAGCAAGCCTCTGAGCAGGGTTATGTTAGCACGCTGGATGGTCGCCGGTTGTATCTGCCAGACGTACGTTCCAGTAACGCGATGCGCCGTAAGGCAGCTGAACGAGCGGCGATTAACGCCCCGATGCAAGGTACCGCAGCGGATATCATCAAGCGTGCGATGATAGAAGTGGATGCCTGGTTGCAAGCGCAGGAAAAGCCGTTAGTGCGCATGATCATGCAAGTACATGATGAATTGGTGTTTGAAGTGCATGAATCGGCCATTGAAGAGGCGAGCCAGCGCATTCACGAACTGATGGAAGGCGGTATGAAACTGGCGGTACCACTGAAGGTGGATATCGGCGTTGGTAAAAACTGGGATGAAGCCCACTGATTGCTTTGCTGCGTTCTTCAGGGGATGGCATCTAACTGGCGATAACCTAAGCATTTTTCGTAATTAAGCTACAATATACGGCGATTGTTTCCCCAATATCGCCGTTCTTAGCCTTTATACTGTGTAACTAAACTACAAAAAATTCTTTTGCGCTGTGAAAAAATGATGTAGAGTTACAGGCGTAGGGTACAGAGGTAAGATGTTCTATCTTTTCAGACCTTTTACTTCACGTAATCGGATTTGGCTTAATATTAGCCGCCCCAGTCGGTTTTGACTGGGGCGTTTTTTATTGTGTAAACAAAGGCCAATATAGCTTTCTCTGTTTATTCCCTTTCCTGCCAATGGTCGATAACCCCCTGTTTTTATCTGCATTATTCCCTCAGTTTTGCCATAAGTCTTTCTGAAGGTTTTTAGTCAGAAATGTAACTAGGTAACAAAATAAAGCACAGCGTGGCGATCTGTAGACGTAAAAAAAGCCGATGTCTCCACATCGGCTGTTTACTCAACCAACGGTTATTCTCCGCCGATTTCGTCCTCTTCCGGCAGTACCTCGGGTGGGATCTCATTAAACCAGGTGTTTAGCTTTTGGCTCAGCTTGTCGACGCCAATTTTTTTCGGTGAAGAGAAGGCTTCAACCTGAACATCCCCCATAAACGGCAGCACGGCCTCACGCACCATATTCAGCTGTGCCTTGCGCGCGCCGGACGCCAGTTTATCGGCTTTGGTCAGCAGCACCAGCACGGGCGTGCCGACATCAACAGCCCATTGAATCATCTGCTGGTCGAGATCCTTCAGCGGGTGGCGGATATCCATCAGTACCACCAGACCTTTCAGGCAGTTGCGCATCTGCAGGTATTCCCCCAGCGCGCGCTGCCATTTGCGTTTCATCTCTTCAGGGACTTCTGCGTAGCCATAGCCAGGCAAATCCACCAGACGAATACCTTCTTCCACTTCGAACAGGTTGATCAATTGGGTACGGCCAGGCGTTTTACTGGTACGCGCCAACCCTTTCTGATTGGTCAGGGTATTCAACGCACTGGATTTACCGGCGTTGGATCGGCCGGCAAATGCCACTTCAATACCTTCATCCCCCGGAAGGTGGCGAATATCGGGCGCACTGGTGACGAAGAGGGTCACATGATAATTGTAATTCTTGCTGGTCAAAATTTTCGTCTCCGTGAGGATGGCTATCTGGTGGGCGATTATAACTGCATCGGTATCAAAATGGTGTTTTTCTCAGTTTTTATGCATCTAGCGAGTAGTCCATTCGAGCAAATTGGCTCCTATCGTGTAAGACATTTGCCATTCCAATAGAGGGTAATGTCTCTTTATTTAAATGTTCATTTATTAATTTTGTTTAAAAAACAAATGATTAGTGTTTTTGTGGTGAAAGTATCACTGTAAGTCTGTTGTAGGTACCTTGAGTACAACTCCTAAAGGCGTAAAGTAGGTCTCAACGCAGGACGCGAAGGAAACAGGAACATCCAGGAAGGGTGATAAATCTCATGGAATACACAGGATGTGTAATGAGTATCAGGATGGCTTCAGATGGAATTGAAACTATTTGTACCGGAGCGTATGAATAGCATATGGATGGTGAAGTAACTGCAATTTGGATGCATGCGGGAAGCACATTCAGGAAGAGTGAAGGCTAACGGATTGCACCAGGGACGAATTTCCTTTTCAGGATGAAGGACATAGTTGCAGGGAATGCGGTTATAGCAGATGGAAAAACTGGGACGTTGAGTGTACGCATGGAGTGCGGAGTAGGAATATCCTTCACTTGAAGGTGTGAAATAGGCGGCAGGTTTAACCTGCCGCCTTTTTTCTTTGTCTACTTTCTGCTAGATTCCGCCGCAATCGTATAGCATTTCTATACTGAATCTACACACCTAAGAGCACACGCAATGAACCAGCCATCAAAAGCACCTCGCACCCCACGCAGCAGCGCGGCGACGTCAAAAAGTAAAAAGAAAAGCCGTGTGGAGCTCGATCAGGAAGCTCGTGATCGCAAACGTCTTAAAAAACGCCGTGGTCATGCTTCAGGCTCACGCACCCAGGTTGAGTCCGCCAACCAGAAAGACAAAGCGGCGGCACAGCCCAAAGATCCCCGTATTGGCAGTAAAGTGCCGGTAGCGTTGGTGGTTGAAGCCAAAGCGAAGGCCAAACCTCAGCCAAAACCGAAGGCAGAAGCTAAGCCGCGCCTGTCGCCGGAAGAAGAACTGGCGAAACTGGAAAATGATGAACGTTTAGATGCATTGCTGGAGCGCCTGGATGATGGCGCCACCCTGAATGCGGAAGATCAGGCTTACGTTGAGAAAACCCTGGATCGTATTGATGCACTGATGGAGCAGTTGGGCATCGAGTTGGGCGATGAAGACGACGAAGTCGAAGAGAAGCAGGAAGATATCCTGAAACTGCTGAAAAGCGGTAACCCAAAAGACGTATTTTAATGTGACATGTGGCTGATCCCGGCAATAGCCCTACTGTTGACGTGTTATCTACTGTGGTTATTCGGTAAACTATGGCGGCTGTCGAAACGCAAAGCGCGTTTTCGCAGCGCTTCCGCGGCCAGACAGCATAGACAACTGCCCATTTCCCGGCCCGGTAGGAAAAAGTATCGGAAGGAGTGAGCAAACATGTCTGAACAGACAATAGTCTGGGATTTGGCCCTGATCCAAAAGTATAACTATTCGGGGCCGCGTTACACCTCATACCCCACAGCGCTGGAGTTTAACCAGAGCTACGACGAAGCGGCGTTTCAACGCGCCGCTGCGCGTTATCCTGAGCGCCCGCTCTCGCTGTATGTGCATATTCCTTTCTGTCACAAGCTCTGCTATTTCTGCGGCTGCAATAAACTGGTGACGCGCCAAACCCATAAGGCTGACGAATATCTGGCAGTGCTGGCGCGAGAGATTGCCGCGCGTGCGCCGCTGTTTACGGGCCGTAAGGTTAATCAGATGCATTGGGGCGGCGGAACGCCGACTTACCTCGACAAACAGCAAATCAGCCGGTTGATGGCTATGCTGCGCCAGCATTTTGATTTCCTGCCGGATGCGGAGATGTCGATCGAGGTTGATCCGCGCGAAATTGAGCTGGACGTACTGGATCATTTACGCGCTGAAGGATTCAATCGCCTGAGCATGGGGGTTCAGGACTTCAATAAAGAAGTGCAGCGCCTGGTGAACCGTGAACAGGATGAAGACTTTATCTTCGCGTTGATCGCTCGTGCTAAAGCCTTGGGGTTCAACTCCACCAATATCGACCTGATTTACGGCCTGCCAAAGCAGACGCCGGAAAGCTTTGCTTTTACGTTGCAGCGCGTGGCACAACTGAACCCGGATCGCCTGAGCGTCTTCAACTACGCGCATTTGCCGAATCTGTTTGCTGCGCAACGTAAAATCAAAGATGCAGATTTGCCAAGTGCGCAACAGAAGCTCGATATTTTGCAGCAGACCATCGCTTCGCTGACCGAATCAGGTTACCAGTTTATTGGTATGGATCACTTTGCCCGGCCGAATGACGAACTGGCGATCGCCCAGCGCGAAGGTAAGCTACACCGCAACTTCCAGGGTTACACCACTCAGGGGGACAGCGATCTGCTTGGTCTGGGGGTTTCCGCCATCAGCATGCTTGGTGACAGCTACGCGCAGAACCAGAAAGAGCTGAAGGTGTATTACGCCGATGTAGAAGAACGTGGGAATGCGCTATGGCGTGGTCTGGCGATGACAGAAGACGACTGCCTGCGTCGCGATGTGATTAAAACCTTAATCTGCAATTTCCAACTCAGCTATCAGCCCATTGAGCAGCAACACGATATCCGGTTTACCGATTACTTTGCCGAAGATCTGGCATTGTTGGCACCGTTCGAGCGAGATGGGCTGGTGGAGCGTGATGAGCGTGGCATCCGCGTCACACCGCGCGGGCGTTTGCTGATCCGTAATATCTGTATGTGTTTTGATATTTATCTGCGCAAGCAGGCTCGCACTCAGCAGTTCTCACGGGTGATTTGATGTTTAAAATAACAGCCGCTGAGATGCGGCTGTTATTTTAACTGAAGAAATTGATCAGTGCGGCGCACAGTACCGCAGCAAAGGCCACCTGCGGCGTGTGGCTGACGGCAGAACTGACGTCTGCGCCATGGGTAATAAAGATGATAAAAGAATCCAACATCCTGAGCCTCCGGGTTTTGCGCCATAATAATACTGCTGCGGCGTACCCTGTAAAGCCGTAATTAGCTGATTTTTTGTGCGCTTGATTGTATTTTTACTATCCAGCGCACCGATTACTCCATCCCCAACTCTTTCAGTTTTCGCGTTAACGTATTTCTGCCCCATCCCAGCAGGCGGGCGGCTTCCTGTTTGTGCCCCTGTGTGTGGCGTAATGCGGTGGTGAGCAAGGTTCTTTCCATCTCGGGCTGGGCTTCTGACAACAGATTTTGATGCCCGGAACGCAGCGCACGATCGGCCCATTGCGCTAGCAGAGTAGCCCAACTGTCCGGCAGGCTGTGGCCAGCGGATTCTGGCGCCGTGGTTTCAAACAGCTCACTGGGCAGATCCTGAATCAGCACCTCTTGCCCGGCGGCCATTACCGTTAACCAGCGGCAGGTATTCTCTAACTGACGCACGTTGCCCGGCCATGGCAGGCGTGTGAGGGCGGTTTCGGTTTCTGAGTGCAGATTTTTCGCTTCGACCCCCAGTTCTTTCGCTGCAACCTGCAGGAAATGGCGTGCCAGTCGTGGGATATCTTCCCGGCGTTCGCGCAGTGGCGGCAGGTGGACGCGGATCACGTTCAAACGGTGGAATAGGTCATCGCGGAACTTACCCTCTTGCACACGTAATTCCAGGTTCTGGTGGGTGGCGGCAATGATACGCACATCCACTTTTACCGGTGCATAGCCCCCAACGCGATAAAATTGACCATCCGCTAGCACGCGCAGCAAACGGGTTTGCACATCCAGCGGCATATCACCGATTTCATCCAGGAACAGCGTGCCGCCGTCGGCCTGTTCAAAGCGCCCTTGGCGGATCTGATTGGCACCGGTAAACGCGCCTTTCTCGTGGCCGAACAGTTCGGATTCGATCAGGTCTTTAGGGATCGCCGCCATATTCAGGGCGATAAACGGGGATTTGGCGCGCGGGCTGTGGCGGTGCAACGCATGGGCGACCAGTTCTTTACCGGTTCCCGATTCCCCATTGATCAGCACGCTGATGGACGAACGTGACAGGCGGCCGATAATGCGGAACACGTCCTGCATCGCTGGCGCTTCACCGATAATATCGGCTGCCGGATCGCTAACCGGCTGGCTACGCGCCGGTTGCTGCTGTTCCTGATAATGGCTGATTGCGCGCTCTACCAGCGCGACGGCTTCGTCAATATCAAAGGGTTTCGGCAGGTAGTCAAATGCCCCTTGCTGATAGGCGCTGACGGCGGCATCCAGATCTGAATGCGCGGTCATTATGATGACCGGAAGCATCGGATGGCGCTGTTTTATCTGCTTAAGTAGCGCCAAACCGTCAATACCTGGCATGCGAATGTCTGACAGCAACACATCGGGAGTTTGTGTGGCAAGTTGCTCCAGCACTTCATGGCCACTCTCAAAGGTGACGCAGCTTACTCCAGCTCCAGTTAGCGCACGTTCAAGCACCCAGCGGATGGAGCTATCGTCATCGACGATCCAGACTATCCCTCGTTGCATAGCGACCTCTACTTACGAATGGGCAGGTAAACCGAGAATTCGGTATGCCCTGGCCAACTGTTAAATTCAATTTTTCCGCAATGCTGATCGATAAGATTACGGGCGATAGATAATCCTAGGCCGGTCCCCCCCTCGCGGCCACTGACCATTGGATAGAACAGGGTGTCTTGCAGCAGCGCCGGTACGCCAGGGCCGTCATCTTCGATATCAATGCGTGCTGCCAGCCGGTAGCGCGTGCCGTGCAGGGTGATCTGAAACGCGGTACGCGTGCGCAGCGTGATGGTGCCACCTGCGTGGCCCAACGCCTGTAGGGCATTGCGGGTGATGTTGAGCAAGATCTGTTCTATCTGGTCTGGATCGTGTGCCAGCTCTGGCAGGCTGGGGTCGTAATCACGCACCAGCGTGACGTTATCCGGTTTTTCCAACGACACCAATTGGCAAACACGCTCTGCAACCTGATGAATGCTCTGGGTAATATGTTGACCTGGCCGCTGTGGCCCCAGCAAGCGATCCACCAGATTACGCAGCCGATCGGCCTGCTCGATGATCACCTTGGTGTATTCGGTCAGCGCCGGATCGGGCAGCGCCTTGGCCAGCAACTGTGCTGCGCCACGCAGGCCACCGAGTGGATTTTTGATTTCATGTGCCAACCCGCGCACCAGATCGCGTGCTGCCACTTGCTGAGCATGCTGCAACTGTTCCTGGCTCAATCGGCGCTGGTTATCCATCGGTGCCAGCTCGATCAGGATAAAGCCTTCAGGCAGCGCCTGGGCGGTCAAGGAGAGGATGTGCGCACGGCTATCGACCACCAGGGTCACTTCATTGTCGGTAAAGCCCTGGCCTGCATTGAGGCTCTCGCGCATCAGATCGATGTTCAGCGAAAAATAGCCCAGTAATTCAGGCAATGGCGTACCGAAAAGTTTACGGGAACTTTGCGCCAGCAGTTGCTGCGCCGCCGGGTTGGCGTAGTGAACAGCAAGCCGGTCATCCAACAGCAGGATGCTATTGATCAGAGAATTGAGGATCTGCCCAGCATCGGGTAGCTTGCCAGTTGCCATACATGCCCTTCATCTTTCAAGGCACAGCGTTGTTGGCCGCCCTTGCTTACTCCAGTCACTTGGCCGACCAAGCATCCTGGGGATGCGCTCGGTTGCCGCCTAGCTATACCATGGAACCTATTGGGTACAGAAGACGCCTGCACCTTTTTAGTGCATCCATCCTACTCCATCCTGCACTCTCGCGGTATGAAATAGTTTTGCAGAAAATACAGTGGAGAAAAAAGCCCATCAGAGATGGGCTAAAAAGTTTCCACGGCAACAAAAAAACGGCAACTGAAACCGGTGCGCCATCCGCGGACGGCGCAAGGTATCATTTAAACGCTGTAGTACAGCTCGAACTCTACTGGGTGTGGCGTCATGCGAACGCGGTCCATCTCTTCTTTACGCAGTTCGATGTAAGCATCGATCGCGTCGTCAGTGAACACGCCACCACGGGTCAGGAACTCGCGGTCTTCGTTCAGTGCAGCCATCGCTTCGTCCAGTGAGCCAGCCACTTTTGGAATCTCAGCTTCTTCTTCCGGCGGCAGGTCATACAGGTTTTTGTCCATGGCATCGCCAGGATGGATCTTGTTGATCACGCCATCCAGACCAGCCATCAGCAGTGCTGCGAAGCACAGGTATGGGTTAGCCGCTGGATCAGGGAAGCGCGCTTCGATGCGGCGAGCTTTCGGGCTGGAAACCACTGGAATACGAATAGACGCTGAACGGTTACGGGCAGAATAAGCCAGCATCACCGGTGCTTCGTAACCTGGGACCAGACGCTTGTAAGAGTTGGTGGTCGGGTTAGCCAGGGCGTTGATCGCTTTAGCGTGCTTGATGATACCGCCGATGTAGAACAGTGCGATGTCAGACAGGCCGCCGTATTTGTCGCCAGCGAACAGGTTAACACCGTTCTTGGACAGTGACATGTGGCAGTGCATACCGGAACCGTTATCACCGAACATCGGTTTTGGCATAAAGGTCGCGGTTTTACCAAATGCGTGCGCCACGTTGTGCACCACGTATTTGTAGATTTGGATTTCGTCGGCTTTCTTGGTCATGGTGTTGAAGCGGGTTGCCACTTCGTTCTGACCTGCGGTGGCCACTTCATGGTGGTGAGCTTCAACCACCAGACCCATTTCTTCCATGGTCAAACACATGGTAGAACGGATGTCCTGTGAAGAGTCAACCGGTGGTACTGGGAAGTAACCGCCTTTCACCGCTGGACGGTGGCCTTTGTTGCCGCCTTCGTATTTAGTGCTGGTGTTCCAGGCGCCTTCGATGTCATCGATGCTCACGTGGGAACCACGGATGCTGCTGCCGAAACGCACGTCGTCAAACAGGAAGAACTCTGGTTCTGGCCCAAACAGCACGGTGTCTGCAATGCCGGAAGAGCGCAGGAAATCTTCTGCACGTTTGGAGATCGAACGCGGGTCACGGTCATAGCCCTGCATGGTGCCTGGCTCGAGGATGTCACAGCGAATGATCAGCGTGGTTTCTTCAAAGAACGGATCCAGAACCGCGGTGCTGGCGTCTGGCATCAGCACCATGTCAGATTCGTTGATGCCCTTCCAACCACCGATTGAGGAGCCGTCAAACATTTTGCCTTCTTCGAAGAAGTCGGCATTTACCTGATGAGCAGGGATGGTGACGTGTTGTTCTTTACCCTTGGTGTCAGTGAAGCGCAGGTCTACAAATTTCACTTCATGCTCATTCAGCATCGTTAAAACGTGTTCAGCGGACATACTTAACTCTCCCGGATTTATCGTTGTCGTCGTCGTGGAACGAATCTGTGGAAACTGGCTTGATTTCGCCTTGCGTAGACTAAAGCGAAAACTGTGCCAACTATTTTAAAAGCGCAATAATCGCCTTTCTGCGCGGGTTTTACCCATCCCTAGTATGCACCATGGGGAATGCGCTGCACTGCTGTGGTGCAAATAATGCCTGCTGGGGCACTTAAATGGTGCAAAACGTCATCAGTTGCTGCTTTTTGCACCGTGAATGAGATCACAAACTGACCTGTACACAGTTGTTTATAAGAGAGTGTTGTGATCTTGTTTAGTACCTCGCTTAATACGTGTACAATAGCGCGCTATTTCTAATGCCTGAGGCAAAGCTGTGATCGAAAATTTGCGTAACATCGCCATTATTGCCCACGTTGACCATGGTAAAACCACCCTGGTTGACAAGTTGCTGCAACAATCCGGTACTTTCGGAGAGCGTACAGAAGCAACTGAACGCGTAATGGACTCCAACGATTTGGAGAAAGAGCGTGGGATTACCATCCTCGCAAAAAACACCGCCATTAATTGGAAAGACTACCGTATCAACATCGTGGATACCCCAGGACACGCCGACTTCGGCGGTGAGGTTGAGCGAGTGATGTCAATGGTCGACTCGGTGCTGCTGGTCGTGGATGCGATGGATGGCCCAATGCCGCAAACCCGTTTCGTGACCAAGAAAGCGTTCGCTAACGGTCTGAAACCGATCGTGGTCATCAACAAGGTTGACCGCCCTGGCGCGCGTCCTGACTGGGTCGTTGATCAGGTCTTCGATCTGTTCGTTAACCTGGACGCCACCGACGAACAGCTCGATTTCCCAATCATCTATGCTTCTGCACTGCTGGGTATCGCAGGTCTCGACCATAACGAGATGGCCGAAGACATGACCCCGCTGTATCAGGCGATCGTTGACCACGTGTCTGCACCGCAGGTTGAGATGGATGCTCCATTCCAGATGCAAATCTCTCAGCTGGACTACAACAACTACGTTGGCGTGATCGGCATCGGCCGTATCAAGCGCGGTAAAGTGAAGCCTAACCAGCAAATCACTGTGGTCGACAGCGAAGGTAAAACCCGTAACGGTAAAATCGGTAAAGTGCTGACCCACATGGGTCTGGAGCGTATCGAAGCCACCGTTGCCGAAGCAGGCGACATCATCGCTATCACCGGTCTGGGTGAACTGAACATCTCCGATACCATCTGTGATGTGAACGCGGTAGAAGCACTGCCTGCGCTGTCGGTTGATGAACCGACCGTTAGCATGTTCTTTAACGTCAACACCTCACCGTTCTGTGGTAAAGAAGGCAAGTATGTGACTTCACGTCAGATCCTTGAGCGCCTGAACAAAGAACTGGTACACAACGTGGCATTGCGCGTTGAAGAAACGGCAGATGCTGATGCATTCCGCGTTTCAGGCCGTGGTGAACTTCACCTGTCGGTACTGATCGAGAACATGCGTCGTGAAGGTTTCGAACTGGCGGTTTCCCGTCCGAAAGTTATCTTCCGCGAAATCGATGGCCGCAAGCAGGAGCCATTCGAAAACGTGACGTTGGACATCGAAGAGCAGCATCAGGGTTCTGTGATGCAGGCGATGGGCGAGCGTAAAGCTGACCTGAAAAACATGGATCCTGATGGTAAGGGCCGTGTGCGTCTGGACTATGTGATCCCAAGCCGTGGTTTGATCGGTTTCCGTAACGAATTCATGACTATGACTTCCGGTACGGGTCTGCTGTACTCCACCTTCAGCCATTATGACGACGTGCGTCAAGGTGAAGTGGGTCAGCGTCAGAACGGCGTGCTGATCTCCAACGGCCAGGGTAAAGCGGTAGCATTCGCCCTGTTCGGTCTGCAAGATCGCGGCAAGCTGTTCCTGGGCCATGGCGCAGAAGTGTATGAAGGCCAGATCATCGGTATTCACTCACGTTCTAACGACCTGACCGTGAACTGCCTGACCGGTAAAAAGCTGACCAACATGCGTGCTTCTGGTACTGACGAAGCAACTACCTTGGTTCCTGCCATCAAGATGTCTCTGGAGCAAGCTCTGGAATTTATCGATGATGACGAACTGGTAGAAGTGACGCCAACCTCGATCCGTATCCGTAAGCGTCACCTGACGGAAAACGATCGTAAGCGTGCAAGCCGCGGTCCTAAAGAAGCTTAATCAGCTGATTTAATCCGCAATGCTTAGGGCGCGTAAAGGCGCCCTGAGTTTTTTCCTCAGTCTTTCCCCCGTTTCTGCGGCGTGTCGTGCGCTTTTCCTCCTTGTTCCCTGTTCAGCCTTAACTTTTCCCGTTACAGTAAAATCTCACTGGCCCATCAGGAGAGGACTATGCTGTATATCTTTGATTTAGGTAATGTGATCGTCGATATCGATTTCAAACGTGTGCTGGGAGTGTGGAGCAATCTGAGCGGTACACCGCTGGCGATATTGACCGATCGTTTCAGCATGGGCGAAGTCTTCCAGCAGCACGAACGCGGTGAAATCAGCGACGAAGATTTTGCCGCTAAACTGTGTGATGAGATGGGGGTTGCGCTCAGTTTCGAACAGTTTGCCACTGGCTGGCAGGCGGTGTTTGTCGCCCTGCGCCCAGAAGTGATCGACATTATGCTTCGCTTGCGCAATGAGGGGCACCGTGTAGTGGTGCTGTCGAATACCAACCGTCTGCACTGCAACTACTGGCCGCAACACTACCCGCAAGTTGCCGATCATATGTACCTGTCGCAAGACATCGGTATGCGTAAACCTGACGCCAATATTTATCAGCATGTGCTGGCTGCGGAAAATACTCCGGCGGATCAGGCGGTGTTTTTTGACGACGTCGCCGCTAACGTGGCGGCGGCTGAAGCGTTGGGGATCAAAGCGGTGCAGGTGACCGATCGGCAGGTTATTCCGGCGTATTTTGCTCAATGATCACCGCGCGTTATAGCCGTTATACTTCAAGCTGCTTGGGTGTTGGCTGCGCGTTGTCGCCCCAGGAGCATAGTTATCTATGCTCCTGGGCTCCCCAGCGCTTGCCGCCTACAAGCAACTCGAATTATTTTGGGTATAAGCTTAAGGCGTAGGGCTCGATCTCAAGGAGTGGATATGTCGTTTTTCCGCCGAAAAAAGCTGCCTGCGTCGCTTAAGCCCGGAGTGACCTTCGGGCGGTTGCTGGTGAAGCGTATCGATAGCGATGGCCTGACCATGCTGGCAGGCCATCTGGCCTATGTTTCTCTGCTCTCGCTGGTGCCGTTGGTCACCGTGGTGTTTGCGCTGTTTGCCGCCTTTCCGATGTTTTCGGACATCAGCGTTCAGCTGAAAAGCTTTATTTTCTCTAACTTTATGCCTGCTGCCGGCAACGTGATTCAACAGTACCTCGAGCAGTTTGTCGCCAATTCCAGCAGGATGACGGCGGTAGGGGCCTGCGGTTTGATTATCACCGCGTTATTGTTGATCTCCTCGGTGGATTCCGTGCTGAACACTATTTGGCGCAGCAAAAATAAACGCCCGATCGTGTTTTCCTTTGCCGTTTACTGGATGGTGCTGACATTGGGGCCGCTGTTGGTAGGGGCCAGCATGGCGATCAGTTCTTATCTGCTGTCGCTGAAATGGCTGGCACAGACCGGTGTCAACGACCTGCTCGATGATGTGTTACGCATTTTTCCGCTGCTGCTTTCATGGGTATCCTTCTGGTTGCTGTACAGCATCGTCCCCACCGTGCGGGTACCGCCGAAGGATGCGCTGGTTGGTGCTTTGGTAGCCGGGGTGCTGTTCGAACTGGGCAAGAAGGCTTTTGCGTTTTACGTCACCATGTTCCCGTCTTATCAACTGATCTATGGCGTGTTGGCGGTGATCCCCATTTTATTCCTATGGGTGTATTGGAGCTGGTGTATCGTGTTACTCGGTGCTGAAATTACCGCCACGTTGGGTGAGTATCGTCTTTATCAGCAACAGCAAAAACGGCAGCAGGAAGAGCATTTATGATTGCGTTAATTCAGCGGGTGTTAAACGCCAGCGTGGTGGTTGAAGGTGAAACGGTAGGCAAAATTGGCCCTGGTTTGTTAGTGTTATTGGGCGTTGAGGCGGATGATAACGAACAAAAAGCTGAACGCCTGTGCGAGCGGGTGCTGGGATACCGCATTTTTGGCGATGATAACGACAAGATGAATCTCAACGTACAGCAGGCCGGTGGCAGCGTGCTGGTGGTGTCGCAGTTTACGCTGGTGGCCGACACCGAGAGAGGCATGCGCCCGAGCTTTTCGCGCGGTGCGGCGCCGATCGATGCCGATCGTTTGTATCAATATTTTGTTGGCCAGTGCCGTGAGCGCGGTGTGGAAACCCAGACCGGAGAGTTTGCCGCCGACATGAAAGTGTCGCTGGTGAACGATGGGCCGGTGACGTTCTGGCTGCAAGTGTAAGCATGATAAGAGAGAAGGCGTCTATGTATCACCTACGAGTCCCCGTAACAGAACAAGAACTGAAAGCGTATTACCAGTTTCGCTGGGAAATGCTGCGCAAGCCGTTGCATCAGCCAGTGGGTTCGGAAAAGGATGCCTACGACGCCATGGCACACCATCAGATGGTGGTGGACGAGAATGGCAAGATTGTGGCGATTGGGCGGTTGTATATCAATGCCGACAATGAAGCCGCTATCCGCTTCCTGGCGGTTGACCCTACGGTACAAGACAAAGGCCTGGGTACGCTGGTGGCGATGACCCTGGAGTCGGTCGCGCGTCAGGAAGGGGTAAAGCGGGTGGTGTGTAGCGCGCGTGAAGATGCCGTCGATTTCTTTGCCAAACTTGGGTTTATCAATCAGGGCGAGATCACCGCCCCGCAAACCACACCCATTCGTCACTACTTGATGATTAAACCGGTAGCAACACTGGACGATATCCTGCATCGCCCTGACTGGTGCGGGCAACTTCAGCAGGCTTGGTACGAGCATATTCCGCTGAGCGAAAAGATGGGCGTGCGCATCAGCCAATATACCGGGCAGCGTTTTGTCACCACCATGCCGGAGGTGGGTAATCAGAACCCGCACCATACGCTGTTTGCCGGTAGCCTGTTTTCGCTGGCGACGCTAACCGCCTGGGGGTTGATCTGGCTGCTGCTGCGCGAGCGCCATCTGGGTGGTACCATTATTCTGGCGGATGCCCACATCCGTTATAGTAAACCGATCACTGGTCGCCCACGAGCGGTGGCGGATCTCAGCTCACTCAGTGGCGATCTTGCCCGTTTGGCGCGTGGCCGCCGGGCGCGCGTGCAGGCGGAAGTCCATTTGTTTGGGGATGAGGATAAAGGGGCAATCTTTGAAGGCACTTATATGGTGCTGCCTGCCGAACCGGATGAACCCTTGGACAAGGGCGGTTCAGAAGCGTAGCCAGCTATACTCGTCATACTTCAAGTTGCATGTGCGTTGGCTACGTTTGCTCACCCCAGTCACATAGTGGTCTATGCTCCTGGGGATTCGCTCATTTGCCGCCTTCCTGCAACTCGAATTATTTAGAGTATAAAGATCAATTGCCGCAGTGCAGGGCAGTTAAACGAAAAACAGCATAAAGATGCAGCAAAGGCTGAAGGTGTGGCCTCCCTCTCCCTGTGGGAGAGGGCCGGAGTGAGGGGCTTGTTGTGCAGAGGAGCCCCTCACCTAACAGGTTAGCTTTAACGAACGGTATTGCGCTTATGGCAGCTGTTGCTCCAGCGTTTGCCCTTCTTTGCTGGTCGCCTGTAAATGGCCCTGTAATGAGGATTTAAACGATTCATCCCCGTTCAGCATCCCTTTCAACTGCAATTGCAGATTACCATCGCCTTCCAACGGCACCCGCTGCCATCCCCACTGCTGTATGGTGTTTAACGGCACCGAGCGCCCATCAAGAGACAGCGTGAATGGCTTGCCGGGTAACTGGCTGATGTTGGCCTTGGCATCCAACAGGCCATCCGGCATAAAGGCGCTCAGTTCGGTAACGCTAATCTGTAGTGTATCGGCATCCAGCGCCAGAGAAGGGCGGCGCACGTCAACTTTGTTGAAGGTGGCATCGCTGCCGTTGAGCTTCAACGAACCGGACCAGATGCCCCACTGATGATCGTTGGCCAGCAGCAGATTGCTGCCGTAACCATCCAATGCGGTGACCTGGAAAGGGAAATCCGGATTGATGTCGATAATCAAATTACGATTGGTCGTCAGTTTGCCGATATACACTTGCGCCAACCAGCTTGGCAGCGGTTGCAACCATAGCGCCCGCCAATTGTTCGGCAACGTATATTCCAGCGCGGCCATGGCCACTTCATCGAGTTGCAACCGCTTGTCGGCGCGCAGCCAATTACCGGAGGTGCGTAACAGCCCACCTTCCCAACGGGTGGTGAACTGTTGAATGGTGATACCGGCCGGAGAAAGCTGCATATTGATGATCGGATCGACCAGATGGAAACTGCCATGGATGAGATCGCCCGCGTTAAAGCTGAGCGTTCCATCCTGGCTGCTCCAGTCACCCTGTTCGAAGGTGACGTTTTGCAGCGATAAATCGAGATCGTTAATTGCCCACTCTTTCCCTTCCAGGCGTGCATCGATCAAATCAAAGCGCTTCACCGTAATCGGTGGCAGTGCGGTGACGTGCTCCCAAAGCTGTTCCAACGTCAGCGCGGTTTGCAGGCGCACATTACTCAGGCGCAGGCGCTCTACCAGCCAACTACCGTCTGCGGCCCGGCTGGCCACCCCGGTCAGATCGCCTTGGGCCAAGTCAGCCCCGAAATCGCTCAAAATCAGTTGGTCTTGCTTGATTTCACCTTGCACCAACACCTGTGAGGCAGGAACACCGTTCAAGACCATCAAACCGGCGCTGAACTGGAACTGGTTGTTTTCACCCAGCACATGGGCAGTGGTCGGCTGCCAAGGAGTGACACCGGCATTCACCTTTTGTGCATTCAACCGCCAGTTTGCCTCGTTGGACTGCAACGCCATATTGCTCAGCTGTAGCGTATCGGCCTGTATCGGTAGCGAGATGCCCTGCTGTGATTGTATATTGAGCGTCCCGTCGCGCAGCGTCACGCTGCCGAAGTAACCTGGTTCAGTGATCTGCCGTAGGCTGAAGGCAAAATCCACCTGCTTGGCGGCCAGCACCTGCGGCTGGTTAGCCTGAGCCAAAGTGACCTCTTCCAGCGTGATTTGCCCTGGTTTGCTCCATGAGTGGGTGATTTTTTCCACCGATAGGCGGTATTCACTGTTATTGCTGATCCAACGGCTCATCCAGCCCGCAGCCCAGCGTGTTTGCCCCAAGACGTATAGCAGCACCACGGCGAGCACCGCCAGCAGTAACAACGTCAGCAACAGTTTTCCGATAAATTTCATCGTCCGAATCCGTAGCGGTCAGAAAAGATACCCTGTTTATGCCGTAATTAGGCCGTCAGCTCAAGTGCAATAGCCTGAAAGACAATAAAAAAACGGCCAATAGCGCTTCTGCTATCGGCCGTTTTACCACTTAGGGTCGGATTGGTTATTTTTCCTGCGGGAACAGCAGGTTTAACACAATGGCGGTGATCCCACCTGCGGCGATGCCAGAAGAGAACAGGGTTTTCAGCCAATCCGGTGCAAACTGCAGGATCAGCGGTTGCTGGGAAACGCCCATCCCAACGGCCAGCGACAGCGCCATAATCATGATCGCACGGCGGTTCAGGGTCTCGCGGGAAACGATACGCACGCCGGAGGCGGCAATAGTGCCGAACATCACGATGGTGGCGCCACCCAGCACCGGTTCTGGGATGTGCAGCACAATACCGGCGACCGCTGGGAACAGCCCCAGCACGATCAGCATCAAGGCAACCACGAAACCGACGTAGCGGCTGGCTACGCCAGTCAGTTGGATCACGCCGTTGTTCTGACCGAAGCAGGAGTTCGGGAAAGTGTTGAATACGGCCGACAGCATCGAGTTCAGGCCGTTGGCCAGCACGCCACCTTTGAGGCGTTTCATATACAGCGGGCCGCTGACCGGTTGTTCGGAAACGTCGGAAGTTGCCGTAATGTCACCAATGGTCTCCAACGAGGTCACCATAAAGATCAGCATCAGCGGCAGCAGCAGGTTCCAGTCAAAGCCCAAACCGTAATACAGCGGTGTTGGGATGTTGATCATGGCCGTATTGGTGGCGGGTTGGGTTTCTGGCAGCATGTCCATCGCCCAAGCCAGCAGATAACCCACGGCCATGGCGATCACCAGCGAAGCCACGCGCAGGTAAGGATTGCGCTGGCGGTTAAGCAGAATGATCACCACCAGTACTACGCCAGCCAGTAACAGGTTTTTCGGTGCGCCAAAAGTATGGTCGTTCATGGCTGCGTAGCCACCGCCAATGGATGTCAGACCCACCTGAATCAGCGACAGGCCGATGATCATCACCACAATACCGGATACCAGCGGGGTGATAATGCGGCGCGCCAGATGCAGCACTCTTGAGAGCAGGATTTCAGTACAGGAAGCCACCATCAGTGTGCCGAACAGCGCTGCCATCATGGTTGGCACGTCGGCTCCGCCATTTTTCAACGCTAGCCCGCCCATAATCAGCGGTGAGACAAAGTTAAAGCTGGTACCTTGAATGGATAGCAGACCAGAACCCACCGGGCCCCAGGTTTTGATTTGCAGAATCGAGGCCAAACCTGAAGCAAACAGCGACATGCTGATAATGTGCTGCGTATCCTGCGCGGGCAGGCCAAGTGCCTGGCAGATCAACAGGGCTGGGGTGATCACTGCAACAAACATTGCCAGCAGATGCTGACCGGCTGCAAACAGGGTTTGCGGCAACGGCGGGCGATCTTCCAGGCGATAAATCAGTTCACTGGTGCGTGGAGCGGTTGCTGATGCCTGTTGCGCGGTATCAAGCTCAGCGGATTGGATGGACATGGTGTAGCGTTCCCTGAAGCGGCAAAGAAAGCATTTTAATGATCCGCCTCACAAAAGCAAACGGTTGCGCATTAATATTTTTGCCAAATTTAGCCTTGTGAAGGTCACATTTTCGTTCGCTTTTTCTTTTATTATTAGTCTTTTCCACTAATAATCGACTACTCATCGAGTTAAAAACCTGACTAAAATTATGGTTTATAATTTATTGTATATCGATTCTGACACGGAGTACCTGAGATGTTCCATCTCGATACCTATGGCACTTTAGTTGCTGCCACGCTGGTTTTGCTCCTTGGGGGCAAATGCGTACGATCCATTCCTTTGTTGAGAAAATATACTATTCCGGCCCCGGTGGCGGGCGGTTTGCTGGTGGCGTTGTTGTTGTTGCTGATGAAAAAAACCGTCGACTGGGAAGTTAGCTTTGATATGTCGCTGAGAGATCCCTTGATGCTGGCTTTTTTCGCCACCATCGGTCTGAATGCTAACCTGGCGCGTTTGCGGGCAGGGGGCAAGGCGCTGTTTGTGTTCGTGTTTGTCGTGCTGGGCCTGCTGGTGGTGCAGAACGCCATTGGTATCGGCATGGCGAAAATACTCGGCTTGAACCCGCTGATGGGGCTGATTGCTGGCTCGATTACGCTTTCTGGCGGCCATGGCACCGGCGCTGCCTGGAGTAAGGTATTCATCGAACGCTATGGTTTTGAGAATGCCACAGAAGTCGCGATAGCCTGCGCCACCTTTGGTCTGGTGCTGGGGGGGCTGATCGGCGGCCCGGTGGCGCGTTATCTGGTTAAGCACTCTTCAACCCCGGAAGGAAACCCGGAAGACAGCGTGCAGCCAAGCGGTTTTGAAAAGCCGGAAAGTGGCCGCCTAATCACCTCGCTGGTGATGGTCGAAACCATTGCCATGATCGCTATCTGCCTGAGCCTCGGGAAATTTATTTTCGGGTTACTGAATGGTAGCTCCTTCGAACTGCCCACGTTTGTCTGCGTGCTGTTTGTGGGGGTGATCCTCAGCAACACGCTGTCGGCTACCGGTTTCTATACGGTGTTTGAGCGCGCCGTTTCGGTGTTGGGCAACGTCAGCTTGTCTCTGTTTCTGGCGATGGCGCTGATGAGCCTGCGTTTGTGGGAACTGGCCTCTCTGGCATTACCGATGCTGGCGATTCTGGTGGTACAAGCCTTGGTGATGGCGCTGTATGCGATCTTTGTGACCTATCGCGTGATGGGCAAAAACTATGATGCCGCGGTATTGGCCGCTGGGCACTGTGGTTTTGGTATGGGGGCGACGCCGACGGCGATTGCCAACATGCAGGCGATTACCGATCGTTTTGGCCCTTCGCACCTGTCGTTTCTTGTGGTGCCGATGGTGGGGGCGTTCTTTATTGATATCGCCAATGCCATCGTGATTAAGCTGTATCTGATGTTGCCGATGTTTGGCTAAATGATGTCGCCCTTTCCACGGGGAAGGGCGACAGAATTAGGCGTTGGAGTAACGGGCGGTTTCAGGCAGCCAGCGCTCAATCAGGGCGTGAGCATGTTGCGGGTAGTGCTGGTGGATATGGCGCGCCGTGCGCTGAACCTCTGGGATCATCGCCTGATCGCGCAACAGATCGGCCACTCTGAACTCTGCGCTGCCGGTTTGGCGCGTACCCAACAGCTCACCCGGCCCACGGATTTCCAGATCGCGCTGGGCAATCACAAAGCCGTCGTTACTGTCGCGCAGCACCTGCAGGCGTTTTTGCGCCGTTTTGCTGAGCGGGGTTTTATACAGCAGCACGCAGTGAGAGGCGACGGCACCACGGCCAACGCGGCCGCGTAGCTGGTGCAACTGCGCCAATCCGAGCCGCTCCGGGTTCTCGATAATCATCAGGCTGGCATTGGGTACGTCAACGCCCACCTCAATCACCGTGGTTGCGACCAAGAGCTGCAACTCGCCCTGTTTGAAGGCCTGCATCACCGCCTGTTTCTCTTGCGCCTTCATGCGGCCATGGACCAGAGCCACCTTCAGCTCCGGCAGGGCGATTTTCAATTCTTCCCAGGTGGCTTCCGCTGCTTGAGCCTCCAGCAGGTCGGACTCTTCAATTAACGTACAAACCCAATACGCCTGGCGGCTTTCTTCTAAACAGGCACTTTTTACCCGCTGAATAATATCGGCACGGCGCGTATCAGGGATTGCCACTGTGGTTACCGGCGTGCGCCCCGGCGGCAGTTCGTCGATAACCGAAGTGTCGAGATCGGCATAGGCTGTCATCGCCAGCGTGCGTGGAATTGGCGTAGCGGTCATGATCAACTGATGAGCATGGAACCCTTGCTCTTCGCCTTTTTCCCACAGTGCCAGCCGCTGATGCACGCCAAAGCGGTGTTGTTCATCGATAATCACCAGTGCCAGGCCATTGAACTGCACCTGTTCCTGGAAGATGGCGTGCGTTCCTACCACCATTGATACTTGCCCGCTGGCAATCGCGTCCTGCTGTACGATGCGTGCTTTGCCTTTTTGCTTCCCCGCCAGCCAGCCCACCTCAATCCCCAGCGGTTCAAACCATTGGCGGAAGTTATTGGCGTGTTGTTCGGCCAGTAACTCAGTGGGGGCCATCAGCGCCACCTGCTTACCGTGGGTGATGGCACGCAGGGCGGCCAGTGCTGCAACCAGAGTTTTGCCTGAACCAACATCCCCTTGCACTAGGCGCATCATCGGGAAACCCTTCTGCATATCGGCTTCGATATCGGCTACTACCCGATTTTGCGCACCGGTAGGGGCAAACGGTAACTGAGCGAGGAAACGCTTTTTCAGCTGGTCGTCTGGCGTGAGTGATAGTGCTTTATAGCTTTGCGCACCTGCGCGCACGGCCAGCATGCTGAGGTTATGCGCCAGTAGCTCTTCCAGAATCAGGCGCTTTTGTGCCGGGTGTTTGCCCTGCTCCAGATCGGCCAGTTGGATATCCGGCGGCGGGCGGTGCAGGGTATGTAGCGCCTGTGGCAGGCTGATTAATCCACCGCTCAGTTCCGCAGGCAGTAATTCGGCGATGGCACAGGTATCCAGCAGTTCTAATGCTTGGTCGGTCAGCTTGCGCAACGTGGCTTGACGCACGCCTTCGGTGGTGGGATAGACCGGTGTCAGGGCTTCTTGCAGCTCAACTTCACTGCTTTCACCCTGAATACGATATTCAGGATGAATGATTTCGGCGCCGTGAGTGCCGCGTTTGATTTCACCGTAAGCCGTTACGCGGCGACCGGTAGACAGGCTGTTCTTCATCCCCGCATTGAAATTGAAGAACCGCATGGTCAGAAGGCCGGTGCCGTCGCTGATCTGGCAGGTTAGCATGCGGCGGCGGCCAAAACTGATATCGCTGCGCAGCACTTCACCTTCCACCGTGGCAAAAATACCGGGCAGCAGATCGTTGATGGAGTAAAGGCGGGTGCGATCTTCGTAACGCAGTGGCAGGTGTAACAGCAAATCCTGAATGGTGTTCAGGCCGATTTTGGCTAATTTACCTGCCTGGCTGGCTCCAACCCCAGAAAGTGTTGTAAGAGGGACGGCATCCAGCAGGCGGCCTTTCATCGGCGTACCGTCGTTGCCTGCATGGTTGCCCACCATTCGGCGTCAGCAACCACTTGGCCCTGCTCATCAATATGCGGGCGTGGCAGCCCTTTGCGCTTGGCCACGTTGGCCAGCACCGGATAACCTCCCTCAAACAGCAGGCGTTGTTGCTCTTCTTTATTCAGTGCGCTGTGTTCGCGGCGGTACATGCCAGCGTTTTGTCGCTGACGCTGGGCTTCATACAGGATTAATGCGGCAGCCACAGAAACATTGAGCGATTGCACCATACCGATCATCGGAATAATGATGTCTTGATCGGCCAGCGCCAGCGCTTCTTCGGTGATACCGGTTTTTTCCTGCCCCAGCAGTACACAGGTCGGGCGGGTATAGTCCACTGCGCGAAAATCGACAGCGCGTGCGGAAAGGTGGGTGGCCAGGATCTGCATCCCCTGGCTTTTCATCTGTGCTACGGCATCGGCAATGGTCGGGTGGGTTTGGACGTTTACCCAGCTGTTGCTGCCTGCAGCGGAAGAAACCAGCGTGCGCATCCGCGCGGTTGGCCACACAGCATGCACCTGATGCACACCAACGGCATCGGCGGTGCGAATAATCGCGGAGACGTTATGCGGTTTGTGTACCTGCTCCAAGCAGACTGTCAGATCGGGCTGCCGGGTGGACAGCATTTCACAAATCCGTGCATAACGTTCAGGGCTCATAAGCGCTAGTTTCGGTTACGGTTAACTTTGATGACATCCGGCATGATACGGATCTTACGCATAATGTTTGCCAGATGGATGCGATCGCGCGTGGTTAAGCGAATAAAGGCACTGTAGACCCGGCCATCTTTCTCTTCGGTATTCAGGCTTTGAATATTCGATTCGGCCGCATTAATGGCCGCCGTCAGGTTAGCCAATGCTCCCTGATGGTTGAACATATCCACTTTGATTTCAGCAATGAATTCCTGCTCGGTTTCCAGATCCCATTCTACCGCCATGAATTTCTCAGGCTCTTTCTGGTAGCCGCGGATGTTACGGCAGGACTCATGGTGCACCACCAACCCTTTGCCTGGGCTGACGTGGGCAATAATCGGATCGCCCGGAATTGGCCGGCAGCACTTGGCGAAGGTAATCAGAACGCCATCGGCCCCTTTAATGGCCAGATTGCGCACGCCGGAAGAAGCCCCGAGGCTGGAGTGATCGCCCTGCAAATTCTTCGCGATGACCACGCTCATGGTATTACCGAGGCCGATTTCTGCCAGTAAGTCGTCCAGCGTAGCCAGCTTCATGCGTTCCAGTTCGTGCTGGATGTTTTCCTGCGGTACTTCAGAAAGCTTACGACTGCCACCGAGCGCGTGGTTAAGCAAACGGCGGCCCAGGCTGACAGAGTCGTCACGCTTGAGGTTTTTCAGCATCTGGCGGATTTTAGCGCGGGCTTTTGAGCTGACAACAAAGTTCAGCCAGGCAGCGTTAGGCCGTGCGCCCGGCGCGGTGATAATTTCCACCGTCTGACCACTGGACAGCGATTGTGACAACGGATACGGCTGGCGATCGACGCGTGCGCCCACGCAGGCATGGCCGATATCGGTGTGCACTGCATAAGCAAAGTCGACCGGCGTTGCGCCCGCAGGCAGTTCCACGATGCGCCCTTCCGGGGTGAAAACGTAAATCTCATCGGGGAACAGATCGGACTTTACGCTTTCAATAAATTCAAACGAGCTACCCGCGCTTTGTTGCAGCTCAAGCAGGCTCTGCATCCAGCGCTGAGCGCGGATCTGTGCGGTTGTGCCGGTGGTTTCGCCTGGAACCCTTTCTTTATAGGCCCAATGCGCGGCAACCCCCATTTCTGCCATCTGATCCATGTCTTCGGTACGGATCTGCACTTCAACCGGTACGCCGTGCGGGCCGATCAGCGATGTGTGAAGTGATTGGTAGCCGTTAGCCTTAGGAATGGCGATGTAGTCTTTCACTCGCCCAGGGCGTGGCTTATACAGGCTATGCGCCTGGCCCAGAACCCGGTAACAGGTGTCGACTTCTTTCACGATCACCCGGAACGCGTAGATATCCATAATCGAATGGAAACGCTGTTCTTTCAGGTGCATCTTGCAGTAGATGGAATAGAGATGCTTTTCCCGCCCGCTGACGCGGCAGGGAATACCCGCTTCGGTTAAACGCCCTTCGATCTCGGAAAGAATCTTCTGGATCATCTCTTTACGGTTACCGCGCGCGGCTTTCACCACGGCTTTAATGACACGGTAACGGTTTGGATAGAGCGCCTCGAAACCCAACTCTTCCAGTTCGATCTTCAGATGATGAATACCCAGTCGGTGGGCTAGCGGGCTGTAAATTTCCAGGGTTTCGCGCGCGATACGCCGCCGTTTGTCGGGGCGCAGCGAACCGAGAGTCCGCATATTGTGGGTGCGGTCAGCCAGCTTGATCAGAACGACGCGGATGTCTTGCACCATTGCCATGATCATTTTGCGGAAGTTTTCCGCCTGCGCTTCTTTCTTATCCTGGAATTTTAGCTTGTCGAGCTTGGATACGCCTTCAACCAGTTCGGCAACGCTTTTGCCAAACAGTTGTTCCATATCCTGATAGGTGGCCGGGGTGTCTTCTATGACGTCGTGCAGCAGGGCTGCCATCAGCGTTTCATAGTCGAGACGCATTTCCGCCAGAATACAGGCCACGGCAACAGGGTGAGTAATGTAGGGCTCACCACTGGAGCGTGTCTGTCCCTCGTGAGCATCACGTGCAACGAGGTATGCCTGTTTGAGGCGTTTAATCTGCTCCTCAGGCAAGTAACGTTGAATCAGCAGATTCAGGCTTTCAAACAGGTACAAGGCAGACTCACAGTCTAATTAACGACGACCTTCAGCAATTGCGGTAACCGCTTGAATCTCTGCGGCTTCCTGCTCTTGCTGCTCCTGGCGCTCACGCACATCGAGGATCTGGCTGTTGATCAGCCCTTCTTCGATTTCGCGCAGAGCGATAACGGTGTACTTATCATTCTCTTCTGGTACCAGAGCGTCTTTACCACCGGTCTGGATTTGACGCGCCCGACGAGCAGCGACCAACACCAGGTCAAAACGGTTACCAATTTTCTCTACAGCGTCTTGAACAGTTACGCGTGCCATATTTGTGCTACTCCACAGGTGACGAAAAGACTGGGCATAATACTGAAACTGTCTTCAGTCTGCCAATAGTTTGCTGATTAAAGCGTCATGCCGCAGCATTTGTCGGCCCAAACGCAAGCGTTCGGCGCGAATAATGGTTTTCAGATCGGACAGTGCCAGATCGAAATCATCATTCACGATTAAATAATCATACTCCGCGTAGTGCGTCATCTCTGCAACGGCCTGCGCCATGCGCCTGGCGATCACATCATCAGCGTCTTGCCCGCGGCCCCTCAGGCGACGGCCCAGCTCTTCCTTTGATGGCGGCAGGATAAAGATGCTGCGCGACTGGGGCATTTTGGCACGGATCTGCTGCGCCCCTTGCCAGTCGATATCCAGGAAGACATCGACACCGGTCGATAGCACTTGCTCAATTGCAACACGCGACGTGCCGTAATAGTTGCCGAACACTTCGGCGTGCTCAAGAAACTCATCCCGCTCAATCATAAGGCGAAATTCGTCTTTAGAGACGAAGAAATAATGTTCGCCGTGATTCTCACCCGGGCGACTGTCGCGCGTGGTGTGTGAAACCGAAACCTGCGTGTCGTACAGCGGTTGCGTCTTTAACAAAGCCTGAATCAGACTTGATTTCCCTGCGCCGCTAGGTGCAGAGACAATATAAAGCGTGCCTTGAGCCATGATGATGTTCGTTGATAGCGGTTGATAAGCCAGTAACAGCAGATGTGTATTTTCTCCGCACAGTATACACGGCTAAAGCCCGGTATGCAGCGTTGGGTCGCATTTTGGCCGCTGCTTTCTGTTAAAAACAGGGGAGAAAAGCCAATTTGCGCAGCATCTCTGGAAATTTTCGGCGTTTTCAGCAAACGCTCATTCCTTTCTGGAACCACTTTGCATTTCTGATTTTTAGCCATCGCTAATCATTCAGTTTCCGTTTTTACTGCCCTGCACCAAGGAGGTGTGCTATGTCGGGGTACAGTAATTACACAAGGATTATGCTGATAGCCGTAGGGCTGCTGTGTAGCACGGCATGGGCCCAAACCTGCCCAAGCTGGCGGCCAGAAAGGTTGCAGTTGGAGATAACGGCGTTAAATAGCCAGTTAGAGCGCTGGGATGAGGCTTATTACCATCAGGGTCGTAGTTTGGTTGATGACGAGATTTACGACAGCTTGCTGAAGCAACTGCAACATTGGCAAAATTGCGCCGGTAAGGAGCCATTGGCAGACGTCAGGCCGGTTTTGCCTGAAGGTAAAACGCTGCATCCTGTTACCCAGACCGGTTTGCGCAAGCTGCCAGATCGCGTGGCCGTGGGGCAATGGATGCAAGGGCGTAGTGACCTGTGGGTTCAGCCCAAGATTGATGGCGTGGCCGTCACGTTGGTCTATCAGCAAGGAAAACTGGTCAGCGCTATCAGCAGGGGCAACGGGGAGAAAGGTGAAGATTGGCTGGAAAAGGTCAAAGCCATTCCCGCGGTTCCCCAAGATTTGCCGAGGGTTCCCGCACAATTAGTGTTACAGGGGGAGTTATTCCTGATGGTGAACGATCACCGCCAGCAAAGGCTTGGGGGGATCAATGCGCGGGCAAAAGTTGCCGGTATGCTGATGCGCAAGCAACTTTCCCCGGAGCTGAAACAGCTCGGCCTGTTTGTCTGGGCGTGGCCTGATGGCCCACCGAATATGGCCGAACGTTTGCAGCAGCTTACTGCGATGGGTTTTGCGTTCACCCAGCAATACTCAAAACCGGTCAATACGCTGGATGAGGTGGAGCAGTGGCGCATATCCTGGCATCGTGACCCTTTGCCATTTGTGACTGACGGTATTGTTATCCACCAAGGGTCGGCACCTGAGGGACGTTACTGGCAAGCCAAACCTGGCGATTGGGCGGTTGCATGGAAATATCCACCGGCCCAGCAGGTAGCCAGGGTGACGAATGTAGAATTTGGCGTTGGCCGTACCGGAAAAATCACCGTGGTGTTGCTTCTGGAGCCGGTACGGATGGACGACAAATGGATCCGGCGCGTTAACGTTGGCTCGTTGTCACTATGGCAGAAATGGGATATTGCGCCGGGTGACCATATTGCCATCAGCTTGATGGGGCACGGTATTCCGCATTTTAATCGCGTGGTGTGGCGAGCGGTAGAACGACAGGTTCCCGCGGCCCCCAATCCGGAAAACTACCATCCGTTGAGCTGCTTTACGCTACAGCCCGGTTGTCGTCAGCAGTTTCTGGCTCGTCTGGTATGGCTAAGTGGCACTCACGGATTGAACATGAGCGGCCTGAATGAGGCTGGGTGGCAATCGTTAATCGATCAGGGCTTGGTTGACGATTTGCTCGATTGGTTAATATTAACCCCGGATCAGTTGAACGACATACCGGGCATTGGCAACAAGCGTGCGCAGTCACTCTATCAGCGGTTTCGCCAAGCGCGGCAGCAGCCCTTCGAACGCTGGCTGATCGCGCTAGGAGCACCGCTTTCACCTATTCAGGTTATCGGAGCACAAGCGCAAAACTGGCAACAAATGCAGCAGATAACGCCAGAAAATTGGCAGAAAGTGGCTGGAATTGGCGCTAAAAGAGCCGGGCAACTCCAGGCCTTTTTACAATCACCGGTCATGCTCGGGTTGGCAAAAACCTTGGCAGAGCAAGAAATCAACGGGTTCGAAACGTTATCTAATCATCCCATAATGGTGGGCCCGGCCGAATAACGTGACGCGGTATTAATGATCAGGATGCTGATAGTTAAATACCGGCAGGCCGAGGCGGAAGCGCAATGCCAGCAGGCGGGCGCTGAGGCCAACAGCCAGCGTGATAATAACCACCATGTTATGTGGCAGGCTAAGGTGTTGCAGACCGATATACAGCCAGGCAGCAGCGAAAGCGATACCAGCATAGATTTCTTTCTGGAAAACCAGCGGGATGCGGTTACAGAACATATCGCGCAAAATGCCGCCGAATACGCCGGTAATCACGGCAGCAATGGCGGCGATGATTGGGCTATGACCCATGTCCAGCGCCACCTGTGCCCCGATAATGGAGAAGACAATCAGCCCGATAGCGTCCAATACCAGAAACAGGCGGCGCAAATGGCGCATCAAAGGTGCCAGCCAGGTCGTCACAATCGCGGCGATAGCCACGATAACAATATATTCGGGGTGTTTGACCCAGCTCAGTGGAAAATGCCCCAGCAGCATATCGCGCACTGACCCACCACCAATGGCGGTAGCCGAAGCAATAAAGATCACGCCAAACATATCCATTTGGCGGCGGCCAGCGGCCAGGGCTCCGGTCATGGCTTCAGCAGTGATGCCAATGATGTAAAGAACGAGCAGTAACATAGGGGGATTCACAAGGTGGGAAATTAAGGTGCAATTGCTAGAGGGTAACGATCGAGCAGTGAATGCGCGACTGAGTTTTTCTAAAGGATCTCACTTCGGATTATTTAATCTAATGATAGGTGAGCTTACTATACCGATTAATCAAGCCTACTTGACACAGTATACGGTAAATGGATTAGATAATTATGGGTAATTCCAGACGGTGATTTATACTTTCTGGGCCGTTTTCTATGATATTCAGCTCTGTTCCAGAGTAACCATTTTAAGGAAAGTGAAAATAAAATGAGACACAACGTAATGCTGGCAGCGGTTGTTGCAATAGCCATGTTGTTGAACGGCTGTGTTGCGCCAACCCAGAAGGCTACGCCGCAAAAGTCGGTAACATTATGCAGTGTTGGCGATCCGCTGACGCAGACCACGCTCTATTTTGGCTTGAACCGCCCGGTAGGACCTGCGATTACCGCAGCGGAGTGGCAGTCTTTTGTTGATCAACAAGTGACTCCACGTTTTAAGGAAGGGCTATCGGTATTTGATGCCAAAGGGCAATGGTTGGGTAATGATGGCAAGCTGGCGCGAGAAAACAGCAAAGCTCTGATGTTGATTCATACATCGGGTGCGGAAAGTGAGCAGAAGATAGAAGCGCTGCGTAGCCATTATAAACAGCAGTTTATTCAGGATTCCGTGATGCGGGTTGATACGCCGGTGTGCGTGGGGTTTTGATACGTTCCCGGCTTGCTGTGCAAGCGACAAGCCGGGAACCCCGTTTAGAGCACCAGCCCGGCGACCGCCG
Organism: Chania sp.; assembly: GCA_049288585.1. GTDB lineage: Bacteria > Pseudomonadota > Gammaproteobacteria > Enterobacterales > Enterobacteriaceae > Chania. The sequence continues at coordinate 35,875 of JBAQHZ010000022.1, forward strand.
CTGAAAGCAGGCTGACCAGCGTTGAACCATAAACCAGTTTCAGGCCGAAACGTGAAACGACGTTGCCCTGTTGCTCATTCAGGCCCTTGATGGCGCCAGCAACAATGCCGATGGAAGCAAAGTTTGCGAAGGACACCAGGAAGACCGAGAGAATACCCAATCCACGCGGGGACAGCTCTGCGGCGATTTTTTTCAGTTCAATCATCGCGACAAACTCATTGGCGACCAGCTTGGTAGCCATAATACTGCCAGCCCGCAGCGCATCGCTTGCCGGGATGCCGATCAGCCAGGCCAGCGGATAGAACACGTAACCCAGGATTTGCTGGAAGCTGATGCCGAAAATCGCCGCAAAGATGGCGTTCACCGCTGCGATGAGCGCAATAAACCCAATCAGCATAGCGGCAATAATCATGGCGATTTTGAAACCCGCCAGAATGTACTCCCCCAGCATTTCAAAGAAGCTCTGGTCTTCATGCAGTTTGTTCAGCTTCAATTCCGGCTCATCTTCGACCTGATAGGGATTGATAATAGAAAGAATGATAAAGGTGCTGAACATGTTGAGGATTAACGCCGCTACCACGTATCGGGCGTCGATCATCACCATATAAGCGCCGACGATCGACATTGATACCGTCGACATGGCAGTGGCGGCCATGGTGTACATCCGGCGCGGGGAGATATCCGCAATAATGCCTTTGTAAGCAATAAAGTTTTCAGATTGGCCAAGTACCAAAGTGCTGACGGCGTTGAAAGACTCCAACTTACCCATGCCGTTCACTTTGGAGAGCAGCGTACCTACCGCGCGGATAATCAGCGGTAAGATACGGAAATGCTGCAAAATACCGATCAACGCAGAGATAAAGATAATCGGGCACAAAACGCCGAGGAAGATAAACGATAACCCCTCTTTGCTCATGCCACCGAAAACGAAGTCAGAGCCCTGTGCAGCAAAGGTTAACAGGGTTTCAAAGAAACTAGCCACGTGCTTAATCACACCCAGGCCGCTTTCCGAATGCAGGAAGAAATAGGCCAGAATCGCCTCAATCACCAGAAGCTGGATAATATAGCGTGGGCGGATTTTCTTACGATCATTGCTGACCAATAACGCGAGGGCGATGATAACGGCCAACGCCAAAGTAAAGTGCAGAATTTGCGACATAGACAGTCCGAACAGCATGCAGGCTAGAAAAAAGTTACTTATACCTAATTTGCAGCCGCTCGTCAGCATGAGGATAACCGGGGGGTTAGTCCGCCCCCGGTTATCGGGTCGTTAACTCAAATCAACATTCTTGCTGCCGAAGAACCAGGTAATAATAAAACCTGCTGTATAAGACACCAGTAGCCCGGCAACGTAGACCATGATCCCGGCATAAATGCCCTGTGCAGACGTCATCAGCGGAATAGATACAATGCCTGACGGGCCAAAGACGGTGTTGAGACCAACCGGTAATCCCAGGTACGCAATCATCCCGATGAAGAACCCACCAACGGCACCCCCGAGACAGGCGGTGATAAAAGGTTTCACTCTAGGCAACGTCACGCCATAAATCAGCGGTTCACCAATACCAAGAATACCTGGAATGATGGCACCCTTGATCTGGGTACGCAGCACCGAGCCTGCTTTTGCTCTGGCGAACAGCGCCATTGAAGCACCCACTTGCCCGCCGCCAGCCATGGCCAGGATCGGAAATAGCGAGTTGAAACCCTGCGCGTCCATCAAAGCGAAATAGACTGGAACAAACCCCTGATGAATACCGAACATAACCGCCAGCAGGAACAGACCTGCCAGAACGGCGCTGCCAAACGGGTTGCCATTCAGGTGTAAGAACAGCCACGACATCCCTTTAAACAGTTCCCCTCCGACCGGCATGATGACCACGAAAGTCACCGCGCCCATAATCAGCAGAGTGATGACTGAGGTCAGTATCATATCCAGATTATCGGGAATAAATTTCCGTACCGTCCGTTCGACCCAGGCTCCCATGATCGTGGCAATCAGCACGCCGATAATGCTGCCTCTAGGATCGATAGGCAGGCCAAAGAAGTTGTCGATGCCGGAGTAGTAACCCACTTTGGCATCGGGTACGTAGCCCAGTACAAACAGCGAAGCAATGATGGCTCCATTCACTCCCGTACCGCCAAAGGCTTTTTGTGCATTATGGCCGATCAGAATACTCAAGAAGGCAAACAGGCCTTTACTGAATACTTTCATATAGCCAATGGCGCTGATTAGCCAGGGGTTGGGAGACTCAACGCCGAGAACCATACTTTGTTCGAGCAGAGTCGCAATCCCCAGCAGCAGCCCTGCGGCAATAAAACCGGGGATCAGCGGGGTAAAGATGGTAGCAAACTTGCTGAAAAATTGATGGATAGCGCTGCTCTGCTTGGATTTGAGCTGCTTTTTATTCTCCGAAGCGATTGCGTTAAGATCTTTGGGTACGTCAGCGGTGTTCTGCTCAGTACGGCTCAGCAAGGTATTCATCATTTCAGCGGCGGTTTGTGCCTTGCCGGGGCCCAGGACGATTTGCAACTGATCGTCACCTTCAATCACCCCCATCACGCCAGCCATTTTTTTCAACGCATCACGGTCTACCCGCTCTCTGTCTCTCAGGGTTAGGCGCAGCCGTGTCATGCAGTTACCGCAAATAGCAATGTTATTGCTACCGCCAACATGACCCAAAATTTGTTCGATCATTGCTTCATTGATTTTCGCCATCGGATTGACGTCCTGTTCCTGATAAGACTGCGCGGATAAAACCGTTATTGTGTTTTAAAATCGTACTGGCTTCGGTGGCCGAAAGGTTGGCCAGTATCATGACGATCGCTGTTTTACAGTGGCGCCCGCATGCGTCCAAGGCTTCGGAGGCACGCTGGTGGCTGCACGCTGTTGCCTGCATGACGATGTTTACTTGCCGTTGTACCAGCTTGGCGTTGGTGGCCTCAACGTCCACCATCAGGTGCCATAGACTTTACCGATGCGGATCATCGCGCCGGTACTTAGCATATTAAGCACCAATTTTTGTGCCGTTGCCGCCTTCATGCGTGATGAACCGGTGACTACTTCGCTCCCCACTATCGTTTCGATAGCAATATCGGCCAACTGGCTCATTTCACTGTTCTGGTTGCAGGTCAGAGCCACCAACGTTGCCCCTTGAGTGCGGGCGTAACGCATGGCACCCATGACGTAAGGTGTGCGCCCGCTTGCCGCGATGCCAACTAGCACATCGCTGGCATTAAAATTCAGGTCACGAAGATCCTGTTCCCCTTGGGCTTCATTGTCTTCGGCGTTTTCTACCGCCTGTAAAATAGCGGGATGTCCCCCAGCAATCAGGCCGATCACTTGTTCACGTGGTGTGCCATAGGTTGGTGGACATTCGCTGGCATCTAGAATGCCCAAGCGCCCGGAAGTCCCCGCACCGCAGTAAATCAAGCGCCCGCCGTGGGTAAAGGCCGCGCTAATGGCATCCACCGCCAGCGCTACCTGTGGTAACACCTGCTCTACCGCCAAAGTAACCTTTTGATCTTCGGCATTGATAACCTTAAGCATCTCCAACGTCGGTAAAGTATCAATATTTTCACTGGCCTGATTCCGACTCTCGGTAACCAGGGTAGATAAATCAATTTTCATTACTGTCTCAAAACATATCCGAATAATGTTGGAATAATTAATTCCAGTGATAATCAAATCAATAGATATTTTATTTTTATGGTGATTATGTGACCGTTATCAACTTGCCATGGCCCCCTGTCTATACCCCTGGTTGTTTTTAAGTACTGGCAGCGTAAGATAGCCCGGTAGAGCCTGCTTTTTTGTTGATAATGTGAGTCACCACCGCGATGAGATACACGCAAAAGATAATTCATAACAAAGAGTTATTCACCCCCGGCGAGCGTAAGATCGCTGATTATGTGCTGGAAAACCCCGATAAGCTAAAACAGCTCTCCTCACAGAGCTTGGCGATGATTCTGGGGGTTAGCCAATCCAGTATTATTAAATTTGCTCAGAAGCTGGGAATGAAAGGCTTTACCCACCTCAAAATAGCGCTAATTGAAGAGTGGGGGCAGCAGGCCTCAGAGCAGAAGCTGCAGATTTCACACATTCATAATGGTATCAACAGCAATGACAGCCTGCCGGATATCGCCGAGAAGTTATTTCTGGAGAAACAGCAGGCGTTGCGTGATACCACCGACAGCCTCGATTTTGCTCAGCTACAGCAGGTGGTGTCACATATTCAGGCGGCCAAGCGTGTTCAGATTATCGGTGTGGGTGGTTCGTCGTTAATTGCCAAAGATCTCGCCTATAAGCTGATGAAGATTGGCTATTCGGTGATGAATGAGTTGGACAGCCACGTCCAAATCACGGTTGCCCAATCCCTGAGCCCAGCCGATGTGCAGATTATTATTTCATTTTCCGGCAAACGCCGGGAGATACTGATTGCGGCAGATGTCGCCAAGAAAAGGGGGGCCACGCTGATTGCTATCACTTCCTTACAGCATAATCCTCTGAGAGAGCTCGCGGACTACACGTTGGATACCATCGCCGATGAGACACGCTGGCGCAGCTCCTCGATTGCTGCCAGGACGGCGCAAAACACCATCATTGATTTGCTGTTTGTCAGCCTCATGCAGCAGAACAGTGAAGAGAGCCGCCATTTTATTCAGCAGAGCCAGACGCTGGTTGAGCAATTGAGTAATAAATAGAGGCTTGGTATGTACTTAGACTTAAATCACTCAGTGAACGCCCAAGGCTAAGAATAGAAAAGCCTTAGCTATCTTTATACAATGTGACCTACATCAATGTGCAATTCTCGGAAAAATTTATCTTGTCATACGAAGCCAGCTTGGTTTACAAGTTGTTCTTCTGCTGTGAATAATTAACGCGTGCTAACGATCGTTTATTTTTCATCTGTTGGCATAGAGATAAATCTAGGGGAATGTTGTTATGCCATGGAGTCATGAGATTCAACAGGCAATTACTTTGTTACAGGCATGTCAGTGTCGTAATGCGGATAATCTTCCTTGCCCAGCCAGAGGGGACGAACCTGGTGCGGTTGGCACTTGCGCAGACAAGATCATGCCATCGATTATCCTACTCAATGCTTTTGCCGATGTGCTCCCACAGCATCAAGAATTGCACCATATTGGTACGGTTCTGGAAGCTCAGGGTCTGATCCCAAAACTGGCTCAAGACGAGAGCTACAGCCAGAGGGCATTGGCGTATTTACGTGCGCAGGTCATGTCATAAGATCAAGGGTATTTGGGTAAGGGCTCAGCTTGTTATATAAGGCTGCTTTGATTGGGTATTAAATATGTAATATTGCTTGCGATAAGTTTTAACAGAGAAGTCTTTTATTACTACTTGGCCTGTTAAGATGAGGGTAATGTTATTTAATGTGATCTTGTTGCGTTGAAATTAAAGAGTGGAGTTGCTTGAAAACGTCTAATTCAATATTGATTTAGTGGCGTAGTTGGTACACATTTTGGTATAAGTGGTCTCTGTGCTTTATTGATTCCTTATGCTAGCTCATGACAAAAAAGCCCGCTGTTATACGGGCTGTCTGGCTTTTTTCAGCTTATTGAATGTTTATTCAATGTTCTGAATTTGCTCACGCATCTGCTCGATCAACACCTTCAACTCAATAGCAGAAGTGGTGACATCGGCATTAATGGATTTTGAGGCCAGCGTGTTCGATTCGCGATTGAACTCCTGCATCATAAAGTCGAGGCGGCGGCCAACGGCTTCTTTCTTTTTCAGGATGTTGTGGGTTTCTTTCACGTGCGCTTCCAGGCGATCCAGCTCTTCTGCCACGTCGATACGCTGTGCCATCAGCACCAGTTCCTGCTCCAGGCGAGTATTTTCTAACTGAACCTGTGCTTCTTCCAGCTTGCTGACCAGGCGCTCACGCTGCCATTGCAGGACATTTGGCATCTGTGCACGCACTTTGAGCACTTCGGCGCTCACGCCGTCAAGGCGTTGTTCGATCATGGCTTTCAGCGCAGTACCTTCGCTTTCGCGCGCGGTAATAAAGTCATCCAGCGCGCCTTCCAGCGCCTGCATCAATTGCGCACTGATGGTATCCAGATCCTGTTCCTGAGCGGACATAACGCCCGGCCAGCGCAGTACGTCGATAGGGTTGATTTCCCCTTCGTCGCTTTGCATTTTGACCCAGTTAGCGGCTTCGACCAGCTGTTTAGCCAGTTTTTCATTCAAAATCAGCGAACTTTGCGCGCTAGGATCGAGTTCGAAACGCAGGTTACATTCCACTTTGCCGCGCGTCAGGCGGCCACGGATACGCTCACGGATCACCGGCTCAAGGCTGCGGAACTGCTCTGGCAGGCGGATGTAGGTTTCTAAGTAGCGTTGGTTAACGGAACGCAGCTCCCAAGCTGCGCTGCCCCATTCACCCTTGATTTCACGCCGGGCGTAGGCGGTCATGCTGCGGATCATTGATGCGTACCCGTAATAGGAAAAGATGAAACGATTATAGCGTTGCACCTGCGGCCAAGATAGGCATAACGTCACGAAGCCCGTATAATGCGCAGCCAAACGTTGATTAGAAGCCGGAGAGAGCCCATGCGTCCTGCAGGCAGAGCACCACAACAAGTTCGCCCCCTGACATTGACCCGTCACTATACGAAACACGCTGAAGGTTCAGTGCTGGTTGAGTTTGGCGATACCAAAGTTTTGTGCACCGCCACCGTTGAAGAAGGTGTTCCGCGCTTCCTGAAAGGCCAGGGTCAGGGTTGGATCACCGCAGAATACGGTATGCTGCCGCGTTCTACCCACAGCCGTAATGCCCGCGAAGCCGCCAAAGGCAAACAGGGTGGCCGCACGCTGGAAATCCAGCGCCTGATCGCCCGTTCGCTGCGGGCAGCGGTAGATCTGAAAAAACTCGGCGAGTTCACTATTACCTTGGACTGCGACGTGTTGCAGGCTGACGGCGGCACTCGTACCGCGTCTATTTCTGGGGCCTGTGTGGCATTGGCCGATGCGCTTAACGCGCTGGTGGCCGCTGGCAAACTGAAGGCTAATCCGATGAAAGGGTTGGTGGCTGCGGTTTCGGTGGGCATCGTTAACGGCGAAACGTTGTGCGATCTGGAATACGTTGAAGATTCCGCCGCAGAAACTGATATGAACGTAGTGATGATGGAGGATGGCCGCATGATCGAGGTGCAAGGCACTGCTGAGGGCGAACCGTTCAGCCATGATGAGCTGCTGGCCTTGCTGGCACTGGCCCGAGGGGGCATCGAAACCATTTTCCAAGCGCAGAAAGCGGCGCTGGCAGATTGATTTTTGAAGGCGACGGAGAAGTCGCCTTTTTTACGCCCGGTGATCGGGCGGCAGCAGAACAGACGTAACAGAACCAGACGAGGAGATGCAGTAATGAAAGCCTATCAGCGCCAGTTTATCGAGTTTGCGCTTAACAAACAGGTATTGAAGTTCGGTGAATTCACCCTGAAATCCGGCCGTGTCAGCCCATATTTCTTCAATGCCGGCTTGTTTAACACCGGGCGTGATCTTGCGCTGTTAGGGCGTTTCTATGCAGAAGCATTGGTTGATTCCGGCATTGATTTTGATCTGCTGTTCGGCCCGGCCTATAAAGGGATCCCGATTGCCACCACCACGGCGGTGGCGTTGGCGGAACATCATGAGCGTGATGTGCCGTATTGCTTCAACCGTAAGGAAGCCAAAGATCATGGCGAAGGTGGCCTGCTGGTGGGCAGCCCATTACAGGGGCGTGTGATGTTGGTGGATGATGTGATCACGGCGGGCACGGCAATCCGTGAATCAATGGAGGTCATCAGTGCCAATAACGCCACTCTGGCGGGGGTGCTGATTTCTCTCGATCGTCAGGAGCGTGGCCGTGCCGATGTGTCTGCGATTCAGGAAGTTGAGCGTGATTATCACTGCAAAGTGATCTCCATTATTACCCTGAAAGATTTGATTGCGTATCTGGAAGAGAAACCAGAAATGGCGAGCCATCTGGCGGCAGTGCGGGCGTATCGCGAACAATACGGTGTTTAACATGATAACGCCGGGCATAAACCCGGCGTTATCATTATCTTTCACGCTGCAAGAGTAGCGATTATTGCAGTTGTGACGCCAATAGTGGCCAGCGTGCATCGAAATCCTGCGTCGGGCGGTAGCGGAATTCGGAGCGGATATAGCGCGACAGCATACCTTCGCAGAAGGCCAGCAATTGGCTGGCCAGCAGTGTTTCGTCCATGACAAAACCTTTGCCTTCGCGCAGTTTCCGTTCTTTCAGTACCTGGCGCAGCTGTGCCTCGATACGTTCAAACAACTGGTTGATTCTGCCCTGTAGACGATCCTGTTCAAACATCAGTGCGTGCCCGGTCATGATACGTGTCAGCCCTGGATTGCGCTCTGCAAATCCCAATATCAGCAACAGAATCAGGCGCAGGCGGTTGAACGTCTCTTTCTCATCCTGCAAGATCAGGTTGATGCGTGATATCAGGCTGTCTTCAATGAACTCTATCAGGCTGTCAAACATCCGTGTCTTGCTGGGAAAATGCCGGTAAAGGGCAGCCTCAGAGACACCAACGTTTGCGGCAAGCTTTGCTGTGGTAATACGCTGGCTGCCGTCGCTGGATTCCAGCATCTGGGCTAACGCCTGCAGTATTTCCTCGCGCCGATTCCTTTTCGTATTTTCTTTCTCTGCCATGTTTGATTAGACCTTTGCTAAAACGGTTATACCCCTGTGTTTTGCAATCCATTGGGTATAGATTCTCAAGAACCCAAACACTGACCGCGGCAGAGCAAACTCCAGGCGGCTTATGTCATCGTTTTTTATGGTGTTTGGGCCAATGGTCTGTTCAACCATTATTCTCTACGCGATCGGGTGCGCGGTATTTTCATTGCCGAACAAACCTTGCCATAAAGATGTCCTTCTCTCTGACGCGGCATGTCGGCTTCGGCTATCACATCACGGGCTGAACTTAGTGGCGGCCAGAGTGGCCAAAACCACCGGCACCGCGTTCGCTGCTGTCGAATTCGGTCACCAGATTGAATTCGGCCTGCACGACCGGCACAAACACCATCTGTGCGATGCGTTCACCCGGTTCAATGGTGAAGGTTTTTTGGCCACGGTTCCACACGGACACCATCAACTGGCCTTGATAATCGGAATCGATCAGCCCTACCAGGTTACCCAGCACTATGCCGTGTTTATGCCCCAACCCGGAACGTGGCAGGATCACCGCCGCCAGATCGGTATCAGCAATATGAATGGCCAGGCCGGTAGGTAGCAAGGTAGTTTCACCCGGAGCCAGTTCAACCGCGCTATCCAGGCAGGCCCGCAGATCCAGGCCGGCAGAGCCAGGGGTGGCGTAGGTTGGTAAAGGGAAATCCTGACCTATACGCGGGTCGAGGATCTTAACGTCGATTTTTTTCATCATAACGGCTGACTATCTCGTCTAGTAAACGTTGGCCAAGGAGTACCTTGTCGCTGTGCGGAAGGCGCTTTTCTCCATCCTGCCAAAAAAGATGCAGGGCATTGGTATCACTGTTGAAACCGTGCTCTGCGAGCGAAACATCGTTAGCGCAGATTAAATCCAGTTTCTTCCGCGCCAGTTTTTGTCGCGCGTATTCTTCCACATTCTGGGTTTCGGCCGCAAACCCGACAACAAACGGACGATTTTTGTTCATCGCGGCCACACCTGCGACGATATCGGGGTTTTTTATCATCTTGAGAGTGATTTCATCACCCTGTTTTTTGATTTTTTCATCGGCAATCTGTTCTGCGCGGTAATCCGCCACGGCGGCACAGGCGATAAAAATGTTCTGCTGCGCGGCATGCTGCTGTACCGCCTGTTCCATCTCCAGAGCACTGATGACATCTATACGCGTCACCTTGGGCGGCGTCGATAGGCTAACCGGCCCGGCAACCAACGTTACCTGTGCACCGCGAGCCGCCGCCGCATGTGCGATGGCAAAACCCATCTTGCCGGAGCTGTGATTGCTGATAAAACGCACGGGATCCAGCGCTTCACGCGTGGGGCCTGCGGTGATCATAAGCTTTAAATGTTGCAGATCCTGTGACGCGGAGAAATAGCCGTTAGCCAGCTCGACGACGTCCAGCGGATCCAGCATACGGCCAGGCCCGACGTCACCGCAGGCCTGGCTGCCGCTGTCTGGCCCCCACAGCAACATACCACGCGCTTGCAAGGTGTGCAGATTGGCCTGCGTAGCTGCGGCACGGTACATCTGCTGGTTCATGGCCGGCGCTGCGGCGATCGGTGCAGCAGTTGCCAGGCAGACCGTGGTCAGCAGATCGTTAGCCATACCGGCGGCAACGCGTGCCAGCAGATCGGCTGTGGCCGGTGCCAGAATCACCAGATCGGCCCATTTGCCTAATTCAATATGGCCCATGGCGGCTTCTGCTGCGGGATCCAGCAGATCGTCAGAAACTGGATAGCCGGAAACAGCCTGCAATGTGAGCGGGGTGACAAAGGCTTTTGCTGCAGAGGTCATGACGACCCGTACCTCGGCGCCCCTGTCGCGCAGGCGGCGTACCAGCTCAGGGCATTTATAGGCAGCAATGCCGCCGCTGATGCCAAGCACAATATGTTTGCCGGAAAGTCCCGTCATCATGATTGTCCGATTGAAAACCGAAAGATGCAGCATTTTAGCATAACCGTTGACGAGGTGAGCGATTCTGCTGTGTATGCAGCCAGTTACATTCTGGTTTGCGTAATACTTCGCAATGTTATCAATCACCTGTCGCGATCTAGAATGCCTCATGGCATGCTCGGCTAATTGCAGGGAGGTAGTGATGAGCAGCCAGGATATGTCGTTATGGCCGGGAGAGTTGGCCCCGAGAGAGAAATTGATGCGCGACGGTGCGGCGGCGCTGTCAGACGTGGAACTGCTGGCGATCTTCCTGCGTACCGGTTTGCCCGGTATTCACGTTTTGCAGCGGGCAGAACAGTTACTGGCTCATTTTGGTTCGCTGTACCATTTGATTTCGGCAGATTATGCGCAATTCTCCAGTCAGAAAGGGTTGGGTAATGCCACCTATGCCCAGTTGCAGGCCATTTCGGAATTGGCTTTGCGGCTGTTTTCTGGCCCGCATTTGTTGGAAAACGCATTGCTGAATCCGAAAGTAACCCAGCATTATCTGCACAGTTTGCTGGTTCACCATGAGCGCGAGGTGTTTTTAGTATTGTTTTTGGACAATCAGCACCGGGTTATTCGCCATCAGGAGATGTTTGCTGGTACCATCAGCAGCGTCGTCGTACACCCAAGAGAAATTGTGCGTGAAGCGTTGAAGGCTAATGCAGCCGCCATCATTCTGGCGCATAATCACCCTTCGGGTAAGGCTGAACCCAGCCACGCCGACCGTTTGATAACCGAGCAAGTGGTCAATGCCTGCCGGTTATTGGAGATCCGAGTGCTCGATCATTTGGTTATAGGCCGGGGTGAATGCGTTTCTTTTGCCGAGCGCGGATGGCTTTAAGCCATTTTTTCGCGATCCTTGAGGGATCTTTAGCTGTTCGGGACTTGAGCACTTACGCTTCAGAGCGTATACTACGCCACCTTTGAGAATCTTGGGTTTGGCGTTAAGAGCCTATCTCAGCAGGTTTCTAACCTGATGTGTAGTTTCTGACCTGATGACGAGAGTCTCCTCAGTGTGAAGTTTGCTGAGATGGGCTCTAAAAGCCTGACGAGGCGGCCATACCCTATACGAAGCTCGAGCTGATTTGATTTTTGGAGAATAGACATGTCCCGAGTCTGCCAAGTTACTGGCAAGCGCCCGGTGAGCGGTAACAACCGTTCCCACGCAATGAACGCGACCAAACGCCGTTTTCTGCCGAACCTGCACTCACACCGTTTTTGGGTTGAGGCTGAGAAGCGCTTTGTAACTCTGCGTGTATCTGCTAAAGGTATGCGTGTTATTGATAAGAAGGGTATTGAGACGGTCTTGGCCGATCTGCGTGCCCGTGGTGAGAAGTATTAAGGAACTGAATCATGGCTAAAGGTGTTCGCGAGAAGATCAAGCTGGTTTCTTCTGCTGGTACTGGTCACTTCTATACCACCACGAAGAACAAGCGTACTAAGCCGGAAAAATTGGAACTGAAGAAATTCGATCCAGTTGTCCGTCAACACGTGATCTACAAAGAAGCTAAAATTAAGTAATTTTAGTGGATTAATAAAAACCCGGCTAAGGCCGGGTTTTTTGTTATATGAGGTGTACGAAAGGGAGCGCAGCATGCCTGAATTACCAGAGGTCGAAACCAGCCGCCGCGGCATTGAACCTTATCTTGTCGGCCATAACATCCAGTATGCAGTAGTGCGTAATGCCCGCCTGCGCTGGCCCGTCTCCGAGCAGATCCTGACGCTGAGCGATCGGCCGGTGCGCAGCGTGCAACGGCGTGCCAAGTATCTGCTGATCGAGCTGGATTACGGCTGGATTATCGTCCACTTGGGGATGTCTGGCAGCTTGCGCATGCTGGCGGAAGAAACCGAAGCTGGCAAGCATGACCACGTCGATCTGGTGATGAGCAACGGCATGATCCTGCGCTATACCGATCCTCGCCGTTTCGGTGCCTGGCTATGGTGCGAAGATCTGGCAACGAGCAACGTGCTGGCTCATCTCGGCCCAGAACCGCTGAGCGAGGCGTTTGATGGCAACTATCTGTATGAAAAATCGCGTAATAAACGCACGCTGATAAAACCCTGGCTGATGGACAACAAGTTAGTGGTGGGCGTAGGGAATATCTATGCCAGCGAATCGCTGTTTACCGCCGGGATCCTGCCCGATCGTCAGGCAAGTTCACTGAGTCATGCGGAGGCGGATTTGCTGGTGGCCACCATCAAGGCTGTCTTGTTGCGTTCGATTGAACAGGGAGGCACTACGCTGCGTGATTTTCTGCAATCAGACGGTAAACCAGGCTATTTTGCGCAGGAACTGCAGGTTTATGGCCGGGCAGGCGAGCCTTGCCGCGTATGCGGAACCCCGATTGAAAGCGCCAAGCACGGGCAGCGCAGCACCTTTTTCTGCCGCTGCTGCCAGCACTGATTTACTCTGCGGCGAGCTTTTCCATCAATGCCTTGGTGACGACATCCGGTAGGAACGGTGCGATGTCGCCGCCATGGCGTGCCACTTCCTTCACCAGGGTAGAAGAGATAAACGACCACTCTTCGGACGGCATCAGGAACACGCTTTCAAGCGTTGGCATCAGATGGCGGTTCATATTCGCCAACTGCAATTCATATTCGAAATCAGACACCGCTCGCAGCCCACGAACCAGAATATTGGCATTTTGGTGAGCGGCAAAGTGTGCCATCAACTCGCTGAAACCGAGCACTTCCACATTATCCAGATGCGAGGTTACCTGCGTAGCCAGTGCCACGCGTTCTTCTAGCGTAAACAGGGGCTTTTTGCTTGAGCTGGCGGCAATGGCCAGAATCACATGATCAAACATCAATGAGGCGCGGGTCACTAAATCCAGATGGCCGTTGGTCATCGGATCGAACGTTCCTGGGTAGATGGCTTTAGTGGTCATGATTCACTTCTCTGAATAGTTGCGTCGCAATGCCCACAATGCGGCATATTTATTGAAGGTATATTGCGCGTTAACCACGGCTAACAGCAAGCCCTGTTTACCATCAAGGAAACCGGCGCGTAGCAGCCAGGTTTTGCAGAAAGCGCCCATCGTGTGAGTGAAAATAGACAGAAAACCGCAGCGTTTACCGGCCTGATGGCGTTGAACGGCCCATTGCTCGGCATAATGTAGCTGCTTGCGCTGGAAAGCAAAAAAATCGCGGCAGGTCAGATGCAGCAGATCGCCCTTTAGCGGCATCACTTTTGCGCCGTTGGTATTGAGGGATTCATGCACCAGGTCGTCATTGTAACGGTAGCGCTGATTAGCATAAAGACGGCTGACCCGATCCGGATACCAGCCGCTGTGGCGCATAAAGCGGCCCAGAAACAGGTTGCGGCGACCAAGGCTATAAACCACGCTGTCGTCTGCGGCTGCCAGCGCCTGTTCGATTGATTGGCGTAACTCCGGCGTCACGCGTTCATCGGCATCGATCATCAGAACATAATCTTTAGTGGCATGGCTTTGCGCTTTCTGCCGCTGTTTGCCGAAGCCCTGCCAGTCGGTATGGGTAAAAACTTTGGCGCCCAGGCTCTCGGCTAGGGCGACGGAACCGTCTTGGCTGCCGGAATCAAGCATGATGATTTCATCCGCCCAGGCCACCGATTGCAGGCATTCAGGTAGCAGACCGGCTTCATTTTTAGCGATCATCACCACCGACAGGCTTTTACGATCGCTCATCTAGTGGCTCCGCGGCGGCAAGTAGGGCTCCAGCAATTGCAACAGACGCTGCAGCGCTCCCTGATTCTGATATAGCACTTCAACCGCATGGCGACCGTGGTAACGGCGATAGTCTTCGTCCGTTAGCAGCGTTGTGACTTCCTTCACCAGAGAATCCACATCGGTGACGGCAATCAGCCCGCCAGCCTGCGAGAGCTTGGCACAGATATCTTTGAAGTTGAAGATATGCGGGCCCATCAGCACCGGGATAGCATGCGCTGCCGCTTCCAGCGGATTATGCCCACCGCGCGCCACCAGGCTGCCGCCGACAAAGGCCAGATCGGCAATACCGTACAGCAACATCAATTCCCCCATGGTATCGCCGATCACCACCTGCGTACTGCTGGAGGGAATTTCGCCGCTACTGCGGGTGGTGTAACTGAAGCCTGATTTCTGTGTCAATTCTTTGGCGGTGAGGAAGCGTTCCGGATGGCGTGGCACCAGAATCAGCAGCAGGTCAGGGTGCTTTTCCAGCAGTTTGCGATGCGCTTCCAGCAGAATGGCCTCTTCACCTTCGTGGGTACTGGTGGCGATCCACACCGGGCGGCGTGGTGCCCATTGACGGCGCAGCGTTACCGCGCGTACCGCCAATTCTGGCGTAACGGAAATATCGAATTTCAGGCTGCCGGTCACGGTAAGCTGTGAACGTTTCAGGCCCAGTTCGATAAAGCGTTCCCCGTCTTCTTCATTCTGTGCCGCGATCAGCGTAATGCGGCGCAGGATATCGCGAATGAATCCGCTGATTTTCTTATAACCAGCGGCTGAACGGACAGAAAGACGGGCATTGGCAATCACCAGCGGAATTTGGCGTTGATGCAGCGCATTAATCAGATTTGGCCAGAGTTCGGTTTCCATAATGATCACCAGCTTCGGATTCACCTGGTCGAGAAAACGGCGCATAGAACCGGGCAGATCATAAGGCAGATAAACATGATGCACGTCGTTACCGAAAGCAGATTGCACACGCTCGGAACCCGTCGGCGTCATTGTGGTCACAGTAATCGGTAAATAAGGGTAGCGGTGGCGTAGTGCGCGCACGAGCGGAATAGCGGCCAGCGTTTCGCCGACAGAAACGGAATGCAGCATAATACCGCCCGGCACCACTTTACCGGCGCAGAAGCCATAGCGTTCTGCCCAGCGTTTACGGTAGGCTGGTGCTTTACGGCTGCGCAACAGTAAGCGAAGCCAGATCAGGGGTTGGATAAGGTAGAGTAGTACCTGATATAAACGGAGCAGCATTCTATCAATTTCATTTATATGGGTTATCCAGAATAGTATCATAACCGCAAGGGAAAGGCGCTAATTTGGTAACCTGGGGCTAAGGTTGGAACAACAGGCGAGAGTTTCGCCGAAAGGCTTGGAATGAAGAATATTTTAATTATTCGCCGCGACAACATTGGCGATCTTGTTTGTACCACCCCATTGATTGAAGCGGTTAAAATTGCTTATCCCGAAGCCAAAATTTATTTGTTGATCAACAAAGCTTGCCAAGATGTGGTCAAAAATAACCCAAACATCGAAAAAGTGTTTGTTTATAAAAAAGCAAAACACAAGGCAAAGAGTGAAACTACGCTGGGCGTCTATTTTGAGCGCTTAATGGTATTTTTGCAGCTGCGTAAAATAAAGTTTGATGCGGCGATCCTGGCTAACCCTGTTCCTTGTAAATATAGCCTGCGGCTGGCAAAGATGGCTGGAGTGAAACACATTATTGGTGCTGATTTAGGTAAACCTGAAATCACTCATGCTTTTCGTAAGAAAGATTTTCATGGCAAGCATCAGGTTGAATATGCCTTCAGTTATCTTTCTGCCATCACCGATAAAACCATCCCTATTCCACCCGTGCGTGTTTATCTCAGTGAGGATGAACGCCAGGCCGCTGCCCAACGTTTAAAGACCCTGCTGCCGGAGAGTTCGCATATCTGTGCGGTGCATTTCAGTAACCGAAGAGAAAAGAGCACATGGCCTTTGGAGCGTTATGCCGAGATCATCCGCCGTTTGACCGCTGATCCGCAAACCGCGGTGCTGATTTTTTGGTCGCCGCAGGGAACCTTGGCCCCAGATGATATCGGCGATCAGCGGCGCGCTGAACAACTGTTGGAGCAGTGCCAGAATGGGCGTGTTGCACTCTATCCCACGGCCTCGGTACGTGAGCTGTTAGCCGCGTTCGAACTCTGCGATCTGGTGTTATGCAGCGATGGTGGTCAGATGCATTTGGCTGCGGCGCTGAATAAAAACCAAGTGGTATTTTTTGGTGAGACTAGCCAGGAAGAGTGGCACCCGTGGTCAGGGAAATACCAGATATTACAGGCGGAATCCGGTGATTGTAGTGATATTCCTGTCGAAGAAGTGTGGCGTAGTATTGAAGCAATGAAATAATCTCTGATGGCAGGGGATGCCCTGCCATTTTAGTTATTTCTTTAATGCCAAATACTGTTGGCAAATAGGTTGTAAGCCGTAGCTTAACAACTGCTGGCGATTAATTTCTGGTGGCCGAGCATAAATCTCTGCCATTTTCTCCGCCAGTGATTTTTCATTTAATTCCGCCAGGGCATGACTCATTCCCGCGTTTTCCAGAATTTCCTCAGGCCCACCAGGGCAGCGAGTACTCACCACCGGGGTATCGCACAGCAATGCTTCAACCAGTACGTTACCGAAGCCCTCGCTATCTGAACTGAGTACCAGCATCGTTGCGTGTTTGATCAAGGGATAAGGGTTAGCCTGAAAGCCGAGAAACAGCACACGCTCGGCAATATTCAATTCAGTGGCCAATTTCCTGATGACATTAATATGCTGTTCATCGCCCGTCCCAACCAAAGCCAGCGGAGCTTGGATGCCGGAAAGCGCATAGGCTTTCAGCAGGCGATCGTGACGTTTATGCGGATGAAAACGGCCTACGTGGATCAGATAATCTTGGCCCGCCAGTTCGCAGGGTTCCGCCGCCTGTTGTGCGATCGTATCAATATCGAACGGATTGTTAATCACGGCCAACTGCTTGGGCTGAATCGACAGGTTTTGCCGCAGGTCACTCCCCACTGCTTGCGAGACGGCAACGATATTTTGCTCCTGATAAACACGAGCAACTTTGCGCCGCTTTAGCCAGCGATCAAGACCGGTACGGTGACCCAGGTAGGACGTCGATAGAATACCGTGAATACAGAACCACAGCCGTTCGGAAGAAAGCACTTTGCTGTGGCTGACAATACGGTCGGTTTTATGCAGGTTTGAGAACACCAGATCGTAACGGCCGTTCTGCTGCTCGTTGGCGGCGATCGCCTGGTCCAGCATGTTGGCACGGCGCGTAAGTTCTGTCAGTTTCCGCCAGGGTCTGCGGCAGTTATCCGCCACCACCTGATAATCGATGTTGTCAGGGATCGGGTAATTACACACGTCACGCAGTGAAATCAGGCTGACGTCATGCCCCATTTGCTGCATGCCCTGGCTCAGTGTCAGTACTACTTTCTCTGCGCCGCCACCGGGTAAACCATCGATAATCATCAGGATACGCATAATCAGTCCAACAGTCGGTTATAAAGATCGATCAGTTGCTGCGAGAGATGGGCTGGCGTGGCAGGCATGATGCGTAACCTGGCAGCTTCTCCCATGCTTGAACCCAGCGCCTGCTGTGGCAAGGCGTGGATGGCGTCGGTGAGGGCACTGACATCCAGCGCATCGGTGACAAAACCGTTTTTCCCCGGCGTGATAAATTCAGCACCACCGCAGGTGGTGCTGGTGATCACCGGTAATCCGCATGACATCGCTTCCAGAATCACGTTGGGGAAGGGGTCGTACAGCGTAGGCAACAGCAAAGCATCCGCAGCTTGATAGAACGGCAACGTCTGTTTCTGCACGCCCATAAAGCGCACCCGATCGCTACAGCCCAGCGATTGCGCCAGCGTGCGGTAACGCTTCTCTGCTTTGTCTTTGCCAACAACCAGTAAGTAACTCTCGGTCGAGGCGATTGCACGGATGGCCGCCGCCAGCCCTTTGCGTTCAAAGCCCGAACCGACAAAGATCAAACAATGTGCCTGCTGGGGAATTTGGTATTGCATGCGCAATTGTTGCCGCTGCTGTTCGCTGGCCGGTAAAAACGCCTGATTGTCGATAGCGTTATAGATCACCGTGACTTTATCGGCAGGCACGCCGAAATCGGCAATGATCTCTTGCTTGATCATCTCTGCGTTGCAAATCACCGCTTTCAGCTCGGGTGCGGCATACATGGCGCGCTCGGCACACATCACATAGCGATGATAACGATTGGAGAACAGCCATTTGCGCCGCCACTCGGGTAGCAGTCGTGCGCGTTGCAGCAACCAGCGGCGGTGGACACCATCACCGGCGCGGTAGATATCACAGCCGGGAATGCGCTCATGGCTTTGCACTAAATCGAAATTTTCTTTCTGCCACAAGGCTCTGGCCGCTTCGGCAAAACCACGTTCGCGGCTGATGCGCCCGAACTTCATCGGGTTACACAGGTGGATGTGCCAATTCGGATGAACGTCACCCTGCCATTCGCGGGTAATGACGTTCAGATCCAGATTTTGTTGCTCCAGCGCCTCCAGGGCACGGGAAACGAAACGCTCTGCCCCGCCGTCCGGGCGGTATTTTTGGCGGACAATCGCCAAACGAAATGCTTTCATGCAAGCGTGCTCCGCGCGGCTGCAATCACCGCGTCTGTAGGAATAAGGTCGAGATAACGCTCATCGGTACCGGTATTGATGGTATCAGGGTCGGGTAGCGTGCCGTAGTCTCCGGCCCAAATAACGTGGCCAATCGCTTGCCAGGGGCGCCAGAATACCAGTTTGGATGGCCCAAACAGCGCAATGCAAGGGGTTTGCAGCGCAGCGGCCATATGCATCGGTACGGAATCCACACCGAGGAATAATGTTGCGTGATCGATCAGCGCCGCGAGTTGGCGCAGGGTCAACTGCCCGGCCAGAGAAACCAAGCCATGCGGTGGGCATTGCTCTAGAATCCGGGCCACCATTTGTTGCTCTTTAGCGTCTGGCCCTGAAGTGATCACCAACTGGTGTCCATCTGCCTGTAGCGCGCTGATGGTAGCAGCCATCTTTTCTTCACTCCAGCATTTGAAAAACCAGCGTGAGGTCGGTTGTACCACGATATATGCACCGGTGATGCCCTTTTGTTGCAGAAGCTGAAGGCTGGTTTGCCAGTCCTGCGGGCTATAACTCATGGTCACCTGCTGGCTGACGGTAGGCAAACCGAGCGGTTGCAGCAGTGAAAGGTTTTGCTCAACGGTATGCAGATGGGCATGATCGGCCACTGAAACCAGATGGGTATGGCAATGGTGCCATAAAAAACCGCGGCGTTTAGGGAAGTCAAAACCCAAGCGGATGCGCGCACCGGTCAGTTTGGCGAGCAGTGCGCTGCGCCATTGATCGGCGAGATTGACCACCAGATCGTAACGCTGGGCTTTTAACTGGCGAATCAGCTTTAGTTCGTGGCCGAGATGCGCCTTGGTTCCCTGTTTTTTCCATTGGCGATCGATGACGAATATCTGCGACAGCGCCGGGTTGCTGACCAGCATATCCCGCGTTTCTTGGTATAGAAGGACGTCAATCTGTGCATCAGGGTAGTTTTGCCGCAGGGTATTGATGACCGGTGTGGTGAGCAGCATATCGCCATGATGGCGGAGTTTAACGATCAAAATACGCTGTATTGGCGTGGCAAAAGCTAAGGCTGGTGCATCGTTCATCATGAGTCGCTTTCAGAGAAACCAATCACTGATTCTAAATGACCCGATTGCATGTGGCTACTGTTGCTCAATTTTCTTGCCAGTAACGAAAAAATAACCGGTTCTGGAGATAAACGTGGCGTAACGTTGTCCAAACGAGGCAGCAAAGTTGTTTGCCCTCGCTAAACAGGCTGCGTAACATAATGTATTCCGTTGAGAGCAGGCTCGATATTTATGACCAAACCGGCGTTTCTTATCACCATTGATACCGAAGGCGATAATCTGTGGCAAAACCACGATCGCATTTCGACCGAGAACACGCGTTTTTTGCCGCGCTTTCAGGCGCTGTGTGAAAAATATGCCTTCAAGCCGGTTTATCTCACCAATTATGAAATGGCGGTGGATGCGGAATACGTCGAATTTGCCCGCGATGTGATTGCGCGCGGAACCGGTGAGGTGGGGATGCATCTGCACGCCTGGAACAGTCCGCCGCTGACGCCACTTACCGATGATGACTGGCGTCATAAACCCTATTTGATTGAATATCCTGCCGAGCAGATCCGCGCCAAGGTCGATCATATGACCAAACTGCTGGAGGATGCTTTCCAGACCAAAATGCTCAGCCACCGTGCCGGGCGTTGGGCGTTTAACGAATTTTATGCCTCATTATTGCTGGAGTATGGCTATCAGGTGGATTGTTCCGTTACGCCGCGCGTCAACTGGCAGTATTCGCCGGGTCATTCGACGCTGTTGGAGGTGTCGATGAGCATCCAGTATAAACACTCGGCGCTGATGAATGCGGTAAAACAGGGCTATGATCGCCTGCGGGGTAAAAAACGTTCGCCATCGGTGCATTGGCTGCGCCCCGCGGGTGGCAATTTGCAATAGCAAAATTACGCACCTTGAGAGGCTTTCACCCAGTGCGTCAAGCAGGCTTTGCAGTGTTGCATGCAGGTAGTTGCCGCTATTGTGGGCGGCAATAATAATGCTGAGCAAAATGTTTTGCGTGGGCATATTAACGTGCATCCTCGTTGAACAGAACGGGTGCTAACAGCCCCATGATCTGTTGTGCGCTGATATCAGCCATACTATTCCCTGCCTCAGGGCGGCAGGCATGTTGATTCCGTCCATACCCCCCAATCAACCCCGGATCGGTCGGGCCGAACAGCGTAATATTCGGGCGATCCAGCGCGGCGGTCAGATGGCTGAGCCCGGTATCTACCGACACCACGCCTTTTGCACCGGCCAGCACTTCCGCCACCTGCTGTAGGCTGAGCTTCGGCAGTACTTCAACATGCGCAAACCCTTCCGCCAGCCGCAGGGCGCGCTGATGTTCATGCGCTGCTCCCCATGGCAGTTTTACCTTCAGCCCGGTCGCGGCAACCAACTCAATCAGTTCGCGCCAGTTTGCTTCCGGCCAGTGTTTTTCATCACGCGTGGTGGCGTGCAGGAAAACCAGATATTGTCCGGCATCCGCTGGCAGTTGGCTGAGAAAACGGGCTGCAATAGCGTAATCCCCCATGTTCTGTGGCTTTTCATAACCCAGGCTTTTGGCGAACAGTTCACGCAGGCGTTCCACCGCATGCTGTTGCTTATCAATTTCATGGCGATGATTATAAAACCAACTGGCAAATGGCTCACGTGCGCTTTTGCAGTCCGGGCCGTGCTTGCTACCGCGCGCGATACGGGTTACCAGCGCGGCGCTTTTCATCAGACCCTGAGCGTCGATCACGATATCGTAACTGCGTTCCCGAACCAGGCGCTTGAAATCGCAGCGCTGCTGGCGGGTTTCGGGGCCGAACCAGTTTTTGCGCCAGCGGCGAATGGCCACCGGAATAACGCGGTCCACCGCCGGATGCCAGGTAGGGATCTGGCTGAACCCTTCTTCCACTACCCAATCGAAACGGATGCCGGGGATGGCATGCATCGCATCGGTCAATGCCGGCAGCGTATGGAGCACATCCCCCATGGATGAGGTTTTGACGATCAGAACCTGCATGTTTATTCCTCGCTGGCGGCAAGTAACGGCGTCAGCGCGTCCAACACCTGCTGTGGTTGAATGTCGATCAAGCTCTGGTGATAGCCCTGATCGGCATCACCCTTACGCACCTTGTGATAGCCGCTGATCAGGCGGATGACTTTTGCCCTGCTGGAAAGCGGCGGGGTGAAGTCCGGGCTGCTTGGGCCATACAAGGCTATCAATGGTTTATTCAATGCCGCGGCAACGTGCATCAATCCTGAGTCATTACTGACCACCGCCTGGCAGGAAGCCAATAGAATCACCGCTTGTTCCAACTGGGTTTCTCCGGCCAGATTGAGGCAGAAATCACGCGCTTCTTCGGCCAGCGCCGCACGGATCTGTTCCCCGGCAGCGTGGTCTTTGGCCGAACCAAACAAAGTGATCTGATAGCCTTGGTCGATCAGCAGTTGTGCCAGCGCGGCATAGTGGTAATGCGGCCAGCGTTTTGCCGGGCCAAATTCCGCCCCTGGGCAAAAGCCGATAATCGGCCGGTAATCGGTGAGGTTAAAGGCGGAAGTGGTTTCGGCAATCTCTTCGTCGCTCACCTGCAGTTGCGGCCATAGCAGCGGCTGTGGCAAGTCTGCGGCTCGCTGTATCCGCTGTTTGTCATAAGCCAGCGCGACATAGCGTTGCACCATCAGCGGGAAGGCGGCTTTATCCAGCACGCGAACATCATTGAGCAGGCCGTAGCGCATTTCACCCCGCCAGCCGGTGCGCTGTGGCACGTTGGCGAAGAACGGCACCAGGGCGGATTTGAACGAGTTGGGCAACACGTAGGCGCGATCGTAACCGTTGGCACGCAGGTTGTGCCCCAAACGGCGGCGCTCGCCCAGCCCCAACGCACCGTGGCCCAGCGGCATAGCCAGCGCCTGGTTGACTTCCGGCATGCGCGCCAGCAATGGGCGGCACCACGCGGGTGCCATCACATCGATTTCCGCTGACGGATATTCGGCCTTCAGGGTGCGGTAGAGACTTTGCGACATCATCATATCGCCAACCCACGAAGGGCCGATAACCAGAATTTTCATACCCTTTGCAGGTTCCTTCCGCTTAAGCGGTGCGATTCAACCAGGCCATATATTCTTTGACGCCTTCAGCGACCGTTTTGAACGGCGCGTTGTAACCGGCAGCGCGCAGTTTGGTCTGATCGGCCTGGGTATAAGCCTGATAGCGGCCTTTCAGCTTTTCAGGGAATTCAATGTACTCCACTGCGCCTGATTGATGGTATTCCACCACCGCATCGGCCACCGCCTGGAAGGTTTCCGCCCGGCCAGTTCCGCAGTTGAAGATGCCGGACACGCCGTTTTGCCAGAACCACAGGTTAACCGCCGCAACATCGCCCACATAGACGAAATCACGCTTGAAGTTTTCGCTGCCAGAGAACAGTTTCGGGTTCTCGCCACGGTTAATCTGGTTGTTCAGATGGAACGCTACGCTGGCCATGCTGCCTTTATGGCCTTCACGCGGGCCATAAACATTGAAGTAACGGAAACCACACACCTGTGATTCGGCCTCTGGCAGGATTTCACGCACGTATTGGTCGAACAGGAATTTGGAGTAACCGTAAACGTTCAGTGGCTGCTCGTACTGGCGCTCTTCGATAAAGTTATCGGTGCGCCCACCATAGGTGGCGGCGGAAGAGGCATACAGGAACGGGATTTGGCGATCCAGGCAGAAGTGCAGGATGTCTTTGGAGTACTGATAGTTATTATCCATCATGTACTTGCCGTCCCACTCGGTGGTAGACGAACAGGCACCTTCGTGGAAAATGGCGTCGATGTCGCCGAGATCGTCACCGGCCATGATGCTGGCGATAAAATCTTCTTTATCCACATAATCGGCAATATCCAAGTCCACCAGATTGACGAATTTGGTGCCGTCTTTCAGGTTATCCACCACCAGGATATCGCGATACCCGGTGTCATTCAGTGCTTTGATAATGTTGCTGCCGATCATGCCAGCGCCGCCAGTGACGATAATCATTGGGTTTACCCCTGTATTCTTCCCGGTGACGCACAATGCTCCACCCGATATGCTGCCTATAATAGCATTTCATGCCAGCGGGAACAGCGTAACGGTTCTTAATGTCCCGTTCGATGAGTACATATCCTAGTTTGCCGTGATATCTGCTGCACTTTTCATATTCTCTACCGCGCATTGTCGTCAGTTTGCCAGTAAATCAGTAAAATATGTTGAAAACGTCCCTATTCTGGAGATTACCGAATGTCCACGTCCTTTTACCAGCAGCTGGAGCAACAGCTTGCCACCACCCGTGCCGAAGGGCTGTTCAAAGAAGAGCGCATTATCACCTCTGCGCAGCAGGCCGATATCGCCGTCGCTGATGGCCGCCATGTGATCAATTTCTGCGCCAACAACTATCTGGGGCTGGCGAATCATCCGGCAATGATTGCGGCCGCGAAGGCGGGCATGGACAGCCACGGCTTTGGTATGGCATCGGTGCGCTTTATCTGCGGCACGCAGGACAGCCATAAACAGCTGGAACAGAAACTGGCCGATTTTCTGGGTATGGAAGACGCCATTCTGTACTCCTCCTGCTATGACGCTAACGGCGGCCTGTTTGAAACTTTGCTCGGCCCAGAAGACGCTATTATCTCCGATGCGCTGAACCACGCCTCGATCATCGATGGTGTGCGCCTGTGCAAGGCCAAGCGTTATCGCTATGCCAACAACGATATGCAGGAGTTGGCCGAACAGCTCAAGCAGGCTAAGGCCGATGGCGCTCGCCACATTATGATCGCCACCGACGGGGTGTTCTCCATGGACGGCGTGATCGCCAACCTGCAAGGCGTGTGCGATCTGGCCGATGAGTACAATGCGCTGGTGATGGTCGACGACTCTCACGCGGTGGGTTTTGTCGGTGCGCACGGGCGTGGAACGCATGAATACTGCGAAGTGATGGGCCGCGTTGATATTATTACCGGCACGCTGGGCAAAGCGCTCGGCGGTGCTTCTGGCGGCTATACCGCCGCGAAGAAAGAGGTGGTGGAGTGGTTACGCCAGCGTTCGCGTCCGTATCTGTTTTCCAACTCGCTGGCACCGGCGATCGTTGCTGCGTCAATCAAAGTGTTGGAACTGCTTGCAGACGGCGACGCGCTGCGCGATCGCCTATGGGCCAACGCTCGATTGTTCCGTGAAAAAATGACCGCGGCAGGTTTTACGCTTGCCGGTGCCGATCACGCCATCATTCCGGTGATGCTGGGTGAGGCGAAATTGGCACAGGATTTCGCCAATGCTTTGCTTAAGGAAGGCATTTATGTGACGGGCTTCTTCTATCCGGTGGTACCGAAAGGCCAGGCACGTATCCGTACCCAGATGTCTGCCGATCACTCACCGGAGCAGATTGAGCGTGCTGTTGCTGCGTTCATTCGTATCGGTAAAGAACTTGGAGTCATTGCATGAAAGCATTAGCAAAGCTGAAAGCGGAAGAAGGTATCTGGCTGACCGATGTGCCCGAGCCTGAACTGGGCCACAACGATGTGATGATCAAAATCCGTAAAACCGCCATCTGCGGCACCGATATGCATATCTACAACTGGGACGACTGGTCGCAGAAAACCATTCCGGTACCGATGGTGGTTGGCCATGAATACGTCGGTGAAGTGGTGGCGATCGGCCAGGAAGTCAAAGGTTTCGGCATCGGCGATCGTGTGTCCGGCGAAGGGCATATCACCTGCGGGCACTGCCGCAACTGCCGTGCTGGCCGCACGCATCTGTGCCGCAACACCATTGGCGTGGGGGTGAACCGCCCAGGGGCGTTCGCGGAGTATCTGGTGATCCCAGCCTTCAACGCGTTCAAAATACCGGATAATATTTCCGACGAACTGGCCTCGATCTTCGATCCGTTTGGTAATGCGGTGCATACCGCGCTGTCTTTCGATCTAGTGGGTGAAGACGTGTTGGTTTCCGGCGCAGGCCCGATCGGCATTATGGCGGCAGCGGTGTGCAAACACGTGGGTGCGCGCCATGTGGTGATCACCGATGTGAATGAGTATCGTCTGGAACTGGCGCGTAAAATGGGCGTGACCCGCGCGGTTAACGTCAGCAAAGAAAACCTGAATGATGTGATGGCCGAGCTGGGCATGACCGAAGGGTTCGACGTGGGCCTGGAGATGTCTGGCGCGCCACCGGCCTTCCGCACGCTGCTCAATGCCATGAACCACGGTGGCCGCATTGCGATGCTGGGGATCCCGCCGTCGGACATGTCCATCGACTGGAATCAGGTGATCTTCAAAGGGCTATTTATCAAAGGGATTTATGGCCGTGAAATGTTCGAAACCTGGTACAAGATGGCGGCTCTGATCCAGTCTGGCCTGGATCTGACACCGATGATCACTCACCGTTTCCCGATTGACGATTTCCAGCAGGGCTTTGACGCCATGCGTTCGGGGCTGTCTGGGAAAGTGGTGTTGAGCTGGGATTGATGTGATAGGCGGAGCTGGTGCTCCGCCCAGACGGCAGACAAAGCCTGTTATTAGGGGGAGCGTGCCGAAGGGGTCGTAACGGCGTAAGCCGTCGGAGTGCCCCTCGGTGCGCTAGACCCGGGTATCTCGGGCTAGAAAGCGACTTTGTCATCAACCTCAGGCGGAACTGGTGCTCCGCCTATTAATCTTACGGCTTGGGTTGCTCCGACCCCAACCAATTCTGCCAATGGTGTTTCAGCAACAGCACCACTGGCGACTGCGCCACGCTCTCCCCGATCACCATCAGCGCTTGGCTGGCATTCACTTTTTCTTTCGGCAGCTTAACCTTGCACTGCTTGATTGCGCCGGTAAACGGATTCTTCGGCTGCACGGTGTGCGGCTTCGGTTGTGGAACATAGCTGCCCCCGCTTTGCTGCGGTTCATTCAGCAGGGCACTGGGTTTTACCAGCACGATATCGTTTGGCAACGTGGCCAGCATCTGTTGCAGTACTTTCACCGTGGCCGGCCGTGGGTGGCCGATGGCAATGGCAGAACCGCTGCGGCGTGCCAACTCAACCGCACGGTTGAACTGACGGCGGATATCGTCCGGGTTGGCGGTATCGTCAAGAAACACTTTGCGTTTGATCACTTTGACATGGGTACCGGCCGCAGCGCGCATCGCCTGGCTGTTGCCGATGGTCATACTGTCGAGAAAATAGAGCTGATAACCGTCAAGCGCCTGCATCACCTTCTGCATACCCGGCAGGCTGGAGGTCATCGCGCTACCCATATGGTTGTTCATCCCCACGGCATAGGGCACGTTATTGACCGCATTACGGATGATGCGCTGAATTTCTTCACTGTTCATCGAGGGTTGCAGCGTATTGGGTTCCAGCGATTGCTTGCTGAGCGGCGCCATTGGCATATGGATCAGCACTTCTCGCCCCTGGCTGTGGGCTTTGGTTGCCATCATCCGGGCGTGGGGCGCGTTGGGCAACACGGCGACTGAGACGGCCGTGGGCATTTGCATCACAGCGTTCTCTTCGTGTGGGCGATAGCCGACATCGTCAATCACGATAGACAGCTTCCCGCCTTGTGCGGCACAGGCCAGCAGCAGAGAACCCATCAGGATAGCGGTACGCAATTTGCTATAGTGCAATCTATCTTCCCAACCACGGCAGTGGGTTAACGGCCTGACCCTGGCGACGGATTTCAAAATAGAGCGATGGCGTTCCCTGACCACCGCTGGTGCCTACCAGCGCGATAGGCTGGCCTGCACGCACTTGCGCACCGACGTTGACCAGTGCGCTCTGGTTGTAGCCATACAGGCTCATATCACCTTTACCGTGCTCGATCACCACCACCAGACCATAGCCTTGCAGCCAATCGGCAAGCAGGACGCGGCCATCGGCGATGGCTTTCACTTCGCTGCCTTCGGCAGCCGAGATCACCATCCCTTTCCAGCGTAATTCACCTTGCAGTTGTTCGCCAAAGCGATGTTCGGTGCGGCCACGCACTGGCCAAACGGCCTGTCCTTCAGGGCGACCTAAACCGCCGGTGCGCGCCATCAGTGAACGTTCGCCTTCGCTAGGCTGATAGCGGGTACCGGTTTTCTTCGCCTGCTGTTCTTTGGCTTTAACCTGTTCACGCACTTTGGCGGCTTCACGCGCTTCGCGTTCTGCGCGAGCCCGTGCCTCACGCTCGGCGCGGGCGATCTGGTCACGCAGGCGGGTTTCGTTCTGGCGCAGTTCCACCAGCCGCTGCTGATCTTTTTCCAGCGAGGCTTCCAGTGAAGTCAGGGTTTTCTTGCGTGCGCTGCGTGCCTGTTCCAGCTTCTGTTGCTGGGTTTGCTGCTCGCCGAGTAACGATTTCTGTTGGCCCTGTTTGACCACCAGCGTGCCTTTCTGCTCGGCCAGCTGCGTGCGGGTTTGTTGCAGTTGTTCAATGGATTGCTGGCGCGCCACATTCAGATAGCTGAAATAGGCCAGAATACGTTCACTGCGCTGGCTCTCTTCACCGCTGAGGATCAGTTGCAACGCGCTGTGTTGCCCCTGTCGGAACGCGGCATCGAGCTGTTTGGCGAGCATTTCCTGCTGGGTAGATTGCTGTTTTTGCAGTTTGGCGATCGAGGCACTCAGACCAGAAATATCTTTGCCCAGTTCGCTGAGTGTGCCTTGCGTATCACGCAGTGAACGGCTGGCTTGCGCGATGGTTTTTTCTTGCAGTTTGAGTTGTTCCTGCAATGAGCTGCGCTGTTGCTGTTGTTGCTTCACCGCCTTTTCTTTTTCGGCGATGCTTTGTTGCAGGTCTTTGAGCTGGGATTTGTTGTCTTCTGCCGCATTGCTGGTTAACGGCAATAGCAATGCGCCAGCGAAAAGTACGCTGGCGCAGACGGTGGTCAACTTGCGTAGCGCAGAGCATTCAGGCAGTAATTGGCTGCCTGAGCTTGCACTTCGGATGACCCTTGGTAGTGCAAAATTCGCCTTCTCCCTCATGGAGAAGGATTATTCCACGATGAACAGCGGCTTACCAGTCATCTCTTGCGGGATTTCCATACCCATCAGCGCCAGCATGGTTGGCGCGATATCGGAAAGCTTACCACCTTCAACCGCCTTGGCCGGTTTGCCGACATAAATCAGCGGCACTGGCAGGCTGGTGTGCGCGGTATGCGCCTGGCCGGTAGCCAGATCGCGCATCTGCTCGGCGTTACCGTGGTCCGCGGTGATCAGCAATTGGCCATCAACGGCTTTCACCGCATCAACCACCTGCGCAATGCAGTGGTCCAGCGTTTCTACCGCTTTGACGGCCGCATCATAAACGCCGGTATGGCCCACCATATCGCCGTTCGGATAGTTACAGATGATGGCGTCGTACTTGCCGCTGTGGATAGCGGTCAGTAACTTTTCGGTCAGTTCTGCGGAACTCATTTCCGGTTGCAGATCGTAAGTTGCCACTTTTGGTGAGTTGATCAGCACGCGTTCTTCGCCTTTGAACGGCTCTTCAACACCGCCGTTGTAGAAGAAGGTGACGTGAGCGTATTTCTCGGTTTCTGAAATGCGCAGTTGGGTTTTGTCGTGCTTCATCAGCCACTCGCCGAAGGTGTTCGCCAGCGAAGCCGGTGGATAGGCGCAGGCGGTCTGGATGTCGGCGGCGTATTCGGTCAGCATCACGAAATCACCGAATTTCACCACTTTAGCCCGTGGGAAACCGTCGAAATCGGCATTGATAAAGGCGCGGGTGATCTGGCGCGCGCGGTCGGCACGGAAGTTCATGAAGATCAGCGCATCACCGTCATTCATCTGTGCAGTGGCTTCGCCCGCGGCCTGAATCACGGTTGGTTTCACGAATTCATCGTTTTCATCGCGGGCGTAGGCGGCTTGCAGCGCGGCAACGGCGTTATCGGCGGTGTATTCGCCTTTGGCCTGAGTCATCAGATCGTAAGCCAGTTGCACGCGATCCCAACGGTTATCACGATCCATGGCGTAGTAACGACCAATCACGGAGGCAATGCGCCCGGCACCCAGTTTGGCGAACTCATCACTGAAACGTTTCAGTGTGTTTTCAGCACTGCGCGGTGGGGTATCACGCCCATCCAGGAACGCATGCAGGTAAACGGCTTTGGCACCACGCTGTGCGGCGAGTTTGATCATCGCAAGAATGTGATCTTCGTGGCTGTGCACGCCGCCAGGGGACATCAGGCCCATGATGTGTACCGCTTTACCGGCTTTCACCGCGTTGTCTACCGCTGCGGTCAGGGTGGCGTTGGTGAAGAAGTCACCGTCTTTGATTTCTTTGTCCAGGCGGGTCAGATCCTGATAAACGATGCGCCCAGCACCCAGGTTGACGTGGCCCACTTCCGAGTTGCCCATCTGGCCATCAGGCAGGCCAACATCCATGCCGGAGGCGGCAATCAGGGTGTGCGGCTGTTGTTGCCACAGACGATCCATGACCGGCGTTTTGGCATTCAGGATCGCGTTGTCCTGCTGTTCTTCCCGGTGGCCATAACCGTCCAGGATCACCAGAACCATGGGTTTTTTCGTACTCGACATTGCTATAACCTCGTTATGATCGCTTAAGTTGTGAATAGCCATCAACCCCTTGGAATGATGGCTATTTACCCTCCAGAACCGAATGATTTTACAACAAAGCCGGGAAAAAAGAGCCTAGAAAGATCAAAGTTGCGTTGAACAATGGTGACTTTCCTTGTGCCATTGCGGTAATTTTTCGGCGCAGACCGCAGTTTCTGCATTCACGCTTGCTTATTGGCTGTATTTGCCGCATTCGGCAGGTATACTCTGAAACCTTGACTTATTTTCCCCTAACTGACGGGAGTTGTTACACCCCATGCTGCAAGAAATTATGCAATTTGTTAGCAGGCATCCCATACTGAGTTTGGCTTGGGTGGCGCTGCTGGCTGCGGTGATCGTTATGACCATCAAGGGCCGTTTCTCTAAAGTGAAAGAGATCACCCGCGGCGAAGCTATTCGCCTGATCAATAAAGAAGATGCTGTGGTGGTAGATACCCGCAGCCGGGATGATTTCCGTAAAGGTCACATTGCCAACGCCATCAACCTGACGGCAAGTGAGATTAAAAGTGGCAGCTTCGGCGAATTGGAAAAACACAAAGCCCAGCCGATCATCGTGGCTTGCGCCAATGGCACCACGTCGCGCGAACCGGCAGAAAACCTGGATAAAGCCGGTTTTGTCAGCGTCTACACCCTGAAAGACGGTATTGCGGGCTGGAGCGGTGAAAACCTGCCATTGGCACGCGGCAAGTAATTTATTTACGTAGTTGTAGTTTAAGGTGGTTTTTTCCATGGCTAGCATTGATATTTACACCAAGGCAACCTGTCCGTTCTGCCATCGCGCCAAAGCGTTGCTGAACAGTAAGGGAGCTGCGTTCAACGAGATTGCTATCGATGGCAATAACGTGAAGCGCGAAGAGATGATTGCGCGCAGTGGGCGAACCACCGTGCCTCAGATTTTCATCAGCGGCCAGCACGTGGGTGGCTGCGATGATTTACATGCACTCGATGCTCGCGGTGGCCTTGATCCGCTGCTTTGAGCGGGTAGTTATACCCACAGGGCTTGGCGCTGCAGTCAGCAGTTTCAAGCTACTTAGGGTATACCGGTTACTGAGTGTCAATAAGGATATTTAACTAAGGGTACCAAACAAATGTCAGAACAAAACACCACAGAGATGGCTTTCCAGATCCAACGTATCTACACCAAGGATATCTCTTTCGAAGCGCCAAACGCTCCGCAAGTATTCCAGCAGGAATGGCAGCCAGAAGTTAAACTTGATCTGGATACCGCTTCCAGCCAATTGACTGATGGCGTGTATGAAGTGGTACTGCGCGTAACCGTAACGGCGTCTCTGGGCGAAGAAACTGCGTTCCTGTGTGAAGTTCAGCAGGCGGGCATCTTCTCCGTAGCCGGGATCGAAGGGACGCAGCTGGCGCACTGCCTGGGCGCATACTGTCCGAACATTCTGTTCCCGTATGCGCGTGAGTGCATCACCAGCCTGGTTTCTCGCGGTACATTCCCGCAACTGAACCTGGCACCGGTCAACTTTGACGCGCTGTTCATGAGCTATCTGCAACAGCAGCAACAGCAGCAACAGCAGGCCGAAAGCGAAGGTGCCGAACCACATCAGGATGCCTGATGAACACCGTCAATGCTTCAATGACTGTTATCGGTGCCGGCTCGTACGGCACCGCATTAGCGATTACGCTGGCGCGTAACGGCCATCCGGTCATATTGTGGGGGCATATCCCCGAAAAAATTCAGATTATGCAGCGCGATCGCTGCAATCAGGCGTTTCTTCCCGACGTTGCTTTCCCCGATACCTTGCTGCTCGAAGCCGATCTGGCCCGTGCGCTGGCGGCCAGCCGTGATGTGCTGGTGGTGGTGCCGAGCCATGTATTTGGTGACGTGCTGCGCCAGTTGAAACCGCATCTGCGCCCGGATGCCCGCATTGTGTGGGCTACCAAAGGCCTGGAAGCGGAAACTGGCCGGTTGCTGCAAGACGTGGCGCGCGAAGCGTTGGGCGATAATATACCGCTGGCGGTGATCTCTGGGCCGACGTTTGCCAAAGAGCTGGCAGCCGGGCTGCCGACGGCGATTGCGCTGGCGGCCACCGACGAGCAGTTTGCCGAAGATTTGCAGCAGTTACTGCACTGCGGCAAAAGCTTCCGCGTGTACAGCAACCCCGATTTTATTGGGGTGCAGTTGGGCGGCGCGGTAAAAAACGTTATCGCCATCGGCGCTGGCATGTCCGACGGTATCGGCTTTGGTGCCAACGCGCGTACCGCGTTGATCACCCGTGGGCTGGCGGAAATGAGTCGTCTTGGTTCCGCACTGGGCGCTGACCCGTCAACGTTTATGGGCATGGCGGGGTTGGGTGACCTGGTGTTAACCTGCACGGATAATCAATCGCGCAACCGGCGTTTCGGTATTATGCTGGGGCAGGGCATGGACGTGAATGAAGCACAGGCCAGCATCGGTCAAGTGGTTGAAGGCTATCGCAATACCAAAGAGGTCTTGGCGCTGGCGCAACGTCATGGTGTGGAAATGCCGATTACCGAGCAGATTTACCAGGTGTTGTACTGTGATAAAAATGCCCGCGAGGCCGCGCTGAGTCTGCTGGGGCGTACCAGAAAAGACGAAAAACACAGCGCTTGACCTAAGGAAGGGTTCAGGACCAGAAGTCTTGTGCCTCAGGATTGGATTGAGCCACCTTGCCGGAAACCCTGGCAAGGTGGCTTGTTTTGTAAGGCAGAGAGGAAAGCGATGTCAGTAGAAGAGTTAGAGCAGGTCTGGAGCAATATAAAATCAGAGGCGCGAGCACTGGCTGATTGTGAACCGATGCTGGCTAGCTTTTTCCACGCGACGTTGCTTAAGCATGAAAACCTGGGCAGTGCGCTCAGTTATATCCTGGCCAACAAGCTGGCCAACCCGATCATGCCAGCGATTGCCGTACGTGAAGTGGCGGAAGACGCTTACCGCTCTGATTCACAAATGATTGTTGCAGCGGCTCGCGATATTCTTGCGGTGCGGCTGCGCGACCCGGCGGTGGATAAATACTCTACGCCACTGCTGTATCTCAAAGGTTTTCACGCTTTACAGGCCTATCGCATTGCGCACTGGCTGTGGATGCAGGGGCGTCAGGCCCTGGCTGTTTATCTGCAAAATCAGATCTCTGTCGCCTTTAGCGTGGATATCCACCCGGCGGCCACCATCGGCTGCGGCATCATGCTCGATCATGCGACCGGCATTGTGATCGGTGAAACCGCGGTGGTGGAGAATAACGTTTCTATCCTGCAATCGGTGACCCTCGGCGGGACCGGTAAAACCAGCGGCGATCGCCACCCTAAAATCCGTGAAGGCGTGATGATTGGCGCAGGTGCCAAAATTCTTGGCAATATTGAAGTGGGCAAAGGGGCGAAAATCGGTGCCGGTTCGGTAGTGTTGCACTCTGTGCCACCTCATACCACCGCCGCAGGCGTGCCTGCCCGCCTGGTTGGGCGGCCTGAAAGTGATACGCCGTCGATGGATATGAATCAGTATTTCAACGGCGTGAATCACGGGTTTGAATACGGCGACGGGATTTAACCCGCCGCCTTATCAGTTACTCCAAATAAAACACCTCACGCAGTGCTGAGCTGACCGGGCTGTGATCCGGGTTGCTTGGCATCACGTCGCTCATAAAACGCCACCAGCGCTGGCAGGTGGCGGTATTAGCCACTGCGTTCCAGCGCTCTTCCGACTCGATCTCAACATAGCCAAACAGCAGGTTGCGCGCTTCGTCCAGAAAGATGGAGTAGTGGTGCGCTCCGTGCTCTTTCAGCACTTGTTCCAGCTCTGGCCAGATCGGGTTATGGCGCTGTTGATATTCCGCGTGGGCACTCGGGTTAACCTGCATCACAAAAGCTTTACGGATCATGGGTTTTCCTCCGCCATTAAAGCGCCGCTAAATACAGCTCGCGCACCTGTTCGCGATCGGCCGGGCGTGGGTTGCAGGGTGCACAAGGGTCGGCCAGCGCTTTATCCAGCCAGTTTTCAATATCCTGTTCCTGGATGCCGAGCGCCGAGAAACCTGCTGGAATCCCCACGCGCAGCGAAAGTGCACGAATAGCAGCGATTGCCTGATGGCTGGCCTGCTCTTCATCCATTCCCTGGGTATTCACGCCTAAAGCCTGTGCGATGCGAGCAAAACGCGCCACGGCATTGGGGCGGTTAAACGCTTCGATCACCGGCAGCAGGATGGCATTGCACACGCCGTGCGGCAGATTGTGGGTGGCGCCAGGTTGGTGGGCTAACGCATGCACCAAGCCAAGCCCGGCACTGTTAAATGCCATGCCAGCCAGATATTGGCCATATGCCATCATTTCCCGCGCTTGCAGGTTGTTACCGTCATCCACTGCGGCAGGCAGCCAAGTACCGATCAGGCGGATTGCTTCCAAGGCCGAGTGATCGGTCAACGGATGAGCTCCTACGGAAACATAAGCTTCCACAGCGTGGGTCAGTGCATCCATGCCGGTGGCGGCGGTCACGCTGGCGGGAATGTTCAGCATCACGGCCGGATCGTCCACGGCAATGTCCGGGATGATATTGGTGTCGATAATCACTTCTTTGACGTGGCGCTGGCTGTCGATGATTACCGCATTGCTGGTCATCTCGGCTGCGGTGCCGGCGGTAGTGTTGATGGCGACCAGCGGCGCTCCCGCCTGTTTGACCTTACCTACGCCGGCATAGGCGGTGGAAGGGCCGGGGTTGCCGGTGAGGATTTTGATCGCTTTGGCGGTGTCGATCGGGCTGCCGCCGCCGAAAGCAATCAGGTAGTCACACTGGTGCTGCTTGAATGCTTGCCAACCCTTCTGCACCAGTTCTTCGGTGGGGTTGGGAAATACTTCATTGAACATCGCGTAGGGCAGCGCCTGCTGTTGCAGGGCACTGAACAGCCCTTCCAGCAGGCCAAGCTCAACCAACTGACCATCAGTGACAATCAGCGCTTTACCCCATTGTTTTTGCGCCAGCAGCTTAACCATATCTTCAATGGCGCCACAGCCGTGCAAACTGATTTTCGGTAATGCCAGCATGAAACTCATATGTATTACTCCTGAAGTGAGAATGCATTGTGATGCGCCCACCTAAGTGGACGCAGGGAATGCATTCTCAGTCTTCGAGCGCCGCTGCCAGCGGCGTGACGCCAAAGCGCTGGGCCAGCGCGGCTAACTGGCTGCCAGAAATGGTCTGTTTCTTGCCGCCCATCGACAGCACTTTCACCATGATTTCGGCAGATTTCTCTGCGGTGTCGATCAGGCCGAAAGCGTCATCCAGCGTTGGGCCGGTGCCAAAGATGCCATGGAACGGCCACAGTACCAGGCTGTGCGCCTGCATCTGTTCGGCGGTCTGGGTGCCGATCCCGTCGGTGCCCGGCACCATCCACGGCACAATGCCGATGCCATCCGGGAACACCACCAGGCATTCGGTGCTGCCTTCCCACAATAGGCGGGTAAAGCGGGCATTATCCAGTTCCTGCACAAAGCTCAGTGCGATCAGGTTGGTGGCGTGGCAGTGCATGATGACGCGATCGCTACCGCCGCTAACCCGCATACGTACGATGTGTGACTGGAAGTGGGCCGCCAGTTCCGAGGTTGGCAGGCCGCCTTGCGCAAGCCCCCAGTGGATGTGATAGGCGGTACCGTTATGGTTCAGTTGCAGCAGCACCAGGTTTTCTTCTGGGGCCAGTTGCACGTTGCGGAAGAACTTGCCGGATCCGGTGACCAGGAACCAGCAGTTGGCCAGTTCGCTGGCCGGTTGCGTTAGTTCTACGCAGCGTGGCTGGGTGACGAAGTCGTTACGGAAAGGCTCAACGTCTTCCGCCGTCAGTCGCAGGCTGACATTGCCGCCGTTGCGTTCATCCCAGCCTTTGAGCCACATATCGCTGGTGGCTTTGATCATGCCCTGGATAAACCAGGAGGAAAGTAGCTGTTGCATTGCGCGGTATCCTTAACGTTGGCTGAGAATCTGTTGTTCGTAGCTGCGTACGTTGTCGAGCCAGCTGGCATCGGCCGGGACATCGTTACGCTGGCAGTAGCTTTCCCACACGGCTTGCCACGGCAGGCATTTCTGCTCTTCCAGCAGGGCCAAGCGTGCGGTGTAATCACCGCGTAGTTCGAGCTGACGCAGCATTGTGGTCGGCTCAAGCAGGGCGCGCAGCAGTGCTTTTTTCATATTGCGCGTACCGATCACCCAGGCGGCGATGCGGTTGATCGAGGCGTCGAAGAAATCCAGGCCGATATGTACGCGGTTGAACAGGTTGTGGCGCACGATCTCACTGGCGATGGCCTGGGTTTCGTCATCTAACAGCACCACGTGATCGCTGTCCCAGCGCACCGGGCGGCTGACGTGCAGCAACAGGCGCGGTACATACAGCATGGCGCTGGAGATTTTGTCGGAAATCACTTCGGTGGGGTGGAAGTGCCCGGCATCCAGGCACAACGCAGTCTGGCGGCTGGCGGCGTAGCCGAGGTAGAACTCATTGGAGCCGACGGTATAGCTCTCTGCGCCGATGCCGAACAGTTTGCTTTCCACGGCGTCGATATGGTGGGCCGGGTCGAGCTTTTCGGCGATCACTTCATCCAGCGCGCTCAGCAAACGCTGGCGCGGGGCCAAGCGATCGATCGGCGTGTCTTTCATGCCATCCGGGATCCAGATATTCATCACCGAAGGCGTGCCGAGCTGCTCACCGAAATAGGCGGAAACGCGGCGGCTAGCCTGGCAGTGTTCAATCCAGAACTTGCGGATGGCTGGATCGGCGTGCGACAGGGTAAAACCATCTGCGCTCAGCGGGTGCGAGAAACACGAAGGGTTGAAATCCAAGCCCAGCCGGTGCTGTTTTGCCCATTCCACCCAGTTCTTGAAATGACGTGGCTCAATCTGGTTACGTGCCACCGGAGTCTCGGATTCGAGATAAATTGCGTGCAGATTCAGGCGTTTCGGACCGGGGATCAGCGCCAGCGCCTGCTCCAGATCGGCACGCAGCTCTTTGGCATTACGCGCTTTGCCGGGGTAGTTACCGGTCGCCTGAATGCCGCCGGTCAGCGAGCCTTCCGGGTTTTCAAAACCGGCCACGTCATCGCCCTGCCAGCAGTGCATGGAGACTGGCAGAGTATCCATCGCCTGAATGGCGGCCTCAACGTCAACGCCAACGGCGGCAAAGCGCTGTTTTGCCAGTTCCCAAGCTTGTTCAATAGAGCTTTTCATATGCAAAGTTCCTTAGGTAATTGACTCAACGACTGAAATTGCGGCCAGTGGGCGGCAAAGTCGGGATTGTCGCGAGGGGTGAAATGTTGCAGCGGGAAATTTTGCGCCACGATGCGGCGGAATTGCCCGATATCGGCGACGGCATCCAAGGCCATCAACTGGCAGCCGACGTTGCCCAGCGTTGAGGCCTCGATCGGCCCGGCGCTGATGGCCAGCCCACAGGCATCGGCACACAGTTGATTGAGAAAATGGTTCTGGCTGCCGCCGCCAACGATATGCAAATGGCTTAGCGGGCGGCCATGCAGGGTGGCCAACTCCTGTGCCACCTGGCGGTAGAGCATGGCCAGGCTGTCGAAGATACAGCGCACCAGTTGCGCAGGCGTTTCCGGTACCGGCATCTCCTGTTCACGGCAATAGGCCTGAATGGTCTGGCACATGTTGGCCGGGTTGATAAAGCGCTCGTCATTCGGGTTGATCAACGAACGGCAGGCAGGTTGCTGCGCGGCTTGGGCGATCAACGCCGGTAAATCGCCGATATTCAACTCCTGAGTGGCGCGTTGCAGCAGCCATAGGCCCATGATGTTTTTCAGTACCCGATAACCGGTTGCGCCGCCTTCGTTGGTGATGTTGGCCGCCAGCGATCTGGGGTTAACAATCGGTACGGGGCTTTCAATGCCCATTAGCGACCAGGTGCCGGAACTGAGGTAAGCAGCATTGGCATCTTGCAACGGCGTGGCGAGTACCGCGCTGGCAGTATCGTGAGTGGCGACGGCGATCACCGGCACTTGCTGGCCGCTGGCGCTGGTCCAATAGCCCACGCGGTTGCCCGGCGGGGTCGGCTTACCGAACCAACGTGTTGGCACGCCCGCCCAGGCAAGCAGATCGGTATCCCATTGATCAGTCTCGATATTCAGTAATTGGGTGGTACTGGCGTTGGTGTATTCCCAGTTCAGTTGCCCGGTTAGCCGGAAGTGCAGATAGTCTGGGATCAGCAGCAGGTGCGCCACGCGCTCTAACAGCTCAGGCTGCTGCTCGCGCAAGGCGCGTAACTGATACAGGGTGTTGAAGGGCAGAAACTGAATGCCGGTGCGCTGGTAGATATTGCTCCGCCCAAGAGTGCACTGGGCTTGCGCCATTGTGCCCTGAGTGCGGGCATCGCGGTAAGAGACCGCTTGGCCGACTCGTTCGCCTTGGGCATCCAGCAGCACAAAATCCACTCCCCAGGTGTCGATACCAATGCTGTCGAGCACGATGCCCTGCTCATCAAGCTGAGCGAGCGCCTGGCGGATGTGCTGCTCCAGCGCATCCAAGTCCCAGCAGTCCTGCCCATCCCGCTGTTGCAAACGGTTGGTAAAACGGCTGACTTCCCGTAGCTGGAGCCGCTGTTGTTCCGGTTGATAGCTGGTCAGCATCACGCGCCCGCTAGAGGCACCCAGATCGATGGCAGCAATGTTGCGTGTAGTCATGAGTGAAAGCCCGTTATTGCTTGATGACGGGCAGTGTAGAAAGTTGCGGGTAGCGAAGCCTTCTCGCTACTGCCAGTGCCGAGGGCGGGTTGGCAAAATGGCAAAGGTAAAGGTGAAGCAGCTCACAGTTTGCCATTCAGCCCGGTTTTCTGCGGGTTGTGACCTTGCACGCATTTCTCAACATTGCTGCGGCTTTCTTAAAAAACGCACAGATTTAGCGTGCTTTTCGGTCAAAAACTTAAGGTATCTTCCTTGATGCTTCTCTTACTATCGTTAACCGACGTTGCGCGGTAATCCCGCCGCGCCAAGGAACGGGGGGTAAGATGAATCTATTATACAGTAGTGATTTTTTCCCTTCCTGTAGCGCGCCCGTGGTGATTGAACCCCGTGAACCGCAGCAGGCTTTTCCAGAACATCATCATGATTTTTACGAAATCGTGATTGTTGAACAGGGAGCCGGTGTCCATGTGTTTAACGGCAATCCTTATACCCTTAACAGCGGCTGCGTCTGTTTTGTGCGCGATCACGATCGCCATCTGTTTGAGCAGACCGATGGTTTAATCCTGACCAATATCCTGTTTCGCGCCCCAGGGGCGTTCCGCTTTGTTACCGGCGTGGAACAGTTCCTGCCCCGCGAGCGCGACGGCATTTATCCCGCGCATTGGCGTATCAACCATCAGGTGTTGCAGCAGGTTAAGCAGCTGATTGCATTACTGATGAGTGCGCCAGTAGGTGACCAGCCGGAAGAGATTGCGCTGCATGAAAGTGTGTTTATGCAACTGCTGGTGCAGCTGTGGCGCGGGTGCATGGCGCGGCAGGGCGACGATCAGGAAGGGCGTTTACACCAACTGCTGGACTGGTTGCAAAACCATTACGCCGAACAAATCGAATGGCCGGAATTGGCAGAACGCTTTGCCATACCGTTACGCACGCTGCACCGGCAGTTAAAGAACCACACCAATATGACACCACAGCGTTACCTGACCCACCTGCGCCTGCTACAAGCACGCCATATGCTGTGCCACAGCGACCGCAGTATTACCGATATCGCCTTTCGCTGCGGTTTTGGCGATAGCAACCACTTCTCAACGCTGTTCAAGCGCGAGTTTACCTGCCCACCGCGGGCGCTGCGGGGTTTGCGTTAGCGGAGTGAAATCGCGATCGTATCAATTTTCCTCGCTTCAGGTTCGGTAATAATGCCCAGTGGTGATGAATAAAAAAGGTGTACAGATGAGGGAAACATTACTGTTGGAGAGCCGCGATTATCTGCCCTCTGAGCAGATGCCGGTAGCGGTGGCGGAGCGCTATCCCCAGGAAGGGTTTGCTACCCATACTCACCAGTTTTGCGAGATCGTCATCGTCTGGCGCGGCAATGGCCTGCATGTGCTGAACGATCGCCCTTATCGCATAACCTGCGGGGATATTTTTTATCTGCGCGCCAGCGATTGCCACAGCTATGAGTCCGTACACGATCTGGTGCTGGATAACATCATTTACTGCCCCGAACGCCTGCGGCTGAATGCGCAATGGGAAAGCCTGCTGCCACCGTTTGCTGCATTGGACGAGCGTTACTGGCGGCTATCCACCCAGGGCATGGCACAGGCGCGGCCGATCATTGCTCAGCTTTCGCAGGAGAGCCGTAAAACCGATACGCTGTCGCTGCAATTAACCGAAGCGTTGCTGCTGCAACTGGCGATCGTGCTGAAACGCCATCGCTATGCGGTGGAAAAAGCGCATATGCTACCGGATGGCGAGCAGTTGGATTTGTTGATGGCGGCGCTGCAAAGCGGCATCGACGGGCATTTTGAACTGGGGTT
Source organism: Chania sp. (assembly GCA_049288585.1). Classification (GTDB taxonomy): domain Bacteria; phylum Pseudomonadota; class Gammaproteobacteria; order Enterobacterales; family Enterobacteriaceae; genus Chania. Next base: position 76,905 of record JBAQHZ010000022.1, read on the forward strand.
ATTTTGCCAACAGCACCGTTTAACCGAGCGGGCGCTGAAGCTGCTGTTCCGCCAGCAGACCGGCATGACCATCAACCACTATCTGCGGCAGATCAGGCTATGCCAGGCCAAGCGCTTGCTGCGCCGCAGCGAGTTCCGTATCAGCGACATTGCGGCTCGCTGCGGTTTTGAGGACAGTAACTATTTTTCTGTGGTGTTTGCGCGTGAGGCCGGAATGACCCCACGCGAATATCGTCAGCGGTTTGTGGCGATGGAGGGGGCGCCGTAACCTTGAGAGTTAGGCGATCCGGCGCGTGCGGATCTTCAACACCTGCGCGATTTTCTCCAGCCGCTCTCCTTGATGCCCGAGACCGATGGCACAGTGGTGTGCGGGTCCACCGAGCGACCAGTTGCGGGTAAAGGTTCTGGCATTCAGACTAAAGCGGTAGCGACTGTTGGTATTACCGATATCCAGCGTTTCTCCTGCCACCGAGGTGCCTTCTGCATACTGTAATACTACGTCGCCATTGCGTTCTTCAACCACCGATAAAAACGTGACCGGACCATTTTTCACCGACATCTGGATCGAAATACCGCTCCCTGGTTTGCCGTGATAAACCGGCAAGGGCACCAGCCGGACATCGCCCTCAGCCATCTGTGGATGTGCTGGCCCGTCGTGGCCCCATAACACTGCATCATCCCTAAATTCAATGCCGTAAGGTTCAGAGAATGAGCCTCCGGCTCCCAATAGGGCGAGGATCTTCATGGCGATCACGTTTTTGACTTCGTATTCCCCAGCGATCGGAATGCCTTTTTGCGTCAGCAGTGTGTTGCCAGCGATCACCGAGGTGACGATATCCTCGTAGTCATTGCCATTTTGCCCTTCGTAGTAATATGCCAGAGCACCGAGCTGATGCCGCTCAACCAACCGATCCAGCGCGCAGGCGGTATGTGCCGCCCGCTGCAGTTCGGCTTCAGAGCATTGTTCATCCACAACAAACGCCGCCTGCATTTCAGCATGCTTGTTCTGGATCTGTAAGGCCGGGCTTTGCTGGCGCAGGGTGTGCAGTTCGCACATTTCCAGCGGTTTGAAGCGCACGCCAAGTTGGGCGGAAAGGTTGGTCAGGTTGCTGTAAACATCGACCATACCGTCGTAGTAATGACCGAGCAGGCCAATCTGAGTACTGCGCAGTGCATTGCATAACGTAAAGGCTACCAGCCAGTCATCCAGCTCTTGCCAAACCTGCGGATCGCTCTGTAGTGCCCCGACCAACAGATGATAATCGATCCCCGCGCGGTTAAAGACATTGGCCAGCTCCGGTGCGCTGCACGCCTGGCAGTGGGCGAGCCACTCACCGGTACGATCGCCGCGATCCTGTAGGGCACGGATTTTCTGGTAAGGCAGGCCGATTTCGGGCTGCAAGGCGAGCACCAGCACCGGTTTGCCCAGTGCTTGCACCAGTGGTAACACGGTAGCGCTGAGGGCATAGGTACTGATGTAAAGCACGACTACATCCACAGGCTGATAGCGGGTTTGCGCCAACAGAGTATCAGCCGCCACCACCGAATCCACCAGTCCGCCATTTTGTACCCGATGTGCAGAGGCAAGGTGTTCTGCAATCTGATGCAGATACCCTTCCAAACGTGGTTTCAGGCCGCTGAACTGCGGCCAGTAAGTCTCAAGCCCGATGCCAAACAGTAATATGTTTAATGAGCTGTTCATGGTGCAGTCCTCAGGATGCCATCCCCATACCCACAATGTTGGCCGCCAGAATGATCACCAGGCAGCCGATACACAAGACGGCAACCGGTTTTCTGGTGCCGCATTTCCACTCTTTCAGCAGCAACCCGACGATACCGCCGCACAGTACGTAGAAGCTCATATGCAGCATCCAGCTCATGTAATCGTATTGTGTTGGGATCTTGGCGTGGCCCCAGGCGTAGAAGAAGAATTGCAGATACCACATCAGGCCAGCCAGCATGGAGAACAGCACGTTGATCACCAGCAGCCGCTTGGGTAGCGAGAAATCCGCTTTGACCGACAGGTTGTTCAGAGTTGCCAGGCGGATAAAGCAGTAACCGAGGTTAATCAGCGCACCGCCGCCCATAATCACCACGTAGCTTGGCAATGCGACGTACAGCGGATCGATGCCCAAGGCACTCGCCGCTTCATGCATCGGTTTGGCGGCGTCCATGGCAAACGACATCCCCGCCGAGAAAATACCGCACATCACCGCCAGTACCAGCCCTTTTTTCAGGTTGAACTCTTCGGCGCGGATGCCCATGGCCTGCTCTTTCAGCAAGCCCGCATAGCTGACGATTAACACACCGATCAGCGCAACGAACACGCCAAGCAGCGACATGCGGCCACCGGCGGTACCGAACAGCAGTTCAAACCGGCCTTGCAGCAATGGAGTCATCAGCGTACCGATGATCAGCGTGATGCCGATAGCGATACCAATCCCCATCGACATGCCGAGATAGCGCATGGTCAGGCCATAGTTGATGTTACCAATGCCCCACATGGCACCGAACAGGAACACCGGCAGCAGGGTGGCTGCGCTGAAGGAGCCGTAGTATTGCCAGAAATCAGGCAGCAGCACATAGCTGACTGCCCAAGGCAGAATCAACCAGGAGACGAAGCCGCCGATCGACCACATGGTTTCCCAGGACCAGTTTTTTACCTGTTTGAATGGTGCGTAGAAGCAGGCAGCGCTGGCTGCCCCGACCAGGTGCCAGAGTATCCCCAGCATAATGGCGTTGTTCATCTTGTTTATCCTTCGTTGTTATTGGCGCGGTAAGACCACGGATGAACAGGAAGTCTAAAGAGAGGTGGCAAAGGGAACCTTCGGGTGGCTGCCGGATGGGGCAACAGCATGGCAAAATTCAGCGGGTGCGTATGCTGACGATCACAGATTTAACGAGAATGATTTAGGGCGATGTCTGTACGGTAGGCCATCGCCTTGAGGTGGCATATTTTATTCTTTTAGCAAAGCACCTGCGTAACCTAGCTGGCGCCAAGCTTCATACACCACCACGGAAACCGCGTTTGACAGATTCATGCTGCGGCTTTGGGCCTGCATGGGGATGCGGATTTTCTGCTGTGCAGGCAGCGCATCGAGAATGCTGGCGGGCAAGCCGCGTGTTTCTGGGCCGAACAGCAGATAGTCACCCGCCTGATAGCTCACCGCACTGTGCGCTGGGATGCCTTTGGTGGTCAGGGCAAACAGCCGCTGCGGGTTTTCGCTGGCGAGAAACGCGGGGTAATCGGTATGGCGTTTGATGCTGGCAAATTCATGGTAATCCAGCCCGGCACGGCGCAGGCGTTTGTCATCCCACGGGAAACCCATCGGTTCGATCAGATGCAGCTGGAAGCCGGTATTGGCACACAGGCGGATAATATTGCCGGTGTTGGGTGGAATTTCAGGTTCAAATAAAACGATATTCAGCATGTAAAAGGCCCCTCATGATGAGGGGCGCAGAATAGCAAACTCTTGGCGTGCTGGCGATTAACGCTGATGCAGCGGCAGCCACAGTACCAGGCGCAAACCACCCAACGGGCTGTCTTCGGCCTTTACCCAGCCGCGATGCTGGTTGACGGCTGCCTCGACGATTGCCAGCCCCAGGCCGGTGCCGCCGGATTCACGATCGCGGGCTTCATCGGTGCGGTAGAACGGGCGGAAGATCTGCTCGCGATCTTCCGCGCTAACGCCAGGGCCGTCGTCATCGACCACGATGGTGACCCCCTGATTATCGGCGCTGAATGCCACCGTAATGCGCGTATGCGAGTAACGCAGGGCGTTACGCACAATGTTCTCCAGCGCGCTGTCCAGCGCACCTACATTGCCGTAAATCGTCCAAGGGCCAGGAGGGGAAGTGACCTCCAGATGTTTGCCCATCTGTTCGGCTTCGAAGCGGGCATTGTCCAGCACTTCGGCCCACAGTTCGTTCGCTTTCAGCAGTTCGCGCACCAGTTCGCTTTTCTGCTGCCCGCGCGACAGGATCAGCAGATCGTTGATCATCGAATCCAATCGTTGGGCCTCGGTTTCAATACGCGCCAGTTCGTGCCCTTCGCCGTGACGGCGGCGCATCAAGGCGGTGGCCAGTTGCAGGCGGGTCAACGGGGTGCGCAGTTCATGGGAGATATCGGAAATCAGCCGTTGCTGGGCCGTCATCATTCTTTCGAGCGCGCTCACCATCTGGTTGAAACTGGCACCGGTGGCGAGGAATTCCTGCGGGCCAGACTCCAGTTCTGGATGCTGTTTCAGATTACCGCGTGCCACATCGTCGGCGGCATTTTTCAGCTTACGTGCCGGTTTCGCCAGGCTCCAGGCCAGCCACAACAGCAGTGGGGCGCTGATCAGCATGGTAACGATCAGCAGCAACAGCGGGCGGTCAAACATCAGGTTGATAAAATCGGATTGTGGGCTGTTCGCCGGGCGGATCAGGTAAAGCTGATAGTTGTCTTCGCCATCGCGCACCGAGAACGGGCCGACCAGCTCAACACGGCCATATTTTTTCTTTTTCGGAAAATCTGAGTTATCCGATTGGCCGATGAAGTTGCGCACAATCTGCATTTCGTTGCGCTGGGCTCCAATCACCCGCCCTTCGCTGGTGACCAGAATCAGGCGCTGGCCAGGGGGAGCCCATTTATCGATAGCGCGAAACAGGCGGCGCCACCACATCAGATCGTTGGCCGGATCGTTTTGCAACTCGGCCTCGACGTGTTGTTCCAGCATCAACCCCTGCCGCTGCTCGCTGTCCAGCAGCGAGGTTATCTGGCGGGAGTCGAGTTTCGGCACCATCAACACCAACATCAGCACCAAGGCTAATGTGAACCAGAAAATGGCGAAGATGCGTGCCGTCAAACTGTTGATCATGTTGCTGATACCATCAAATAGCCCCGTCCACGCAGGGTTTTGAACCATGGATGGCCGTCTTTGCGATCCGGCAGCTTACGCCGCAGGTTGGAAATGTGCATGTCAATGGCGCGGTCAAACGGCGTCAGGCGTTTGCCCAACACTTCCTGGCTCAGTAATTCACGTGAGACAACCTGGCCGAGATGCTGTGCCAGCAGGTAGAGCAGGGTAAATTCGGTGCCGGTGAGATCGAGCGCATGCCCGTCAAAAGTCGCCTCTTGGCGACCAGGGTTGAGTTGCAGGCCGTCTACGTCCAGCGTAGGGGCGCTGGTATCCACATTCTGTTGCTGTTCGCTCCAGTTGGAACGGCGAAGAATGGCGCGGATGCGGGCTACCAGTTCGCGATCGTTAAAGGGTTTCGCCAGATAGTCATCGGCACCCAATTCCAGGCCAAGCACCCGGTCCAGTTCGCTGCCACGCGCGGTCAGCATGATCACCGGAGTTTGGTGATGTTGGCGCAGTTCTTTCAACGTATCGATACCGTTTTTCTTCGGCATCATGATATCGAGCAACAGGAGATCGATGGAGCTGTCCAGTAACGACAACGCCTGTTCACCGTCGTGGGCCACGACGATGTTAAAGCCTTCCATTTCAAGCAGTTCTTTCAGCAGCGAGGTTAGCTCGCGGTCATCGTCAACTAACAGAATTTTGTTCATTATGATTTACCTCCTGACGCAAAATACGTCATCAACTGTTGACATTCCATGACTTTACGTAGTTTTACATGCACTGACGCATGTTTGCAGGTGCAGCAGTACACTGCTCCTCGTTGATTCGCAAAGAGAGAATGCTTGAGGAGTGAAAATGCGTAAGTTTACCGCAGTAGCGATGGCATCAATGTTGGCGATAGGTTCTTCCGCTGCCTTTGCTGCCGATACTACACCGGAAACTGCTCAAGCTCCTGCCAATGATGCGATGATGAGAACACCCGGCCAATACCACATGTTTGAGGGTATCAGCCTAACCGAGCAGCAGCGCCAGCAAATGCGCGATTTAATGCGCCAGGCTCGCCACGATCTGCCCGATGTTAAGATAGCGGAAATTGAAGCCATGCATCGGCTGGTGACCGCAGACAAATTTGATGAAGCCGCCGTTTATGCCCAGGCGGAAAAGATGGCTCAAGAACAGGTTAAGCGGCAGGTCGAAATGGCCCACATACGCAACCAGATGTATAACCTGCTGACGCCAGAGCAAAAAAGTGTTTTAGACCAGAAACATCAGCAGCGCATGCAGCAGATGGAGCAACAAATTTCTGGTTTGCAGCAAACTTCTGCCCAGAAGTTGAGTACGACTCAGTAGTCCCCTGTTTTTTCCTTGCCATAGACACCATCCCTGTCTTCCCCGCCTTTATGGCGGGGCTTTTTTTGCCTGACATTCCGTTATACTAACGCCATGAGTTTTAGTTGGGGTTCTTTATGGAACAGCAATATGCGCGTCTGGTGAAATCCGCTGCTTTAGCCGCCACCGCGACGGCCTCTGTTTTGCTGCTAATCAAAATCGTTGCCTGGTATCTCACCGGGTCGGTGAGTTTGCTGGCGGCGCTGGTGGATTCTCTGGTTGATATCGCTGCTTCGTTAACCAACCTGTTCGTCGTGCGCTACTCATTGCAACCCGCGGACGAGGAACATGCTTTTGGTCACGGCAAGGCCGAGTCGTTGGCGGCGCTGGCGCAGAGCATGTTTATTTCTGGTTCTGCACTGTTCCTGTTTCTGACCGGTTTCCAGCACCTTTTCTCACCACAGCCACTTAATGACCTCGGTATCGGTATTGCGGTGACGGTCATCGCGCTGGTGAGCACTCTGGTTCTGGTCACCTATCAGCGCTGGGTGGTAAGAAAAACCCGCAGCCAGGCAATACGAGCAGATATGCTGCATTATCAGTCAGATGTCCTGATGAATGGTGCTATTCTAGTGGCGCTGGGGCTCAGCTGGTACGGATTTCACCGTGCGGATGCGCTGTTTGCTTTGGGGATCGGGGTCTATATCCTCTACAGTGCACTGCGGATGGGGTATGAAGCGGTGCAATCTCTGTTGGATCGGGCCTTGCCGGATGAAGAGCGCCAGGCGATTATCGACGTGGTATCCTCCTGGCCAGGAGTAAAGGGGGCGCACGACTTGCGTACCCGGCAATCCGGGCCGACGCGGTTTATTCAGTTGCATCTGGAAATGGATGATTCGCTGCCGCTGATGCAGGCGCATACTTTGGCCGAGCAGGTTGAGCAGGCGCTGTTGCACCGTTTTCCAGGGGCTGATGTGATTATTCACCAGGATCCCTGCTCTGTAGTGCCAGCAGGTCGACAGGGTCATTGGGAACTATAATTAGCTGATCTGGGTCAATTAGGTAGACGTTGCGGGAATATTGCGTTAGCTCGGTATGCTAAACGTTGTTTTTTCCTCGATATTGCGTGACCTGAATCAATTCAGCTAAGTCTTTTTGTTATAATATCCAGCAATAAAAGCCGTAAAGCTGGTTTCCCGTTGTCGGGAAGAGTACAAGGCAATCGGCGAATACAGAATTCTTTACAAGTTCAGAGGTAGTCATGATCAAGAAAATCGGTGTACTGACGAGTGGCGGCGATGCGCCAGGTATGAACGCTGCCATTCGCGGCGTTGTGCGTGCTGCACTCACAGAAGGTCTGGAAGTTTTTGGTATTTACGATGGCTACCTTGGTTTGTACGAAGATCGCATGGATAAATTGGACCGCTATAGCGTGTCTGACATGATCAACCGCGGTGGTACCTTCTTGGGTTCTGCGCGTTTCCCTGAATTCAGAGATGAAAACGTACGTACCAAGGCGATTGAAAACCTGAAAAAGCGTGGTATTGATGCGCTGGTTGTCATCGGCGGTGATGGTTCCTACATGGGGGCGAAGCGCCTGACCGAAGAGGGCTTCCCTTGTATCGGTCTGCCAGGCACCATCGATAACGATGTGGCGGGCACTGACTACACCATCGGTTATTTCACCGCGCTGGAAACCGTGGTAGAAGCGATTGACCGCCTGCGTGATACCTCTTCATCACACCAGCGTATCTCCATTGTTGAAGTGATGGGCCGTTACTGCGGTGAGTTGACGCTGTCTGCCGCCATTGCCGGGGGCTGTGAATTTATCGTGCTGCCGGAAATCGAGTTCAGCCGCGACGATCTGGTTAATGAAATCAAAGCCGGTATTGCCAGAGGTAAAAAGCATGCCATCGTGGCTATCACCGAGCACATCTGTGATATCGACGAACTGGCGCGCTATATCGAGCAGGAAACCGGTCGTGAAACCCGTGCGACCGTGTTGGGCCATATCCAGCGTGGCGGTTCGCCGGTGGCTTATGACCGTATCCTGGCGTCTCGCATGGGGGCTTACGCCATTGAACTGCTGCTGCAAGGTTACGGCGGCCGTTGCGTGGGCATTCAGAACGAGAAGATGGTGCACCATGACATCATCGATGCTATCGAAAACATGAAGCGTCCGTTCAACATGGACTGGCTGGAAACGGCGAAAAAGCTGTACTGATACGTATTGATTTACTGCAAACAGGCCTTCGTTTACCGGAGGCTTTTTTTATGTGTTGCCCGTTATATTCCAGAATGGTCTAGCAGGAAATTTTTTATTCTTTAATGGTGAGGGAAATTTCTGGCAGGCTCTAATGCTCAATCAACCGACTGAGGTTGTATACCCGTCGTCTTTCAAGATGCAGGGGTGTTGGCGGCGCTCACTCACCCGAATCACTTACTTGAGTAAGCTCATCGGGATGACTTCCCTTACCGCCTACCTGCATCTCGAAATCCATTGGGTATCGTCATTTTTCTGGGGGAGTAGGCAATGCGTAAATGGGGTGTAGGTGTGACTTTGCTGCTGTTGGCATCCGGTGCCATGGCGAAAGATATTCAATTGCTGAACGTTTCATACGATCCAACGCGTGAATTCTATCAGGAATACAACACCGCTTTCGGTAAATACTGGCAACAGCAGACCGGTGATAAAGTCACGGTGCGTCAGTCACACGGTGGTTCCGGCAAGCAAGCCACCTCGGTGATCAACGGCATTGAGGCCGATGTGGTGACGTTGGCACTGGCTTATGACGTGGATGCCATTGCCGAGCGCGGTCGTATCGATAAAGACTGGATCAAGCGCCTGCCAGACAACTCAGCACCCTATACTTCCACCATCGTATTCCTGGTGCGCAAAGACAATCCCAAGCAGATTCATGATTGGCCCGATCTGGTGAAATCAGGTGTGTCGGTGATTACGCCGAATCCAAAAACCTCCGGTGGCGCTCGCTGGAACTATCTGGCGGCCTGGGGTTATGCCCTGCATCACAATAATGGCGATAAAGCCAAGGCGCAGGAATTTGTCAAAAACCTGTACAAGAACGTTGAAGTGCTGGATTCCGGTGCGCGTGGCGCAACTAACACCTTTGTTGAGCGTGGGATCGGTGATGTGCTGATCGCCTGGGAAAACGAAGCACTATTGGCGGAAAAAGAGCTGGGGAAAGACAAATTTGAAATCATTACCCCGAGCGAATCTGTTTTGGCTGAGCCAACCGTGTCGGTGGTCGACAAAGTGGTGGATAAGCGCGGTACCCGTGAGGTGGCCAATGCCTACCTGAAATACCTGTATTCCACCGAAGGCCAGACTATTGCAGCGAAGAATTACTATCGCCCACGTGATGAGGCGGTTGCCGCCAAATTTGCCGAGCAGTTCCCGAAGCTGAAATTGTTCACCGTGGATGATACGTTCGGCGGCTGGACCAGCGCACAGAAGGTCCATTTTGCGACCGGCGGCGTGTTTGACGAGATCAGTAAGCGGTAATTCATTGAAGATATACACAAAAAACCCCGGCGCGCCGGGGTTTTGCTATTTCAGGCCGGAAAAATCAGGCTTTTTTCGCTGCGGCAGCGGCTTTGACGATCACGGCGAAAGCGTCAGCTTTCAGTGATGCACCACCAACCAGCGCGCCATCGATATCTGGCTGAGCAAACAGTTCTGCGGCATTTTTGTCGTTCACAGAACCACCGTACTGGATGATCACTTCAGCGGCCACGGCAGCATCCTGCTTGGCGATATGATCGCGGATAAATTTGTGTACTGCCTGTGCCTGCGCAGGGGTAGCAGATTTGCCGGTACCGATGGCCCATACTGGCTCATACGCGATCACGGTACCTTTGAAGGCTTCAGCCCCTTGGGTTTTCAGCACGGCATCGAGTTGGCGTGCGCAAACTTCTTCGGTTTTACCCGCTTCGTTTTCTGCTTCGGTTTCACCGATGCACAGCACTGGGATCAGGCCAGCGGTTTTCAGCACGGCAAATTTCTCAGCGATCGCAGCATCAGTTTCTTTGTGATAAGTCCGGCGCTCAGAGTGGCCGATAATGATGTATTGCGCACCGATGTCTTTCAGCATGTCGGCAGAGACTTCACCGGTGAAAGCGCCGGACAGATTAACGTCAACGTTTTGTGCGCCCAGCGCGATTCGGCTACCGCCCAGCGCGTGCTTGGCCTGATCCAGATACATCACCGGAGGTGCGATAGCAACGCCACAACCGTCAACGCTGCTCAGTTCTTTGCGCAGGCCAGCGATCAGTTCATTGACCATATTGATGCTGCCGTTAAGCTTCCAGTTACCCATAACTAATGGATGACGCATGTGTTTTTCTCCAAAAAAGGGACGCGAGAGTCGAAATAACCACTGCCGGACCGGCAATTTACCTGCCCAACAGTATAGAGATGAATAAACGCAAAGGCTTTGCTTTTTGTCATTAATTGCCGGGGTATCAGGGTTCAGATAGCGACAGCTTAATCGGTTCAACCGCGAAGGTGACTCCCTGATCGCCGTTATCTGCCACCACATAGCGTATTGCGCCAATCTGATGCTGATAAAAATGCAGACCTTTGCCTTTTTCCAGCAAATTACTCACCTTGATGATGCTTTCTTCCACGGTCAGCGCGGGTTCGAACTGGCGCATCAGGGCGGCCATGTAGTTGACCGAGATCGCCCGTGCGGTCTTTTCTTCGTTACCCTGCAAGGGCAAATGGGTGATTTGCAACGTTTTGATTTTACCGGTGCCTTTTTCCAGCGCGGTAGAGGCATACAGATTTTCGTTCAGCTTACTGGCGGCGCGGGTCAACAGAGGGGAATCGTCTGCCTTGGAGGCAATCGCGCGGAACTCACCGATCGGTAACATCGGATTATCACGGTTATATTTTTCGCGAAATTGTACCACCGTCAAATCAAATGTCGGTGCTCCGGCCAGCAGATAAGGTGCGTTCGGAGGTGCACCAGCAACGGCATCTGGCGGATCGGCCCAAGCATTGCCGATACCGAATAACAGGCAGGCAATAGCGATGATTTTTCTCAGCATGATAGGCGGTATCGGTAACAAGGATGACTCCGATTAAAGCGATATACTCGTCATACTTCAAGTTGCATGTGCGATGGCCCGCTTTCTGCCGGGCAGAAATCTCAACCCGGTATGGCCTATGTTACACTGCGTCGCTGAATATGGGCAGGCCAAGAGTGCATGAATCAATGACCTTACAACAGTGGTGTTTCTCATTTAAAGGCCGCATCGGGCGGCGCGATTTCTGGATCTGGATCGGTATCTGGCTGGCGCTGATGGCGGCTGCTTTCACGCTGGCCAACTATCATCTGGTGGCGATCCAGTCGATTGCCTTTTTTATTGTAGTATTGCTATGGCCAACGGCGGCGGTGCTGGTTAAACGCCTGCACGATCGCAACAAGGCGGGTTGGTGGGCGTTGCTGCTGATCCTGGCATGGATACTGGCGGCGGGGAACTGGCAGATGCTGGCACCGATCTGGCAGTGGGGCGTCGGCCGGTTTATCCCGTCGCTGATTATGGTGATGATGGCGCTCGATCTGGGCGCTTTTGTCGGCACACCAGGGGATAACCGATTCGGTCCGGAAGCCGAGCCAGTAAAATTCCGCTGAATTACCAGTAATGCTCGCTGGTGATATGCCCTGGTTTGCGGCGCAGGTGCTTGCGCATCTGATGGCGTTCTTTCAGCGTTTGCTGGGTGTCACGCACCATCTGCGGATTACCGCACAACATCACATGGCTGGTTTCGGCATTGAGGGTTAATCCCACGGCCGCTTCCAGCCGCCCATCCTCGATCAGCGCTGGCACACGCCCGGTTAACGATCCGGTTACTTCTTCGCGGCTGACTATGGTTTGAATGCGTAGCTTGCCGTGATAGCGCTGTTGCAGTTGCTGCATCAATGGCAGGTAGCTGAGATCGCGGGCAAAGCGTGCTGCATGAACCAGCACCAGGTTGTTGAATCGCTCCAGCCCATGGCCTTGTTGCAGAATCGACAGATAAGGGCCGATGGCGGTACCGGTGGCCAGCATCCACAGCGTGTCGCAATCCGGCACCTCTTCCAGCACAAAGAAACCGGCGGCCTCTTTGGTGACCATCACGTCGGCACCCGGTTGCAACTGGTGGAGCCTTGGGCTGAGTTTCCCTTCCGGCACGGTAACCAGATAGAACTCCAAGTTGGGATCGCTCGGGGCGTTGACATACGAATAGGCGCGCTGAACGCGTTCACCGTCGATCTCCAGCGCCAGTTTGGCAAATTGCCCGGCGCTGAAGCTGTCGATTGGGGCATTGACGGTGATACTGAACAATCCGTCTGTCCAGTGTGTTACCTGCGTGACTTTGCCATTAACCCATTCAGCCATACTGTTTAAAGCTCCTGCGTTTGAATCAAATAAGCACAATGTCGTGAGCCGGAAATGGCATGTGCCGTGCGCTCTATCCGGTAACCCTGACCAAGCAGGCGATGGAACAGTTGCAGTTCCGAATTGCACAGTTTGCTGCAAGCATTGGCCGCCACGCCGATGGGGCAGTGGTTTTCCACCAGCAGCATGCCCTGCGGGTGATCAAGCAGTTCCGCCATGTAACCGTCGTGCTGGCGCAGGCGCACCAGGCGAGAAAGCTTACCAAGCGGGTTTTCCTCTTCTGCCAATTCATTAGCATAGCGGTGAAAGAGCTTTTCCTCCCGTGCAAGAATCAGTTTCTCAACGCCTTCGGTACCGAACAGCTCATTGGCCGACTCCAGCAACGTTTTCGAAAGCCGGTCATGGCTATCGGCAAACTGGGCATGGCCCTGCTGAGTGAGCGACCAATAGCGCGTCGGGCGGCCTACTTTAGTACGCGTTTCCTCGTAACAAACCAACTCACGCTTTTCCAGGGACTGCAGATGCTGACGGATACCCATCGGCGTGATCTCAAGCCGTTCGGCCAACATTTTGGCAGAATGAGGTCCTAAGGTTTTCAACTGCAATAAAATAAGTTCTGGTGTTTTCATAAACCAAATCCCTGTGGCAGTCATATTATTTCAAGTTGATGAAAATAATTATCGATTAAATGCTAAAGCCGGATTGCCGCAATCCCCCTGACATTCTTAACTCTTTCTAGCTATTCGTACAATTTAATTTACGAAATTGGCGGTGATTTTTGCCAGTATGACGATGATCAATATCTACCTGAAATTCACTGAAAAATCAGATTTTTTCGCTTATGCGACACAAAGAGAGGCCCTTAGGTTTATCTCTGGCACTTTGCGTGGTAATGGGTGTAATGAAGGGTGAACACGTTAACAACGATAATGAGAAAATAGTGAGGCGGCCTGACAAGAATAGGTGGGCACCCTATAGGGTGCCCTTGATATTTACAGCAGGAATTCGTGCAGCGCAGCGTCTTTGCGATCCAGATAATGGGTCGAGCGGATGCGGCGGATGGTGCGTGACTTACCGCGGATCAGCAGGGTTTCGGTGGTAGCCATATTACCTTTGCGGGTGATGCCTTCCAGCAGGTCGCCTTTGGTGATGCCGGTAGCGGAAAAAATCACGTTGTCGTTGCGCGCCATGTCATCAAGAATCAGCACTTTACCGGCTTCGATGCCCATCTCTTGGCAACGGGCCAATTCCTGCTCACCGATCCGACGGTTTTCTGCGGTGTCGCCCTTCACCTGATGGCGTGGCAGTAAGCGGGCCTGCATGTCACCATCCAGCGCGCGGATCACTGCGGCGGATATCACGCCTTCTGGCGCACCGCCGATGCCATACATCACATCCACTTCGCTATCCGGCATGCAGGTTAAAATAGAGGCGGCCACGTCACCGTCAGGAATGGCGAATACTTTCACGCCAAGCTGCTGCATCTGGGCGATTACCGCGTCGTGGCGTGGTTTCGCCAGCGTGATCACTGTCAGTTCTGTCAGCGGTTTACCAAGGCGGGCAGCGATATTGTGCAGGTTTTCGGCCAGCGGTAAATTGAGATCGATAGCCCCGCGTGCCTCGGGGCCAACCACCAGCTTTTCCATATACATGTCTGGCGCATGCAGGAAGGTGCCGCGATCGCCCACGGCCAGCACCGCTAGCGCGTTGGACTGGCCCATGGCCGTCATCCGGGTGCCTTCGATCGGATCGACGGCGATATCCACGGCATCGCCCTGACCGGTGCCTACCTGCTCACCGATGTACAGCATTGGCGCTTCATCAATCTCGCCTTCGCCGATCACAATACGGCCATCGATATCCACTCTGTTGAGCATAATGCGCATGGCATTGACGGCGGCTCCGTCAGCAGCATTTTTGTCGCCGCGCCCCAACCATTTGTAACCCGCCAGAGCGGCGGCTTCGGTAACGCGGGAAAATTCGATGGCTAATTCACGTTTCATGGCAAACCTGTGAGTGATTAAAGGGAAGAAAATATCAACAAAGTTTATCACAGGGCAGCGGCGGTCGGGCGGGGCAAAAAAAAGCGCCGCCCGCAGGCAGCGCATTGTCAGGGCAAAAGCAGCCGGTGAACTTAGTCGTGATCTTCCCACGCCTGCGCACGAGCCACGGCTTTTTTCCAGCCGCTGTAACGGAAATTGCGCTCGGTGGTTTCGATACCAGGGCGGAATTCACGTTCAATGTTGGCTTTGCTCTTCACTTCGTCCAGATCGTTCCAGTAGCCAATCGCCAGGCCTGCCAGGTAAGCCGCACCTAACGCTGTGACTTCACGCACTTCAGGGCGCTCCACACGGGTACCGAGGATGTCGGACTGGAACTGCATCAGGAAGTTGTTGGCCACCGCGCCACCGTCCACACGCAGCGATTGCAGGCGGGTGTTGGCATCGGCCTGCATCGCATCCAGCACGTCGCGAGTCTGGTAGGCGATAGATTCCAGCGTGGCTCGGATAATGTGGTTGCTGTTCACGCCGCGCGTCAGGCCAAAGATGGCACCACGAGCATACGGATCCCAGTATGGCGCGCCCAGGCCGGTAAAGGCGGGCACCACATACACTCCGTTGCTGTCTTTTACCTTGGTGGCAAAGTATTCGGAGTCGGCCGCATCGCTGATCAGTTTCATCTCATCGCGCAGCCACTGGATCGAAGCACCACCGATAAATACTGCACCTTCCAGCGCATAGTTCACTTCACCACGCGGGCCACAGGCGATGGTGGTCAGCAGGCCATGGTTGGAGCGCACGGCTTCAGTACCGGTATTCATCAGCAGGAAGCAGCCGGTACCGTAGGTGTTTTTCGCCATGCCCGGTTGGACGCAGAGCTGGCCGTACAGCGCCGCTTGCTGGTCACCGGCGATCCCGGCAATAGGAATACGCGTACCGCCTTTACCACCAATGTTGGTCTGGCCGTAAACTTCTGAAGACGGGCGGACTTTCGGCAGCATGGCGCGTGGGATATCCAGCACTTCCAGCATACGATCGTCCCAATCCAACTGGTGGATGTTGAACATCATGGTGCGTGAGGCGTTGGTGTAATCGGTCACATGCACCCGCCCTTGGGTCATTTTCCACACCAACCAGGTGTCGACGGTGCCGAACAGCAGTTCGCCGCGCTTGGCGCGCTCGCGGGCACCTTCGACGTGATCGAGGATCCATTTGACTTTGGTGCCCGAAAAATACGGGTCAACCACCAGCCCGGTGTTGTGGCGGATGTACTCCTCCAGCCCGTCACGCTTGAGCTCTTCGCAGATTTCTGCGGTACGGCGGCACTGCCAGACGATGGCGTTATAAATCGGCTTGCCGGTCTCTTTTTCCCAGACGATGGTGGTTTCGCGCTGGTTGGTAATACCGATACCGGCGATCTGGTCAGAACTGATGTCCGCTTTGGCCAGCACTTCCACCAGCGTAGAACTCTGCGAGGACCAGATCTCCATCGGATCGTGTTCCACCCAGCCGGGCTTCGGGTAGATTTGGGTAAATTCACGCTGTGATACCGCAACAATGTTGGCATCGTGATCGAGCACTACGGCACGTGAACTGGTTGTTCCCTGATCGAGAGCGACAATGTATTTTTTTTCTGTTGTCATGAGCTTAATCCTGTTGTTGTTAACCGTTATACCCGTCGTCTTTCAAGTTGCAGGGTTGTTGGCCGCCCTCGTTCACCCGAATCACTTACTTGAGTAAGCTCATCGGGATTCACTCCGTTGCCGCCTACCTGCATCTTGAAATCCATTGGGTATAGCACTTTGTGCCAATCACGCGTTGCGCTGTTCTGGCTTGGCGGCGGGTTGGTCTTCTTCGACGCAAACGTCGCAAGGCAGATGGCGACCAATCAGCGCGCGGTAACCGAAAGCACCCAGACCGGCACCGACGATAGGGCCGAAGATCGGTACCAGGAAGTAAGGGATATCACGTGCGCCGGTGAAGGCCACGTTGCCCCAGCCTGCCAGATAAGCGAACAGTTTCGGGCCGAAGTCACGCGCCGGGTTCAGTGCGAAGCCGGTTAATGGTCCCATAGAGGCACCGATGACGGCAATCAGAATACCGATCAACAGCGGGGCCAGTGGGCCACGCGGAATGCCGTTGCCGTCGTCGGTCAGCGCCAGAATCAGGCACATCAGAATGGCGGTGATCACCGTTTCTACCAGGAAGGCCTGGCCGACGGAGATATGGGCATTGGGATAGGTGGAGAAGATACCGGCCAACGCCAGGCTGTCATCACTGCCGCGCACCATCTGATTGGCGCTCTCAAAGTCGAAGAACAGGTTGTAATACAATCCGTAGACCAGCGCTGCGGCACAGAAGGCCCCGGCAACCTGCGCCACGATGTAAGGGAGGACTTTGCGGCCATCAAAGCAAGCGAACAACCACAGCGCCAGCGTGACGGCCGGGTTCAGGTGTGCGCCGGAGATCGCGGCGGTTAGATAGATGGCCATGGCAACGCCCAGGCCCCAAATGATACTGATTTCCCACTGACCGAAGCTGGCACCGGCCAGTTTCAGCGCTGCAACGCAGCCTACGCCAAAGAAGATCAACAGACCGGTACCGAGGAACTCCGCGATACACTGGCCTTTTAAAGTCGGACTGGTGGTTTGGCTCATAATATTATTGTCCTGCAGACGATGGTTATAGGTTTATATCCTGCTGGGTATACAGGCTTGGCGCGTTTCGCGTTGCGGCCTGAGGTACAGTTTTTTCATCTCGCCCACTTATAGATTGAGGACGTGATGTAAATTTATCGTTAACGAACATAAACGAGAAATAGCGAAATCAAAATGTGTGTACTTCGTCATAAAATTGAGCGAATTCGCGTTATTTAGTGTTTTTTATGAGCCATGAAAGTGTGATCTGACCATAGGTTTGATTTTCTTTTGTTAACAACGACTAAAGTGGCGGTAAGAAAATTGCAACAGACTGCGCGTTGGGCCGGTATGTTGCTAGACAGTGAGAGGCAGGCTACATACAATCGTTTTTATTGAAAGAAGCGTTTTATTGAGACACGCGCGTTTTCCATAACAGTGCGTGTCATTTGGCGCGATGCATATTCGCAGTAGCTGCAGCCGATGTTGCGGCGCTACTTATAGATGTACGCCTTGCTATCATGAGGGGACTGAAGAATGTCATTTGAAGTATTTGAAAAACTGGAAGCAAAAGTTCAGCAGGCGATTGATACCATCACTCTGTTGCAGATGGAAATTGAAGAACTGAAAGAGAAGAATAACGCTCTGTCTCAGGACGTTCAGAACGCTGCGGGTAACCACGAAGCGCTGGCGCGTGAGAATCAGCAACTGAAAGAAGAGCAGCATGTTTGGCAAGATCGCCTGCGCGCACTGCTGGGCAAAATGGAAGAGGTCTAATCTCGTCCGTTAGCTGAGATCGAAAAGGGCGCCTAGGCGCCCTTTTTCATATTCTGCGGTTACTCGATATCAAGAGGATCTTCGGAAAGAATGATACCGGTATTGTCGGCGTAGAGATGATCGCCAGAGAAGAAGGTGACGCCACCGAAGTTAACGCGGATATCACTCTCACCCACACCTTCACTGGTAGCACCCACCGGGATTGCGGCCATAGCCTGAATACCGATGTCCAACTCTTCCAGATCGTCCACCTGGCGTACCGCACCGTAAACCACGATGCCTTCCCATTCGTTCTGGGTTGCCAGGCGTGCCAGCGCAGCGTTGATCAGCGCGCGGCGCACAGAGCCACCACCGTCGATCAGTAAGACGCGGCCACGGCCGTTTTCTTCGAGCAGTTCGAACAGCAGGCCGTTATCCTCGAAGCATTTCACCGTAGTGATTTGCCCGCCAAATGAAGTACGCCCACCAAAATTAGAGAACAGAGGTTCAACTACGTTGACCTCTTCCTGATAAATATCACAGAGTTCGGAAGTATCGTATTTCATAGGATTTTACGTCAGTTTGCCGCTGGAATAGTCAGTATATCCCTTTATTCACCCTGTTGGCAAAATCATCAGTTTTTAACTGAGCACCACGCCGATAGCGAATAACAGGTTGGCCAGTAATGCTGCCTTCACCATGTGCTCCAGCATCGGGCGCATGCCGATGGCGGTAGGATCGCGCAGCACGCGCATACCGTGGCGCAACAGCAGCGGTATGGCCAGCACAAACAGCCAACCCCACAGGTTGTGCAGGTTGAGCAGGGTAAACAGCGCGAAGCACACCACGGCGGCGATCAACAGAAAGGCGTGGTAGTAACGTGCTTTCTGTGGCCCGAGGCGCACCGCCAGGGTATTTTTGCCGTTGACGCGGTCGCTTTCGATATCGCGCAGGTTATTGATGTTGAGCACCGCAGCCGCCAACAGGCCGCAGGCGGTGGCCGGCAGCATCACGATGCTGTCAAAGGTGTGTGTTTGCAGATAGTGCGAGCCCGCCACGCTGAGCCAGCCGAAAAACACCAGAACCGAAATATCCCCCAATCCCAAATAGCCATAGGGTTTGTTACCCACGGTATAGGTAATGGCGGCGACGATCGCCAAGCCACCCAACACCAGGAAACCGACCACATCACCCGGTTTTTCGCAGGCGACAGCAATCAGCCAGCAACCGGAAATGGCAATCAGGATCACCGTCAGCACCAACGCCCGTTTCATCTGGGCCTGAGTGATCATCCCTTTCTGCATGCCGCGCAGCGGGCCGATGCGATCTTCGTTATCACTGCCTTTTACCGCGTCGCCATAGTCATTGGCCAGATTGGAGAGGATCTGCAACAGGCCAGCGGTCAGCAAGGCCAACAGGGCCACACCCGGTTTGAGGCTGCCTTGCCAGGCGGCGATAGCAGAACCGACAACGATGGAGGCAAACGCCAACGGCAGGGTACGCGGTCGTAAACTTTCCAGCCAGGCTTTAGCCGGGGTGGTGGGGGTTGATAAGCTCATGTTTCGCTTCAGTAAGTCAAAAGGCGGTGTCCGTTCGAAATAAATGTGGGAGGCAATGCCTCCCACAACGATAACTGACAGGACAGTGATATACCCGTCGCCCTTCAAGCTGCGGGGGTGTTGGCTGCCTTCGCTCACCCCAGTCACTTACTTGAGTAAGCTCCTGGGGCTTCGTTCAGTTGCCGCCTTCCTGCAACTTGAAGTCACTTGGGTATAGCG
>JBAQHZ010000023.1:0-3565 GCA_049288585.1 Chania sp.
ATGTTTATCCGGCGCCAATCATTAACTATGAAGATGACAATTTCTATTTCCGTAGCCTGACGGCTGGTTATTATCTGTGGAACGATCGGCAGAACCAACTGAGCGTTATGGCCTACTACCTCCCTCAGAATTTTCAGCCTGGCGATAGTGATGATGAGCGCATGAAGCGTTTAGATAAACGCCGCAGCACGCTGATGGCCGGGGTGGCGTATTCACATAATGCAGAGTGGGGGACCATCCGTACTGCGTTGTCCGCGGATACACTGAATAACAGTAATGGCATGTTGGGGGATATCACGTACCTCCATCGCTTTATGCTGGATAGCTGGACGATCGTGCCGGGCGTGGGGGTGACTTGGAGCAGTAAGAATCAAACAGATCATTACTATGGTGTTAGTGACAATGAATCTCGCCGTAGTGGGTTGGACAGTTATACGGCAGGCAATAGTTTTGCGCCTTACGTGGAATTGACGGCGAATTACAAGTTCAATTCAAATTGGAATGCGTTTATGACTGGTCGTTACATCAGTCTGTCTAACGAAGTTAAGGACAGCCCGATGGTCGATAAATCATATACGGCAATTTTGCTGACCGGGGTGAGCTACAACTTCTGATCCTAGACGCACGAAAATCGTGCGTGGCATGCACTAAAAAGGGGCGATATCGCCCCTTTTGCTATATTGCGGTGCAGTGCATGCGGATGCAGAATTTAACCGTTTTTACGGCTGCGGAACGTTACCGCCAGGCGGGCAGGTTGTTCAGCGGTAGCAACCAGCGGTGTATTCACACGGCCGGTTTCCACACAAACCATGGTTTTATACCCCTCATCCGGCATATCTACCATTTTGGTGGATAGCTCGGCACCTGGGTTCCAAGCAATGACATCGCTCATATGCTGGTGATTCACTTCAATAGTGCGCTGTAACACCGGATCGTTGATCAGGCTACAGGTTGCTGGCTGGGTGTAGACCCGATCGGTCTGGCCGACAAATACTAAATCACCGACCTGACGAGCTTCGGTGATATGTGCCACTTTATCGATATAGTGTTCACCGAGGCCAGCTACGCTGACACGGGTGATATCGCCAATCTCGAAATACGTATGCAGTGCGGCAGTTGCCTGGTAGTCACCATGAGACTCCAGTTCAATCTCACACTCTTCACCCAGTTTGAAACGGGCGATTAGCGTAAAGGCGTGAGGCCATTGTGCACGAGTTTGTGCGTTATCTTGCAGCGTGAAGGTCAGAACCACTCCGTTTGCATCTTCATCATGGGCAGTCAGGGCCCACGGCTGATTGCGTGCGAAACCATGGGATGGTGTACCTGCCGTACCGAACCAGGGCCAGCAAATCGGAACGCCGCCGCGGATCGCGATGCCTTCTTTGAACGGGGTATTGTCACTTAGCCAGATCACCGGTTCATTGCCGTTGGGTTGCCAGGCCAGCAAATGAGCACCTTGCAAAGTAATGGCGGCATGGAATTTAGGGTGGGTAACTACCACGACCGGCAGTTCATCCAGCTGTCGTTGGCTGATAAAGTGAGTGATTTGTTCGGTAACGGGTAGGGTGAAGATTTTTTCGTACACGTAAATTGCCTTCTTTTCGCCGCAAAAAACCAGTAAAAAGGGCGACAATAATGTCGCCCTCGTCATCAACTGCACATCATGCCAAATTATTTGGAGATGTGAGAGATCAGGTCCAGCACTTTGTTAGAGTAACCCGTTTCGTTGTCGTACCAAGAAACCAGTTTCACAAAGGTGTCGCTCAACGCGATACCGGCTTTCGCATCGAATACGGAAGTCAGTTTCTCGCCGTTGAAATCAGTAGAAACCACTTCGTCTTCGGTATAGCCCAGCACGCCTTTCAGCTCGCCTTCAGAAGCGGCTTTGATAGCAGCACAGATTTCTTTGTAAGAAGCTGGTTTTGCCAGACGGGCAGTCAGGTCAACCACAGATACGTTCGGAGTAGGAACGCGGAACGCCATACCGGTCAGTTTGCCGTTCAGTTCTGGGATGACTTTACCTACAGCTTTAGCAGCACCGGTAGAAGAAGGGATGATGTTCTGGGCTGCGCCGCGGCCGCCGCGCCAGTCTTTATGAGACGGGCCATCAACGGTTTTCTGAGTTGCGGTAGTAGCATGAACTGTGGTCATCAGCGCTTCAACGATACCGAACTTGTCGTTGATCACTTTAGCCAGTGGTGCCAGGCAGTTGGTGGTGCAAGAAGCGTTAGAAACGATTTCTTGGCCAGCATAAGATTTATGGTTCACGCCCATAACGAACATAGGGGTGTCATCTTTGGATGGGCCAGTCAGCACCACTTTCTTAGCGCCTGCAGTAATGTGTTTACGTGCAGTTTCGTCAGTCAGGAACAGACCAGTCGCTTCAGCAACGACGTCAACGTTGACTTCGTTCCACTTCAGGTTAGCCGGATCTCTTTCTGAGGTACAACGGATGGTTTTACCGTTAACAACCAAGTGGCCGTCTTTAACTTCTACAGTACCGTTGAAACGGCCATGGGTAGAGTCGTACTTCAGCATGTAAGCCATGTACTCTGCGTCTAACAGATCGTTGATTGCAACGATTTCGATGTCAGAACGTTCCTGAGCAGCACGGAAAACAATGCGACCGATACGGCCAAAACCGTTGATACCTACTTTGATAGTCATATATTCCACCAGCTATTTGTTAGTGAATAAAAGGTTGGTTGTAAAATTACAAAAACCTTACCAAGCGTCAAGCGGAATCGTGTCAATTCTTGCGGCAAATCAAACCACAGAGCCGGTTTTGCACGCTTATTGCACATTCCATTCACGTTTGTCCTCACAAGGATGGGGGCAAACTGCTAAGTATAAAGTCCGTACGTGCAATATATGTGATCTTGATCACACATGGCTGCGGCGTAACCTTTATGCCGTACAGTTTAGGCCAAAAAGGCCTGCAGTGGTGTTAATTTTTTGTTATTATTACTCATTGTTTTCGTTGATATTATCCACATTCCGGGAATCGTACAAATGGCTAAAGAGACAACCCCTAACCAACCAGCCACGGAACTGAATGAAATCCAACGCTATGTGACACAGGAGCGTGGCACAGAAGCACCGTATTCCGGCAAGTTGCTGCACAACCAGCGTGAAGGGGTATACCATTGCCTGTGCTGTAATGCGCCGCTGTTCTACTCCGATAGCAAATATGATTCTGGCTGCGGATGGCCCAGCTTCTACCAACCGGTTTCTGATGATGCGATTCTTTATCTTGATGATAAATCGCATAATATGCATCGGGTCGAGATCCGTTGCGGTCATTGTGATGCACATCTGGGGCATGTGTTCCCAGACGGCCCGCAGCCAACGGGTGAACGTTACTGCGTTAACTCAGCGTCATTGAGTTTCACCGATGGTGAGAATGGTGAGAAAACGGCGGGTTAAGTAGTAAATTGATCAACAAAATCGATTCAGCTAATTATTCATCTTTGAGTGAGGAAACGCATTGATGGAAGTGAAAGATCTGATTTCGGCCATGACGCCAGAAATTTACCAGCGGTTGATGCAGGCGGTGGAGTTGGGT
>JBAQHZ010000024.1:0-1690 GCA_049288585.1 Chania sp.
GTTCAAAGGCATCTGATTAAGCGTTTCCGTATGCACTTTGGCACCACGCCGGGCACCTGCGCGGCGGTATTATTGACACTTGCGCTTTCAGAATGGGCTGGGATTACGTGCTCTGATTTGTTCTCCGCTGATGGGATGAACATAGTGCAGCTCACTGGCGTGCAGCATCAGCCGTGACGTCTTTTCGGTACCCGGCAATAGGCGGCCGCCGTACAGATCACAGCCTAAAATAGGGTGGCCCAACTGCTGGCAGTGAATGCGGAGTTGGTGGGTGCGCCCGGTTTCTGGGGTTAGCTGTACCCGCGTCAACGGCAGTAACGTCCCATCTTCAAGTTCACGGTAAAAGCGCTCCACCACCCGATAACCGGAGCGAGCGGGCTTGCCGTGGATTGCGCAAATCGACATCAGCGGGAACAGCGCCGGGTCTTTGGCAATTGCTGCGTCTATCACGCCTTCGTTAGCGCCCAGATGCCCGCAGAGCAGTGCGCTGTAAACTTTGGTCACAGTGCGTTGGCTGAACTGTTGGCAGAGGGCGGCATTGATAGCCTTATTGCGGGCAATCACCATCAGCCCGGAAGTACCAAAATCCAGGCGGTGGACCAAGGTGCAGCCGGGGAATATCTGTACCAGCCGATGATGCACCGAATCCAGATTTTGCGGGTTTTTCCCCGAAAGGCTGAGCAACCCGGCGGGTTTATTGATAAGCGCCAGGTGATCGTCCTGATAGAGCGTTTCTATCTCGTCATGACACGGCGGGGCAATAAAGGTATCGAAAATCGTAGACATCAGGCTGCCCGGATAAAGAGTGGGAGCGGATGATAACGAATTTTCAGCCATCGGGTGCTATTTTCTTCTGATATCGGGTTATGGATGCAGCAAAGTGTTCGCGGCACGCTTATGGCTGTTTGGTGATGCTGTTTAGGGTGGTTTTGTACCAAATAGCAGACAGGGAACTAAGCTGTTAGAAAGGTGCTACGTTGGACTGATTTTATGGTAAGTCCGCAGAAAAAATGAGAAGGGGTTAATATGCGACAAGTGACTATTGTTGCTTATGATGAGCAGTGGCCTGGCCTATTTGAGGTTGAAAGCTCACTGTTACAGATAACACTTGGCAAGGCGATCTCGCGGATTCACCATGTTGGCAGCACGTCGGTACCTGGGCTGACAGCAAAACCAGTCATAGACATATTGCTGGAGGTTGTTAGTCTGAATGAGTTGGATAACTTAAACGTTGAAATGGCGCGAGCTGGATATCATGTACGTGGCGAAAATGGGATTTCAAATCGCAGGTATTTCACCAAGGGCGGGGATCAGCGTAGTTACCCCCCGTGCAGATCTGGACGGGCGCTGCTAACGCATCCGGCTCCTACTTTGGGCTTTGGCATAGAAGCGATGCATAGGATAGGGATGGACAATTTTAGGGGGCGGGATCCAACGTTTACACAGTTGATTGAAACGGGTCCACTTCATTCTATGTCGCTGGCTTCTACGTCGCCCTGACGCAATACATTAGCGATCACCTGCACCAACCCCGGCAAGGGGAAGCCGCCTTTATCTTCTGCAACAAGGCTCGTTCGCGAATCAAAGTTCTGCGATGGGATAAGTACGGTGTCTGGCTTAATCTTCCCATCAGTGTCAGTCCGCTGCTGATCCTCTGCCCAGTGCCGTTCTGCTGGGAGTGGACATGGAT
>JBAQHZ010000025.1:0-14131 GCA_049288585.1 Chania sp.
ATGCCGGTCAGTTAAACGCAAAACTGCATAATAATGATGCAGCAGATGCTAAAGGTGTGGCCTCCCTCTCCCTGTGGGAGAGGGCCGGGGTGAGGAGCTTGAGTTCGGTGATCTTCCCCTCACCCTAACCCTCTCCCCAAGGGAGAGGGAACTGGTTAGCCTTAACTGACAAGCATTAGCGCTGAAGCCGGCATTAATTTTGCCTGATGGATCCCCTTCCTGTTGAGGCAACCTCAGTTAATCGCCCCAATAATCACTAACCGATCGTTCAGCCGCTGTTTGATCACCGGATCGGTCGCCGCCTGCGCCTGTTGCCGCAACGCCGTCATCTGCTGTTGCATCGCCAGTGGATCGCTGAACAGTAGTTCTTTGACGTTGATGGAAGCCACATTGCTGTAACGGCCATCGTCGGTAGTAGGTACGCTGATTTTACCGTCGTTCAGCAGTTTTTCGACGATCTTGCGCTCACGCTCATATCCTTCCAGCCCCACCAGTTTCCAACGTTGCATCGCTTTGCCCTGATATCGGCCCTGCTTCACCTCGGTCAGATAGCGGATAGTCAGATTGCGGATCGTCCCCGCCTCTTCGCCATATTTGGCCTTGGTGTCTGAAAGAACCGGGAACTGCATCCCCTCCAACACCCCGCCTTTCTGCGTCAGGTGGCCCATGCGGTAGCTGTTCATCCCCAAACGAATCGGCATGCTGTCGGTTACAGGGGTGCCGTCGTTCAGCTTCAGATCGGTGATCCGTTGCCCAACCGATTTACGCAGATCGATGGTATAGGTCACGCCGTCAAAAAAGTCGTTGGTGGAGTATTTGGAGGCGCGGCGCTGTGAGTTAAAGCTGTAGGTCACATCGCCATCCTGTTGCTGATTGAAATAATCCCCGACCCACTCCATGTACTTTTTCAACTCTTTGCCGGTAAGTTGGTAAACGGTGATTTCACCCCCAGCATATTGATAGTTAAAAGCGATATCTTTGGCGGTAATCGTCCCCACGTTCAGCTTTGGCCGATCGTTATCAATCTGCAACGCGATCACCTGTGCCTGTGGTGCATAGTAGCGAGCCGCTTCCTGATATAACGCGCTAATACCGGTATCCTGAATATGTACCTGCGGTATGCCCTTCACCGCATCTGGCGGCACCAGATCCTGCCCCGTCAGTTGCGCAATCGGCCGGTTAGCATTGGCGCGCAAAATGGTATGGAACGGCTGATAGATCTCTTCCAGCTTTTTGTCGGACGCCATCCCTTTGATCGGGTAGGTGTAGCTGTCTTTATTGATCAACACATACTTACCGTTCTGCTGCTCGAATTGCAGATCGATACGCGACAGCGCACGGCCATATTTATCCGGTTCGGTGACGATCACACCATTGATCAGCTCTTTATCCACTTTGACGTGCATATGCCCAGCCACGATCGCCGCCAATTCCGGATTGGCGCGCGCAATATCCCCCACGCCGGTGCCTGGCCGTTGGTTCTCATTATCGATCCCCATATGTGCTACCAGCACGATCGCATCCACCTGGCCGTGGATCTGCTGGATCACGTTTTTCACCGCCTGCACCGGATCGGTAAAGGTCAGGCCATCGATACGATCGGTGCCTTTGGCAAACTCGGCGGTCATCGGCGTATCCATGCCGATAATGCCAATCTTCACCCCTTGCCGTTTAACGATCTGGTAGGAAGGCAAATAAGGTTTACCGCTTTGCCAGAAAATATTGCCCGCCAGCGCAGCCCCTTTAAATTGGCTAATCGGGGTTGCCAGCGCTTTCAAACCAAAATCAAACTCGTGGTTGCCCATCACCCAAACGTCGTAATCCAACGCGTTAAATCCGAGGATCATCGGGCTGGTTTGGTCATTCTTGAAGGTTTCAACAAAGTTGCCCTGGATGGTGTCACCGGCATCCACCAAAATCACGTTCGGCTGCTGGGCACGCACCTGGTGCACCTGAGTCGCGATCTGGCTCAGGCTGCCCGCCAGATTTGCGGTATCGGTGGAGTAATCCCAAGGCACAAAGGTGCCATGCAGATCGGAAGTGCCCAGAATGGTGATATTTACCGGTTCAGCGGCCATAACAGAGGTGCTCAAGCAAAGCAGCAAGGACAGAAGCGTCTTTTTCATGATGTGATTTAATCATAGGTAATTGTAATTAAATGGGATTATGCGAGGTGCATTCCAGACATACCAGCAGCATTGCAGAAGGAGCATAGGAAATGTGAGAGGGGTCAATGATTGACCGGCAACGCTCCCCCAACCTGGGCAAGATCAGGGGAAAACCTCTTGGCTGAATAATCTGCCGCTTTACAGCGGCATATAAATATCGAAGCGGTGATTTTTGGTGGTGGTTGCCGCATGGGCTGGAACATTCGCCAGCGGCGGTGCGTAGTCTGGGCGTTTCACCACAATGCGCTTGGTGGCTAAGCGGCGAGCCGGTTCAAGCAAACCATCTGCATCATCATCACTGCCCACCAGCGACTGAAACACCCGCATTTCCTTCTTCACCAGCGCACTTTTCTGCTTATGCGGATACATCGGATCGAGATACACCACTTCCGGGCGCGGCTCGAGATCCGCCAGCGCCGTCAGGCTGGAAGCGTGCAGCAGCGTCATACGTTCCCGCAGCCACGGGCCAATCTCGGCGTCCTGATAGCCACGCTGCAAACCGTCGTCCAACAACGCAGCCACCACCGGATTGCGCTCCAGCATGCGCACCTGGCAACCGAGCGCCGCCAGCACAAAGGCATCGCGCCCCAGCCCGG
This sequence comes from Chania sp., assembly GCA_049288585.1. Taxonomy (GTDB): domain Bacteria; phylum Pseudomonadota; class Gammaproteobacteria; order Enterobacterales; family Enterobacteriaceae; genus Chania. Next base: position 2,765 of record JBAQHZ010000025.1, read on the forward strand.
CGGTAGCATCCACCACGCTGGGCAGAGTATTGCCCTTAATGCCCACCGCTTTGGCAACCGCTTCACCACGGCCGCCGCCGAAACGCCGCCGGTGCGCCATCGGGCCTGCGACAAAATCAACGTAGATCGCGCCAAGCTTCGGCTCATCGCGCTTGCGCAGTTCCAGCCGCTCCGGCGTCAATACCAGCGCCACCAACGCATCGTCGTCGGAGGTCAGTTGCCAGCGCTCCGCCAGAATAGACAAGGCGCCGGGATCGGCGCCTGCTTCACACAATAAAAACACGCTCACGTGGCGGGTTATCCTTTAATACCGTAATGGCGCAGCATAGCATCCAGCTTCGGTTCACGGCCACGGAAGCGTTTGAACAATTCCATCGGCTCTTCAGAACCGCCGCGCGACAGGATGTTATCCAGGAAGGATTTACCGGTTTGCGCGTTGAAAATCCCTTCTTCCTCAAAGCGTGAGTAGGCATCTGCCGACAGCACTTCCGCCCACAGATAGCTGTAGTAACCCGCCGCGTAGCCACCGGCAAAGATGTGGCTGAAGGCATGTGGGAAACGGCCCCAGCTCGGCGAAGGCACGACCGCCACGGTTTTCTTCACGTCAAACAGCGTTGGCAGGATCTGCGCACCCTTTTCTGGGCTGTATTCCGCATGCATACGGAAATCGAACAGGCCGAACTCCAACTGACGCAGGATAAACAGCGCCGCCTGATAGTTTTTCGCTTCCAGCATCTTGTCCAGCAAGGCTTTTGGCAGCGGTTCACCGGTTTCAAAGTGGCCGGAGATAAACGCCAGCGCTTCCGGCTCCCAGCACCAGTTTTCCATAAACTGGCTCGGCAGCTCGACCGCATCCCATGGCACACCGTTGATACCAGAGACACCGGCGGTATCGATCTGCGTCAGCATATGGTGCAGGCCATGACCAAACTCGTGGAACAGCGTGGTGACTTCGTTATGGGTAAACAGCGCCGGTTTATCGCCCAGCGGACGGTTAAAGTTACAGGTGAGGTAAGCCACCGGTTTTTGCAGTTCGCCGTTCGCCTTGCGCAGGCTGCCGACGCAGTCGTCCATCCACGCCCCACCGCGTTTGTTCTCACGGGCGTACAGATCCAGATAGAAGCTGCCGCGCCGTTCGCCATTAGCATCGAACAAATCGAAGAAGCGCACTTCGGGGTGCCAGGAATCCACATCTTTACGCTCTTTGGCGGTAATGCCGTAAATGCGTTTCACCACTTCGAACAGCCCTTCAACGACGCGCTGTTCAGGGAAGTAGGGGCGCAGCTGTTCGTCGTTGATGGAGAACAGATGCTGTTTCTGCTTTTCGCCATAATAGGTAATGTCCCAAGCCTCAAGCTCGTCCACACCGTAATGCTGCTTGGCGAAAGCACGCAGCTGCGCCAGTTCCTGCTCCGCCTGCGGACGCGCACGCTTGGCCAAGTCGTTCAGGAAGCCCAGCACCTGCTCCGGATTTTCTGCCATTTTGGTAGCGAGGGATTTATCGGCATAGCTGGCAAAGCCCAACAGCTCCGCCAGTTCATGGCGCAGCGCCAGCGTTTCTGCCATCACTTCGCTGTTGTCCCATTTACCGGCGTTCGGCCCCTGATCGGAAGCCCGGGTAGCAAAGGCGCGGTGCATCTCTTCACGCAGCGCCTGGTTGTCGGCATAGGTCATGACCGGCAGATAGCTCGGCATGTCCAGCGTCAGCAACCAGCCTTCCTGCTCTTTGGCCAGGGCCATCGCCTGCGCTTGCGCCAACGCGCTTTCCGGCAGGCCACTCAGTTCATTGACGTCGGTAATCAGCTTGCTCCAGCCCATGGTGGCATCGAGCACGTTGTTGCTGTAGGTGGAACCCAATTCAGACAGGCGCGCGACGATCTCACCGTAGCGTTTCTGTTTCTCAACCGGCAGGCCAATGCCCGACAGTTCAAAATCACGCAGCGCGTTTTCCACCGATTTACGCTGTGGCGTAGTCAGTTGAGCGAAGCCTGCGCCCTCTTTCAGGCTGCGATACGCCTGATACAAACCTTCGTGCTGGCCCACCCAGGTGCCGTATTCAGACAGCAGCGGCAGCGCCTGCTCGTAGGCTTCGCGCAGCTCTGGGCTGTTTTTCACCGCGTTCAAATGGCCAACCGGCGACCAGATACGTGACAGACGATCGTCAGACTCCGCCAGCGGCTGGCACAGGTTTTCCCAGGTAAACGGCCCCGGCTGAGCCACCACGCGCTCTACCGCAGCACGGCAATCAGCCAGCGCGGATTGCACCGCAGGCACGATATCTTCAGGGCGAATCGCCGAAAACGGCGGCAGGGAAAACGGGGTCAGCAACGGATTGGTCATAAGGGCAGTCCTGATTGGCGTTGTGGGCCGGATGCGGACATCAGGCCGAGTAAATACGAATGTCTAACTAACATGGTGCCAAATGGCAGGAAAATCAATGGCGGCGATTGAGGGAAAGTGCCATTAGGGGGCATAGGGTCTTTTATGGTTTGAACTTTAAGCAGCATATAGTTATGATCAGATCATAAGAATAACAAGGAAGCGATATGCAACATGATTCTAGTTTAGAATATCTACTTGAATTACATGGGCAAAAAGTCAACCGAGAAGATGGATGAAGTCATCGCGGAAAGAGAAAAGAGAGGCTAGCGCAATGAAAGCACTGATCGGTGTAATGCCAGAAGAACTCATTCGCAAAAGAACGCTGGCGATCGCCAAAGGTGAGTACAAACCTGAACCTAATGAGCCAAAGGTCTGGTTTACCTCCATGATTGCTTTAGCGCAGGTGCTAAGCAACGAGAATATTTCGCTGCTACGCATGATGGACGAACAGAAACCGGAAACGCTAACGGAGTTAGCCGAGCTCTCAGGACGAAAAATCAGCAACCTGTCGGTTACCCTGAAAACGCTTAGCTCACATGGCTTTGTTAGGCTGGAAAAAACCGGGCGCAGCGTTAAGCCTGTGGCACTGTTTACTGACTTCGATATCCAGGTAGACCAAAAATATGCCACAATGCAGGCACAGAAAGTCGCATAACCATAAGCCTGGTTTGCCCGGGCTTTTCACACCTAGATTCATCAGCCTGCCAGAATAAATGCTTTCGATAATAGTATTTTAAATTCAATCGGATAAATACAAATGTTAAGTTACCGCCACAGTTTTCACGCTGGCAACCACGCCGACGTGCTCAAGCACACCGTTCAGAGCCTGATCATTGAAGCGCTGAAAGAAAAAGAGAAACCGCTGCTGTATCTGGATACCCACTCCGGTGCCGGGCGTTATCAACTGAGCGGTGAACACGCCGAGCGCACCGGGGAATACCTGGAGGGTATCGGCCTGCTGTGGCAGCGTGACGATCTGCCGGAAGAGCTGGCGGCTTACATGAGCGTGGTACACAACTTCAACCGTTCGGGCACCCTGCGTTACTACCCGGGTTCACCGCTGATTGCCCGCCAGTTGCTGCGCCCGCAGGATAAAATTCATCTCACCGAACTGCACCCGAGCGATTACCCGCTGCTGCGCAGTGAGTTCCAGAAAGATGAACGCGCCAAAGTGCAGCGTGCCGATGGCTACCAACAGATCAGATCCCAATTACCACCGCTATCACGCCGTGGCCTGATCCTGATGGATCCGCCGTATGAAATGAAAACCGATTATCAGGACGTGGTGAAAGGCATTCAGGAAGGCTACAAGCGTTTCGCCACCGGCACTTATGCGCTGTGGTATCCGGTGGTACTGCGCCAGCAGATCAAACGCATGCTGAAAGAGCTGGAAGCGACCGGTATTCGTCGCATCCTGCAGATCGAACTGGCGGTCAAACCCGACAGCGATCAGCGCGGCATGACCGCCTCTGGCATGATCGTGATTAACCCGCCGTGGAAGCTGGAGCAACAGATGAACAACGTGCTGCCGTGGCTGCACAAGGTGCTGGTGCCGTCCGGTATCGGTCACCACTTGGTGAACTGGGTGGTTCCCGAGTAATACCCAACATGGCCGCTTGCCTGGGCGGCCATTCTTATTTCCCCCGTCTCCCTCTGCAAACCTGCGTTTTAATCACGATCTTTTCCTGATCCAGATCACAACCGAGAAATAACCATTTGCTTATTTTTTATTTCGATTTGATTATGAATACGAAATATATCGTAAGAAAAGAGAACAGGAGGCGTGCGGTGTACATCATTTCGACCAAAAATATGCTGCTAAAAGCACAACAACAGGGCTATGCCGTACCGGCCTTTAATATTCATAACCTGGAAACCATGCAGGTCGTGGCAGAGACGGCGGCAGAGATGCGTTCGCCAGTGATCCTGGCCGGTACGCCAGGCACTTACCTTTATGCAGGCACCGCCAATGTTGTCGCCATCGTCAAACAGCTGGCGGCCGAATATCGTATCCCGCTGGCGGTGCATCTCGATCACCATGAAACCATGCAGGATATTGAAAGCAAAGTGAATGTAGGGATCCGCTCGGCGATGATCGACGGCTCACACCTGCCGCTGGCAGAAAATATTGCGCTGGTGCGGCAGGTGACCGAATTTTGCCATCGTTACGACGTGAGCGTTGAAGCGGAACTGGGGCGGCTAGGCGGAATTGAAGACGGCATCAGCGTCGATGCCAAAGACGCACGCTATACCTCGCCAGAGCAGGCCGAGGAGTTTGTTCGTTCCACCGGCATAGATTCACTGGCGGTGGCGATCGGCACGGCGCACGGGCTCTATCAAGGAACGCCAGAACTGGATTTCACTCGCCTGGAGCAAATCCGTAATAAGGTCAGCGTACCGCTGGTTCTGCATGGGGCTTCAGGCTTACCAGACGGCGATATTCAGCACGCTATCCGGCTCGGAGTCTGTAAGGTTAACGTTGCAACTGAACTGAAGATCGCTTTTTCGGATGCGCTGAAGCAGTATCTGGCGCAGCACCCGCAGGCCAACGATCCGCGTCACTATCTGCAACCGGCTAAGCAGGCCATGCAGCAGGTGGTGAAAAAGGTCATTCACGTGTGTGGTTGTGAAGGCAAACTCTGAGCGACCTAAAACCCATTCCCTTTTTGTTGAAAATCCTTCACCAAGCGGCTCTCATGCCGCTTTCATTTTATTCCTCTTTTTCGTGTAAAAATGCAAACCATTGATTATTAAAAATAAAAATTAGTTCTTTTATTTGTGATGTCCACCATAGCGAAAGACCAGCAGGCTGAAAACAGCAGCAAAGTTTTCGATCTGGATCACGAATAATACAAAAGAGCATTGCTAACACTTCGAAACATTACGATTATATTCGTAAGAAAACGGAGGTTAAATGAAAAATATCATCGCAAGACACAAAGCAGGCGAGCCGATCGGTATTTGCTCTGTCTGTTCAGCACACCCGTTAGTTATTGAAGCTGCACTCCGCCTGGATTTACACAGCAATCGTCAGGTGCTGATCGAGGCAACATCCAACCAGGTTAATCAGTTTGGCGGCTACACCGGCATGAAACCGGCTGATTTCCGCCAGTTTGTCAGTGAAATTGCGGCAACCGTCGGCTTCCCAACCTCTCGGCTGCTGTTAGGGGGCGATCATCTGGGGCCCAACTGCTGGCAGCATGAACCAGCAGCCAGAGCCATGGAAAAGGCGGAAGTGCTGATCGCCGATTACGTCAAAGCCGGATTCAGCAAGATCCACCTGGACGCTTCCATGTCCTGCGCCGACGATCCGATCCCGTTGGATCCCCACACCGTAGCTGAACGCGCCGCACGCCTGTGCCGGATCGCCGAACAGGTAGCCACGCCTGAGCAAAAACAGCAGCTAACCTATGTGATCGGCACCGAAGTGCCGGTCCCCGGCGGCGAATCCTCCGCCATTGGCAGCGTGCATATTACTCACGCGAGCGACGCTGCCGCGACGCTAGAAACCCACTATCAGGCATTCCGCCAAGCTGGGCTGGAAGATGCTATCCCAAGGATTATCGCACTAGTGGTGCAACCGGGTGTTGAGTTCGATCACTCGCAAGTGATCGCTTACCAACCAGAACTTGCCCGCGAGCTTTCCCACTTCATCACCACGACACCTTTGGTTTACGAAGCGCATTCCACCGATTACCAGACGCGGGAAGCCTATCAGCAACTGGTGCGCGGCCACTTCGCGATTCTGAAGGTTGGCCCGGCGCTGACTTTCGCCCTGCGCGAAGCGGTGTTTGCGATGGCCAATATCGAGCAGGTATTAATCGCGCCGGAAAAACGCAGCCAGATCCTGGCGGTACTTGACACAGTCATGCTCGACGAACCGGACTACTGGAAGAAGTACTATCACCCCACGTTCAGCCGTTCATTGATAGACCTGCATTTCAGCCTGTCGGATCGCATTCGTTATTACTGGCCGCACCCGCGTATTGCGCAAAGTATGGCGACACTGCTGGAAAACCTCTGCCAGCAGGAGATCCCCGTCGGCCTACTCAGCCAGTATTTTCCTTTGCAATATCAGCGCGTTATGGAACGCAAGCTGGCGAAAGAACCACATGCGTTACTCATCGACAAAATTCAGGATGTGCTGCGCGCTTACCGCTTCGGCTGTTCCCCGGCTGAACTGCAAACAAACAGCGGAGAGACTTGCTATGCATAGCAGCCAACTGTTCGTTCGCACCTGCATCCATTTTGCCGATGCGCAGCAGGCGCTGGAACATATCGGCACCGCCATGCTCAACGCCGGAGTGGTACACAACAGTTACCCGCAGGCGTTGCTGGTACGTGAAGCTACATACCCCACCGGCATCGCCCTGGAGCAACATGCGATAGCGATACCGCATTGCGAAGCTGAACACGCTCGCACACCGGCGATTTACCTGATCCGCCCAGACAAAGCAGTACCGTTTGCTCAGGCGGATGGTGATGGCACCATTGCGGCAGCGCTGATTATCGCGCTGATCGTCGCCGACCCGGCCGCACAGTTGGTCTTGCTGCGTAAGCTGTTTGGCCAATTACAGCACCCCGAATTTATCAATGCGTTACTGACTGCACCTGAAGAAAAATTGGGCGAGATTTTTGCACAACAGATATTCACTTCGCCCGCAGCCACCCAACAACAAGCCTATGTAGGAGCAACACTGTGAAGCGTAAAATTATCGTTGCCTGTGGGGGTGCCGTTGCCACCTCAACCCTGGCCGCAGAAGAGATTATAGAGCTGTGCGCGGAGCACAATATCGAGCTGGATCTAGTGCAATGCCGCGTGACCGAGATTGAAACCTATATGGACGATGCCGATCTGATCTGCACCACCGCGCGTGTCGATCGCCAATTTGGCGATATCCCGCTGGTGCACGGCATGCCGTTTGTTTCCGGCGTCGGTATCGACGCACTGAAACAAAAAATACTCACTCTTCTGACGGAGTAGCCCTATGTTTACCGACATCATGCGTTACATACTCGATCTCGGCCCGACTGTAATGCTGCCGATCGTGATCATCATCTTCTCGCTGATTTTGGGGATGAAGCTGGGGGATTCGTTTAAATCCGGCATTCATATCGGCATCGGTTTCGTGGGTATCGGGCTGGTGATTGGCCTGATGCTGGATTCAATCGGCCCGGCGGCCAAATCGATGGCCGAACAGTTCCAGATTAACCTACACGTGGTGGATATCGGCTGGCCCGGATCGTCACCGATGACCTGGGCGTCGCAGATCGCCCTGATCGCCATCCCGGTAGCGATTGCGGTGAACATCGTGATGCTGCTGACGCGTATGACACGGGTGGTTAACGTGGATATCTGGAACATCTGGCACATGACCTTTACCGGTGCCATGGTGCATTTGGCCACCGGCTCTTACTGGCTGGGGATCCTAGGCGTGGTGGTGCATGCCGCGTTCGTCTACAAGCTGGGAGATTGGTTCGCCAAAGATACCCGCGACTTTTTCGGGCTGGAAGGTATCGCGATTCCACACGGGACCTCTGCCTATATGGGGCCAATCGCCGTACTGGTCGATACCGTGATCGAGAAAATTCCCGGCCTGAACCGCATTCACTTCAGCGCAGACGACGTGCAAAAACGCTTTGGGCCGTTCGGTGAACCGGTCACCGTCGGCTTTGTTATGGGGCTGATTATTGGCGCGCTGGCCGGGTACGATCTGAAAGGCATCCTGCAACTAGCGGTGAAAACCGCCGCAGTAATGCTGCTGATGCCACGGGTGATTAAACCGATCATGGATGGCCTGACGCCGATCGCCAAGCATGCGCGCAAACGCCTACAGGCACGCTTTGGTGGCCAGGAATTCCTGATCGGCCTTGACCCGGCGCTGCTGTTAGGTCATACCGCAGTAGTCTCCGCCAGCCTGATCTTTATTCCGCTGACCATCCTGATCGCCGTTATCGTGCCGGGTAACCAAGTGCTACCGTTTGGCGATCTGGCCACTATCGGCTTCTTCGTCGCCATTGCCGTGGCAGTGCATCAGGGTAACCTGTTCCGCACGCTGATCTCCGGCTTCATCATCATGAGCATTACGCTGTGGATCGCCACCCAGACCATCGGTCTGCATACCCAACTGGCCGCCAATGCAGGGGCGCTGAAGGCGGGTGGCGTGGTGGCTTCGATGGACCAGGGAGGTTCACCGATCACTTACCTGCTAATCCAACTGCTGACCTGGCAAAACATGGCAGGCTTGCTGGTAATCGGCTGTATCTACGCCATCGGAGTGTTCCTCACCTGGCGCCGCGCCCGCCAGTTTGAGCAGGCAGAAGCCTCCGCCAAGCAACAGGCCGCTGCGAGCCTCAACGCTCTTTCCTGATTGCCCGGGGAGCTTGTCTCCCCCTCTCTTTCTGCGGAGTCCAAGTTATGAAATCAGTCGTGATTCACACGGAGGGGCAAGTGTGCGTTGAACAACGCCCCGCCCCTTCTCTCCAAGCCGCCGATGAGGTGTTGGTAAAAGTGGCCTATTCCGGCTTATGCGGTTCAGACATCCCACGCATCTTCGCCGAAGGGGCGCATTTTTACCCGATCACTCTCGGGCATGAATTCAGTGGCAGGGTTGTCGCCTGGGGTGAGCAGGTAACTGACCTACAACAACATGATGCGGTGGCCTGTGTTCCGCTGCTGCCGTGCTTTAAGTGCCCAGAATGCCAGCGGCACTACTATTCATTGTGCAAGAATTACCAATTTATCGGTTCACGCAGCCACGGCGGCAACGCCGAGCTGGTGGTGGTAAAGCGCACTAATCTGGTGAAACTGCCAGCTAACGTCAGCCTGGTGCAAGGGGCGTTTATTGAGCCGATCACCGTCGGCCTGCACGCCATTCAGTTAGCCGGTGGCTGCCAAGATAAAGAAGTGATCATCATCGGGGCCGGAACTATCGGCCAACTGGCGATCCAATGTGCCAAAGCGATGGGTGCACGCAGCGTCACGGCGATCGACATCAACGAGGAGCGGTTGCAGTTGGCACGCCAAATCAGTGCGGTGGACACCTTTAACAGTGCAGAACTCAGCGCACAACAGATCGCTGAAAACCTGCAAACACGGCGCTTTGACCAGTTGATTCTGGAAACTGCCGGTACACCACAGACGGTCAGCTTAGCACTGGAGATCGCCGGACCACGGGCACAAATCGCGCTGGTCGGTACGCTGCATAAGGATTTACATCTGTCTTACACCACCTTCAGCCAGATACTGCGCAAAGAGCTGACGCTGTTGGGTAGTTGGATGAATTATTCCGCGCCCTGGCCGGGGGAAGAGTGGCAGCAAGCCATCAAATTGTTCCAAGCGGCTGAACTGGCGTTGGAACCGCTGATTGCCAGCATCGCCCCACCGGAACAGTACGCCGCAAACGTCTCTGCCCTGGCTGGCGGGCCGATGCAGGGCAAAATAATGCTCAAACTCGCTGATGATTAACCTCCAATGGCTGCCCTGTGCAGCCATTATTTTTGCTTCATCTCTCATCTCCTTTATCTTTATGCTCCCCTTTCATATCCCTTTCGCATAAAATAAAAGCAAAACATTTCGATAGGTCAGGATGATGAATTCTTTTGAAAGGCGAAACAAAATTGTCGACTTAATCCAGCAGAACGGCAGCATCTTGGTTAGCGATCTTTCGAATTCCTTCGGAATATCGGAAGTCACTATCCGTGCTGACCTGCGCTTACTGGAAGAAAAAGGCCTGCTGATCCGCTTTCACGGCGGCGCAGCCCGGTTAGGTAGCCCACTGGAGCAGGAAGCTGAGGTGGCGAAAAGCAATGACGAAATTATCTTGGAAGAACGCTACCAAATGGCACAAGACCCAAAAAAACGCATTGCGTTAAAAGCGGTCGCGCTGGTCAACCCCGGCGATACGGTGATTCTGGACAGCGGCAGCACCACCATGTTGATTGCCGAAGAGCTGGTGAAAATGGGTAATATCACCGTGATCACCAATAATCTGCCCGCCGCCTTCGCTCTTTCCGATAATAAAGACATTACGTTGGTACTCTGCGGCGGCACACTGCGCCACAAAACCCGCTCGCTGCACGGTTCCATCGCAGAGCTTTCCTTGCAAGGTATTGCGGGCGATGTGATGTTTGTTGGAGCCGATGGACTGGATGCCACCAACGGCATCACCACCTTTAATGAGGGTTTTTCCATCAGCAGCGTCATGGCGCAGGCGGCAAAACGCGTAGTGGCGGTGGTTGACTCCACCAAGTTTGGCCGTCGCGGCTTTAATCTGGTGCTACCGATGAGCAAGATCGACATTATCATCACCGATACTGGCATCAACAACGATGATCACAAAGCACTTAGTCAGGCAAAACCTGAACTGATCATTGTTTAAAATCGGCCAGGCAGAGGAGCAAACCTCTGCCTATCACAGCCATTGACGCAATCTTTGCGCCCCCCTGTCAGGCGTTAAACTCTACCTCTTCGAATCACACAACTCATGGAAACCCCAGATGACGAAACATTACGATTATCTAGCAATTGGCGGCGGCAGCGGCGGTATCGCATCGATCAACCGGGCAGCCATATATGGCCAGAAATGCGCGCTGATTGAAGCCAAAGAGCTGGGCGGCACCTGCGTTAACGTGGGTTGTGTACCGAAAAAGGTCATGTGGCACGCGGCGCAGATCGCCGAAGCCATCCATCAATACGGCCCGGACTACGGTTTTGATACCACCGTCAACGCGTTTGACTGGAAGAAGCTGGTAGCTAACCGTACCGCGTACATTGATCGTATCCATAATTCCTACGACAACGTGCTGGGTAAAAACAAGGTTGATGTGATCAAAGGCTTTGCCCGTTTCGTTGACGCGCACACGGTAGAAGTCAACGGCGAGACCATCACCGCCGATCATATCCTGATCGCCACCGGCGGCCGCCCGAGCCACCCGACGATTCCTGGTGCAGAATACGGCATCGATTCCGACGGCTTCTTCGAG